>CAZXGQ010000086.1:0-16025 GCA_964640415.1 uncultured Prevotella sp.
GGATGGAATGCCGTTACGAGCTGGTTGCCCTGTCGCGCAGCCACAATGTGGCCGTCGACTGTGGCAAGCGCCTTTGCGTCGCCGCCCACACCGTTGATGTAAGGCGCACGGATGAAGGTCATTGGGATACGCCCCACGCCTTCCATCTCCGCCTCGGTGCGGAAACTGCCGAGTTGCCTGCCGTAGGCGTTGCGGCGCGCGCTGATGTCCATCGTGGCGAAACGGCGCTCAGGCTTGCCCTCAATGTCGTTGGCAAGGAGAATGAGACCGGCACACGTGCCGAAGACCGGCAAGCCTGCCTCAATGTCGGCCTTCATGGGTTCCATGAGACCGAGGTCACCAAGAAGCTTTGCCTGGGTGGTGGACTCGCCGCCCGGCAACACCAGCCCGTCCTTGGGCTGATGCCAGTCGGCAAGTTCGCGCACCTCGAACACGTCGGCGCCAAGGCTCTGCAGCATGTGCTCGTGCTCGATGAAGGCGCCTTGAAGGGAAAGAACTGCAATGCGCATTTATTTGCCCCTTTCCGCCATCAGCACTTTTATCTCCTCCTCGTTGATGCCCACCATTGCGGGACCGAGATCCTCGGAGAGTTCGGCCAACTTGGCTGCATCCTTGTAGTTGGTCACCGCCTGCACAATGGCAGCGGCACGCTTGGCGGGATTGCCGCTCTTGAATATGCCGGAGCCAACAAACACGCCCTCGGCACCGAGTTGCATCATCAACGCCGCGTCGGCAGGAGTTGCCACGCCGCCGGCTGCGAAGTTAACCACGGGCAGCTTGCCGTTGTCGTGAACATATTTCACGAGGTCGTAAGGTGCCTGCAACTGCTTGGCGGCCTCGAAGAGTTCGTCTTCTGCCATACCCACGAGGCGGCGGATCTCGCTCTGCATCAGTCTCATGTGGCTCACCGCCTGAACCACATCGCCCGTGCCGGGTTCGCCCTTGGTGCGGATCATCGTGGCACCCTCGGCAATGCGGCGCAACGCCTCGCTGAGGTTCTTGGCACCACAGACGAAAGGCACATCGAACTTGGTTTTGTCGATATGATAAACGTTGTCGGCAGGGCTGAGCACCTCGCTCTCGTCGATGTAGTCTATCTCTATGGCCTGCAATATCTGCGCCTCTGCCACATGGCCGATGCGGCACTTCGCCATCACCGGTATCGACACCGCCTGCTGTATGCCTTTTATCATCTTGGGGTCGCTCATGCGCGCCACACCGCCGGCCGCACGTATGTCGGCAGGGATGCGCTCAAGGGCCATCACGGCACATGCGCCGGCTGCCTCTGCTATTTTTGCCTGTTCGGGCGTGGTAACGTCCATGATAACACCGCCCTTGAGCATCTGCGCAAGGTTGCGGTTCAAAGTCATTCTGTCTTCCATGTTCTATATTCGCTTGGTGATTTGCCTACAATGTTCTTGAAAAACTTCGACAAATGCGCCTGCGACGAGAACCCGAGACTCTGGGCTATCTCCTGAATGGTCTTGCCGGTCTTGGAGAGCTGCCGCTCAATGTCTTTCACTATGAAGTCGTCGATGATGCTCTTGGGGCTCTTGCCGGCTATGCGCCTGCACACTTGACCGAGATAGGCACTGCCAACATTAAGCTTCTCCGAGTAGGATGCAACATCGCTGTTGACGGCAAAGTCGCGGCGAACAAGCGACACGAAGTCGTTGTAGAGCTGGGCGCTCCTTCCCTGAAGTACGGTTGTGGCAGACAACTGCCTTTCGCAAAACTCTTTGGCTTTGCCTACGGCCTCGTCCATCTCCATGCCCTTGCAGAGCGATGCGGCGAGCGACGACGAAAAGCCGTTGCTTAGTCCGTGACGAATGTCATCGTCGATGAAGCAAACATTGCCCAATACCATGTCACCCAAAAGGGCATGGGCCTCTTGCCGGCGCACCACAATGACTGAGCACAAGGGGAAAAGCCGCTGCCTCACTATGCCGAGGGCCTCGTCGCCCATCAGCCTGTCGCCGCGGCTTGAGAAGAGCACGGGGTCGTAGACCACGAAGGCGGGCGTATAGCGCTGCAACGCCTCAACCACAGTTTCTATGGTCTCCACGCGACGCATCATGCCGACCTTCACCACCTTGGGCTGCACGTCGTTGACAAGAGCCTCTATCTGACCGCCCACCACACCGGCAGGCAGGTCGTGAAACTCCTGTATGCCAAGGGTGTTTTGAAGGGTTATGGTAGTGATGGCGGAAACGGCAGTAAGACCCAGCTCCGAGATATACTTTATGTCAGCCTGGATTCCCGACTCACCCGTAGGGTCACTTCCTGTTATGGTCAGAATGGTATTGTCTTGCATTTGTCTTGTTTTTCCGCTTGCAAAGGAATGGATAAAATGGCAAAAGGCAAGCATTCTGCTCGCCTTTTGATAATGTTTGCTTCAGTTTGTACAACCCGGCAATGCCTGCCTGTCAGGCCTAATAGTCATATGTGCTAATTAGGCATATTAGGCACAATAGGTATATAGAGAAGGAGACGGAAGCCGTTCTTCTCTCTACCTTTCGTCTATCGGCACGTATCCTTTCTGGTCCTGTATGTTCTTGTAGGCCGGTCGGATGATGCGGCGTCCCTCGAAGTTGAGCTCCTCTATGCGGTGCGCCATCCATCCCACAATGCGCGCCATAGCGAAGATTGGGGTATAGATTTCCTGCGGCAAGCCAAGCATCTCGTAAATGAAGCCCGAATAGAAGTCGAGGTTGGCACAAATAGGCTTCTTCGACTTGCGGAAAGCCGTGACACACTTCACGCCTTCCTGCTCTATGAGTTTCAGGAACTCATATTCCTTCATCATGCCCTTCTCGTGGGCAAGCTCGTTGGCGAGGCGTTTCAGTTCCACCGCACGAGGGTCGCTCATGGTGTAGACGGCATGGCCGATGCCATAGACAAGGCCCGACTTGTCGTAGGCTTCCTTGCGCAGCATACGGTTGAGATAGGTGTCTATCTCGTCGATGTCGGTCCAGTCGTAGATATTCTCCTTCAAGTGGCGGAACATGTTTATGCACTTGATGTTGGCACCTCCGTGCAGCGGGCCTTTCAGCGAACCTATGCCCGCAGCTATGCTCGAATAGGTGTCGGTGCGGGTCGAACTCGTCACGCGCACGGTGAACGTAGAGTTGTTACCGCCGCCGTGCTCGGCCTGGGTGATGAGCAAGAGGTCGAGCATGCGCGCGTCGAGGTCGGTATAGTCGCGCTTGAGCATGTAGAGGAAGTTCTCGGCAATGCCAAGGTTCTCCTTTGGATGACTGATGTGCAGGCTGCTGCCTTGCACCGAGTGGCGGTAGATGTTGTAGGCATAAGCCACAATGGTGGGGAACTTGGCTATGAGCTCCACTGCCTGGCGCATGAGATTGTCGCGGCTGATGTCGTCGGGATTGGGGTCGAGCGTGTACATCTCCAGCACACAGCGCGAAAGGATATTCATTATGTTTGAACCCTCGATGTCGATGATGTGCACTATAGTGCGGTGGTCGAGAGCCATGTTGTCGTTGAGCAGCTCGCGGAAAGCCGAGAGTTCCTCCTTGTCGGGGAGCTTGCCCGACAGCAGGAGGTAGGCAATCTCCTCAAATCCGAACCGCTTCTCTTTAAGCAGAGGCGACACAAGGTCGTCGAGTTCATAGCCACGGTAGTAGAGCCGTCCCTCACACGGCTTCAGCGAACCGTCGTCGGCACGGTCGTAGCCGATGACGTTGCCTATGTTTGTCAATCCCACAAGCACGCCCGAGCCGTCCTCGTTGCGCAAGCCACGCTTGACACCGTATTTGGAAAATGCCTCATGCGGTATCTTGCAGACTTCCTTTACCTCATCGCTGAGTTTATATACTAAATATTCCTTCTTCATAGCTGCTCGATAATCTTTTCGCCAAACTCCTTCGTGCCCACGCTCTTGCCGTCAGGCATGAACCTTGCAAGGTCTGCCGTGGCAACTCCTTTCTGGAAAAGCTGCTCCAGGGCATCCTCTATCAACCGGCCAGCCTCGTGCCAGCCCATGTAGTCGAGCATCATCACGGCCGAGAGTATTATGCTCGACGGGTTGACTACGTCTTTTCCGGCAATGTCGGGTGCTATGCCGTGAGTGGCTTCGAAGATGGCGTGTCCGGTCTGGTAATTGATGTTGCCGCCCGGTGCTATGCCGATGCCGCCCACCTGAGCGGCAAGCATGTCGGAAACATAGTCGCCGTTGAGGTTCATCGTGGCTATCACGCTATAGTCTTGCGGCTTCAGCAGCGCGTTTTGCAGAAACGCGTCGCAGATGCAGTCGTTGACCACGAGTCTGCCGTCGTCGATAGCATCCTTATACTCCCGCTCAGCCAAGGCGTAGCCCCACTTCTTGAAGCCACCCTCCGTAAACTTCATTATGTTGCCTTTGTGCACGAATGTCACGTTCTTGCGGCCATGGGCCAAGGCAAAGTCGATGGCGGCACGGATGAGCCGCTCGCTACCCTCACGGCTTACAGGCTTAACGCCAAAGCCGGATGTCTCGGGGAAACGCACCTTGCTGACTCCCATCTCGTCGTGGATGAAGTCGTAGAACTTGCGTGCCTCGGGCGTGCCTGCCTCCCACTCTATTCCGGCGTAGATATCCTCGGTATTCTCGCGGAAGATGCACATGTCCACCTTCTCGGGATGCTTCACCGGACTCACCACGCCTTTGAAATAGCGCACGGGGCGCTGGCACACATAGAGATCAAGACCCTGGCGAAGTGCCACGTTAAGACTGCGGATGCCGCCACCGACCGGAGTCATAAGCGGTCCCTTGATGCCCACGAGATAATCGCGGAAAGCCTCCATGGTGGCTTGCGGAAGCCATTCGCCCGTGAGTTCATGGGCCTTGCCGCCGGCAAGCACTTCCTTCCATTCTATCTTTCGCTTGCCGCCGTAAGCCTTGGCTACCGCTGCATCTACCACGTCCCGCATCACGGGAGTAACCTCTGCTCCCACACCGTCGCCCTCAACAAAAGGAATTGTCGGGGTTTCGGGCACCATCAGTTTTCCATTAGCCTTTGTTATCTTCATACGCAAGTGTGTGTGTTTATTTAGTTAAATAGTTCAGGGCGCTCCCTGCCTTAAGCCACTCTATCTGCAACTCGTTGTAAGAATGCTGCGCCGCGAATGTCTCCTTGGAGCCGTCGTCGTGGACAAGCGTCACGGTAAACTCGCTGCCGGGAGCCATTGTCTTGATACCCTCTACCGACATGCGGTCGTTTTCCCTCACTTTGTCGTAGTCGGCCTTGTCTTTGAAAGTCAGGGCGAGCATTCCCTGCTTCTTCAGGTTGGTCTCGTGAATGCGTGCAAAGCTCTTTGCCAAAACCACGCGCACGTTGAGGAAGCGAGGTTCCATGGCGGCGTGCTCGCGCGAACTGCCCTCGCCGTAGTTGTCTTCTGCCACGACAATGCTCGGCACGCCCTGTTCCTTATAATGTCTTGCCACCGCCGACACCTCTTTATATTCGCCGTCGAGCTGGTCTTTCACGCTGTTGCTCTTATCGTTGAAGGCGTTGACGGCACCCATGAGCAGATTGTCGGATATGTTCTGCAGGTGTCCGCGGAAGCGCAGCCACGGTCCTGCCATTGAGATGTGATCGGTGGTACACTTGCCCTTGGTCTTTATGAGCACGGGCATGGCGGCAAGCTCGTTGCCGTCCCATGCAGGGAACGGTGCAAGCCTCTGCAAACGCTCGGAGTGCGGGTCGATGACCACCTCTGCATCCTTGTCGTCGTGCGGCGGCACAAAGAGACCTTCCTTCTCCAGTTGCTCCACATTGCCGACCTCCTGGCTGTTGCTCACGGCAAAGCCTGCCGGCGGGAAAGCCTCGCCGCATGGCTCATTGAGCATCACCTCGTTGCCGTCGGCATCCTTGAGCTTGTCGGTGGCAGGATTGAAGTCGAGGCGGCCTGCCACGGCAAGGGCCACAACCATCTCGGGCGAGCCGATGAAGGCAAAGGTATTAGGGTTGCCGTCGGCACGGCGGCGGAAGTTGCGGTTGAACGATGTCACGATGGTGTTCTTGCGGGTGTTGTCGTCGGTGTGGCGTTTCCACTGTCCGATGCAGGGACCACAGGCGTTGGTCATTATCACTCCGCCCACCTTTCTCAGGTCGTCGAGAATGCCGTCGCGCTCAGCTGTGTTGCGAATCATCTCCGAGCCGGGGTTGATGATAAGCTCGGCCTTCATCGGGATGTTTTTGGCTATGGCCTGACGTGCCACCGATGCGGCGCGCGCCAAGTCCTGGTACGAAGAGTTGGTGCAGGAGCCGACCAACGCCACCTCCACCTTCAGAGGATAGCCCTCGCGTGGAGCCTTTGCCTTCATCTCCGACAAAGGTGTGGCGGCATCAGGAGTGAACGGACCGTTGATATGCGGCTCAAGGGTCGACAGGTCTATTGTTATCAGCTGGTCGAAATATTTCTCCGGCTCGGCATACACTTCAGCGTCGGCCTTGAGTTCAGCAGCATTGGCAAGTGCCATATCGGCAACGTCGTCGCGGCTCGTCTGGCGGAGGTATGTCACGGTTTTGTCGTCGAAGGGGAAGATGGAACACGTTGCACCAAGTTCGGCTCCCATGTTGCATATCGTGGCACGTCCGGTTGCGGAGATGCTCGCCACGCCCTCACCGAAATACTCGAGTATGGCGTTTGTGCCGCCCTTCACGGTGAGGCGGCCAAGAATCTCAAGAATGACATCCTTCGGCGACGCCCATCCCGAAAGCTTGCCTTTCAGCTCCACACCAATGAGCCGCGGCAAGCGCAGTTCCCATGGCTGACCGGTGAGAACGTCGACGGCATCGGCACCACCCACGCCCACGGCTACCATGCCGAGTCCGCCGGCGTTAGGAGTGTGCGAGTCGGTACCGACCATCATGCCGCCGGGGAAGGCATAGTTCTCAAGCACCACTTGGTGTATGATGCCTGCACCCGGAGCCCAAAAGCCAATTCCGAACTTTGCCGAGGCTGACCTCAAGAAATCGTAGACTTCCTTGTTGGTCGTGTTGGCGGTAGGAAGGTCTTTCTCAACGCCCACATCAGCACGAATAAGGTGATCGCAATGCACGGTGGCAGGTACCGCCACATGAGTCTTGCCGGCATTCATAAACTGCAGCACCGCCATCTGTGCCGTGGCGTCCTGCATGGCCACGCGGTCGGGACGAAATTCCACATACGACTCGCCACGCCGCAACTGCCCTAATGGTTTATCATTAAACAGATGAGAGAATAATACTTTCTCGGCATAAGTCAACGGGTGTCCTGCATTTGCCCTTGCCGATTTCACTTTACCAGAGTAAAAAGCGTAGAAGCCTTTAAGCATGTTCGTATCCTGCGTCATAACATTGCTGAATTATTAATGTGATTGCAAATTTAAGCAATTATTTCCAATTATCAATAACAATAGGCAATATTCTAACAATTTGCCAAAATATCTCGCCATCTGCTTATATTTATGCGGGAAACACACAGGCACACAAGCAAAAAGGGCTGCCACCATCCTTGGGAGGATGCAGTGGCAGCCCATGTTTATGTCATATCTTTGACACGAACGCTATATCTAATGGTATAGTCGCCGTGTCCCAGAGATATTAGTCAAGCCATTTCACGTAGCAGAAGTCCTGACGGTGAGGCATGTTCTCGTTCTTCGGGAACATGCGCACGCATGCCTTGAAGCTACCGGCCATATCCGGCTCCTCTTCGAGCTCGAATGTATAGTTGTTGCCTTCGTGGCCGACCATCTTGAACTCGTCGACACGGAAGATTCTGCGGTCGCTTGTGTCGGTATCGGGCTTCAGGAGCACGAGCTCCAAGCCAATGGCGTCGTTAAGGCCCTGCTCGTCGATGACATAGGTGAGCTTATACTTCTTACCGGTCTCGCAAGACTCGTAGAGAGAAGCCACATCCTTGCTTACCATGCGGATGCTGTCCCAACGCTCAGCCACGTTCTCCTTCCACTGTGCAATATCCTTTGCAAGGCGGTTGTCGTTGGCCTGAAGCATGGTGCTGCGCTCAGCCTGTTTGGTATAGAACTTCGTGTAGTAGTCGTCGAGCTGGCGCTTCATGGTGTAGTGAGGCGCGATTGTGGCGATAGAGTTTTTGATCACCTTGATCCAGTTCTCGCTGTAGCCCTTCTTGTTCTTTGCATAGTAGAGAGGCACAATCTCGTGCTCGAGCAGAGAGTAGATAGTAGCGGCATCGAGTGAATCCTGATGGCCCTGGTTCTGGTAAGTGCGCTCCTGCGGGAGAGCCCAACCGGCATCCTTGCGGTAGCCCTCAACCCACCAGCCGTCGAGCACTGAGAGGTTGACCACACCGTTCATCTCGGCCTTCTCGCCTGATGTGCCTGAAGCCTCAAGCGGACGGGTCGGAGTGTTCATCCAGATGTCAACGCCAGACACAAGGCGGCGGGCAAGCTGCATGTCGTAGTCCTCGAGGAAGATAATCTTGCCGAGGAACTCAGGACGCTGGCTGATCTCGTAGATCTTCTTGATAAGACCCTGACCTGCACCGTCGGCTGGGTGTGCCTTACCTGAGAAGAAGAAGAGCACTGGGTGCTCAGGATCGTTCACGATCTTGCTCAAGCGGTCGAGGTCGGTGAAGAGAAGGTGAGCACGCTTGTAAGTTGCAAAACGACGGCAGAAGCCGATCATCAGGGCGTTGGGGTTGATGCGCTCCATGAGAGACACCACACGTGCTGGGTCACCCTGGTTGCGGAGCCACTGCTTGGTGAACTTGTCGCGGATATACTTGATGAGCTTCTCCTTGAGTGCCATACGGGTATTCCAGATCTCCTCGTCGGGTACGTTGTAGATGGCGTGCCAGATGTTCTCGTTGCTCTGGTCGCCCATGAACGAAGCGTCGAAATACTTGTCGTAGAGATGACGCCACTCGGTAGCGCACCATGTGGGGAAGTGCACGCCGTTGGTGACGTAGCCCACGTGGTTCTCCTCAGGATAGTAGCCCTTCCAGATAGGTGCGAACATCTTCTGGCTCACCCATCCGTGGAGCATTGACACACCGTTGACCTCCTGGCAGGTGTTGCATGCGAAGATACTCATGCAGAAACGCTCGCTGTGGTCGTTGGGGTTCTCACGGCCCATGCCGATGAACTCGTCCCAGCTGATGCCGAGGCGTGAAGCATAACCGCCCATATACTTGCCGAACAAGCCCTCGTCGAAGTAGTCGTGGCCTGCAGGCACCGGAGTGTGCACAGTGTAGAGTGAAGAGGCGCGGACGAGCTCAAGAGCCTCGTTGAACGTCAGACCGCCGTCAACATAGTCGCACAGACGCTGCAGGTTGCAGAGTGCGGCGTGACCCTCGTTGCAGTGGAAGATCTGCTTCTTGATGCCGAGCTTCTTCAGCAACAGCACGCCACCCATACCGAGCAGGATCTCCTGCTTGAGACGGTTCTCCCAGTCGCCACCGTAGAGGCTGTGGGTGATTGGCTTGTCGAACTCAGAGTTCATGTCGTTGTCGGTATCGAGCAGGTAGAGCTTGACACGGCCTACGTTGACTGCCCACACGAGGGCGTGAACCTGATAGTTCATGTAAGGCACGTCCACAACGACCTGGTTGCCGTTCTCGTCGAGCACGCGTTCGATAGGCAGAGAGTTGAAGTCCTGGGCATCGTACTTGGCGATCTGCTGTCCGTCCATGCTCAGGGTCTGTGTGAAGTAGCCGAAGCGATAGAGGAAGCCGATTGCGCACATGTCCACATTGCTGTCGGAAGCCTCCTTCACATAGTCGCCGGCAAGCATGCCAAGACCACCTGAGTAGATCTTCACAACCTGGTTGATACCATACTCCATGCAGAAGTAAGCCACAGAAGGACGGCTGCTGTCGGGCTTCACGTCCATGTATTTGCGGAATTCGGCATATACATCCTTCACTTTACTCATGATGGCCTTATCCTTGACGATGGCTTCCTTGCGGTCGTAGCCGAGGCGGTCAAGCAACAGCACGGGATTGTGTCCCACTTGCTCGTAGAGGTCCTCGTCGAGGCTCTTGAAAAGGTTGCGAGCCTCATAGTTCCAAGCCCACCACATGTTGTGGGCCAGCTCGTTAAGGCACTCCAGTTGCTCAGGGAGGCTCGACTTGATGTTGAGAGCCTTCCACTGAGGGGCATTCGTGTAATCAGCTTTGATTTTCATATTTTTATATTAAAAGATATCTGTTATTAATAATTCGCGTAGCGTAGCATGGCACGGCCGTCTGTTCACGACTTTGCAGCGCGCTCCTCTGCCTTGCGCAGGGCGAAGTCGTAGGCCTTTTCATAATATTTGATGAAATGGCTCCACAGGGCCTTTTTCGACAGCTTGTCGGCCTTGGTCCTCACGGCCTTCACCTGGTCAGCGTTCATCTCCGAGAACTCATAGATGGTCTCCTCGATGGCATTTGCCACGTCGCCATAGTTGCTGTCGGTGCGGTGCACAACCTTCACGCCGTCGGCAATCTCGCCATAGCGTCCAAGCTCGGAGTTGACCCAGAGGCCGAAGCCTGCAAGGTCGGTGGTGACGCAAGGCACCTTAAAGGCTATCGACTCCAGCGGGGTATAGCCCCAAGGCTCGTAATATGACGGGAAGACGCAAAGGTCGTTGCCGAGGATCACGTCATAGTAGTTGAAGTTAACTATGCCGTCGTTTCCAGTGAGATAGCAAGGGATGAATACTATCTTCACTCTGTCGCCCTTGTCGTTGGCCATTCCGAGCGAGCGCATCTTGCCGAGTGCGTTGTCGGAATCCATATTGTTGAGCCAATGGGTCACTACAGGCGTGTCGAGCGGCGTGCCGTCGTTGAACACCTGCTCCATGCGCTGCTGCAGGTCCTTGCGCGGTTCTCGCGACCATGCGGGCACGTCGATGAACGCCACCACGTTGCGCTTCAGGCGTGCATCACGGCGCAAGATGTTTATGGCGTCGATGAACACGTCGATGCCTTTGTTGCGGAACTCATAGCGTCCGCTTGTCGACACGATGAGCGTGCTGTCGTCGAAATGTTCGCCGGTCAGCTCGTTGGCAATGAGCAGCAGCTTCTCGCGTGCCGCTTTGCGCTTGCGTGTGAACGCTGCACCCTTTGGCACAAAGTTGTTCTCGAAGCCGTTGGGCAGAACCACGTCTACAGGCTTGTCGAGCAGCTGCTCACACTCGCGGGCGGTAATTTCGCTTACGGTGGTGAAGCAGTCAACGTATTTGGCAGTCTGGTGCTCGATGGAGTGCTTGCTCTGCATGTTGAGCTCGTCGGCCATCTGGTTGCCGTTGTAACCCTCGAAATAATCGTAGAGGGGCTTGTTGTTGCCGGCAATGCTGCGGCCGATGCTCGTGGCATGGGTGGTGAACACTGTGGCTATCTCGGGCACATACTTTTGGATGTAGAGCAGGCCGAGGCCGGTCATCCACTCGTTGCCATGGTACACCACTTTCTTGTCGGGCGACACATTATAATAATAAAAGCTCTGGGTGACGCGGGCAGCGGCATACGAGAACATCGACGCCTCGTCGTAGTCGCCGTAGCCATGAAGGCTGTCGACCTGGAAATCCTGCCACAGCTGAGCGTAAATCTCGTCTTTCTTCTTGAAGAAGGGCTTGAAATCCACAAGGATGGCAACGGGCTCGCCGGGTATGTTCCAACGTCCGACCTTCACTGAGAGACCCTCCGACAAGGCTTTCTTCTGCCAGTCGGCAAACAGCTTTGCGTCTTCCGTGAAATACGGGCAAGGGTTCTCGCCCCAACAGTCAGGGCCTATGAAAATGAGATTGTCGCCAAGCCTCTCGCACAATGTCTTAGCGCGAGTTGACAACACTGCATATATTCCTCCAACTTTATTACAAACTTCCCAACTAGACTCAAAAATATAGTCTGGGAACAATTCTCTTTTTACCATTTCGATTGAAAATTCTGCCCAAAGTTAATAATAAATAAACTGAAAACAAAAATCATATACAAAAAATACTTAAAATAGGTGCAATTCTTGATGCAAACGATTATCTTTGCAGCAAAAAGGACACGACAACAATGAAAAAGGCCTTATTATTTATCCTGCTGTCTTTGCTGTCAATAACCATGACGGCGAGCACAAACAGCGTTGGAAAAGATTCAACAACTTTCAAAGGGTATCTGTATAACCAGAAGTATGACGTTTTCATCGTCATGGACTTCTACAACAACAATGTCGTGGTGCCGCAGCAGGAGATATACGGTGACATGTCGGGCTACTTCGGCGACCGTCAGGACGGACGCAAATGGCTGTTCACATCCGCCACGATAAAGAACGGCAAAACGGCTGAGATACAGATTATAAACGACTACGGCAGCGAGGACCTCACGGCAACACTGTCTACCGACGACGGAAAGAACTTCAAGCTCAAGCAGGGCAAAGGCAGCACCATGAAGATAGCCAGGAACCGCAAATGGCTGAAAATGCCGAAAGAGCTGGACTTCGTGAAACGATAATTCGCAATATCATCAAATTCTAAAACCAATATAACATGCTAACTCAACAAGACAAGAAGCAAATCGAAGGCCGCGGCATGACCGTAGCCCAAGTGGAGCAACAGCTCAAGGATATTGAACAGGGGTTCCCGTTCCTCAAGCTCGAGGGCGCAGCTGCAGTGGGTCAGGGCATCACTGTGGAGGACGACGAGGCCCAGGAGGCTGCCATCAGCAAGTGGGAGGCCTACAAGAAGGCGGGCCACAAGATCGTGAAGTTCGTGCCCGCCTCTGGTGCGGCAAGCAGAATGTTCAAGAACCTCTTCGGCTTCCTCGACGCAAGCTACGACGAACCGCAAACCGACTTCGAGAAAGAGTTTTTCAACAATATCGGCAAGTTTGCCTTCTACGACGCGCTGAACGACAAGTGCAAGGAGAACAACGGCAAGGGCATTGCCGAACTTGTGGAGGCCGGCAACTACAAGGCTGTGGTAGCCAACCTGCTCAACAAGGAAGGCCTCTCCTACGGCCAGCTGCCCAAGGGCCTGCTGCTCTTCCACCGCTATGCCGAGGGACCACGCACGCCAATGGAGGAGCACCTCGTGGAAGCAGCACTCTATGCCTCGTCAAACGGCAAGGCACACGTCCACTTCACCGTCTCGCACGACCATCTGGAGCTTTTCGAGAAGAAGGTAGCTGAGAAGAAGGAGACTTACGAGAAGAGCCTCAACGTGAGCTACGACATCTCGTTCTCTGAGCAGAAACCTTCTACCGATACCATCGCCGCCAATCCCGACAACACGCCTTTCCGCAACGAAGACGGCTCGCTGCTCTTCCGTCCGGGCGGCCACGGCGCACTCATAGAGAACCTCAACGATATAGACGCCGACGTGGTGTTCATCAAGAACATCGACAACGTGGTGCCCGACAGGCTGAAGGAAGACACCGTGAGATGGAAGCAGATCATCGGTGGCGTGCTCGCCGAGGTGCAGGAGAAGACATTCGAATATCTGCGCCTGCTCGACACGGGCTGCTACAACCACGAAAAGATTGAAGAGATTATCCGCTTCGTCCAGCACGTGCTCTGCTGCCGCAAGGCCGACATCAAGGAGCTGGAAGACGGCGACCTCGTGGCTTATCTCCGCAGCAAGCTCGACCGCCCCATCCGCGTGTGCGGCGTGGTGCGCAACGTGGGCGAACCCGGCGGCGGCCCGTTCCTCGCCTACAACCAGGACGGCACGGTGAGCCCGCAGATTCTTGAGAGCTCGCAGATCGACAAGAGCAACGAGGCATATGCCAAGATGTTCACCGGCGGCACCCACTTCAACCCCGTGGACCTCGTGTGCGCCACAAAGAACTATAAGGGCGAACCGTTCGACCTGCGCAAGTATGTTGACACCAACACTGGATTCATCAGCAGCAAGTCGAAGAACGGCAAGACGCTGAAAGCACTTGAGCTCCCCGGCCTGTGGAACGGCGCCATGAGCGACTGGAACACGGTGTTCGTAGAGGTCACGCTCACCACGTTCAACCCCGTGAAGACGGTCAACGACCTCCTGCGCGACGTGCACCAATAAGCTAACCTCGCATATCCGTGATACCGCATTGCGATTCCAGCGGTAACACAAATTCAAACAAGGCACCGGCTCTTCGACAGAAAGCCAGTGCCTTGTTTTTTTTGAAACCATGACTGCCAAGGTGAAACATTTATTGGAACCTCTAATTACCAATATTCCCTCAAAACTTCATTCTCTTTCAGAACCTGCTCGATCTTTCCTGTCCAATACTCATCTATCGCCACTTTCTCTGCATAAGAGCTAAAGTTCACCACGGCTTGAGCCACTTCGTCTATAATACTGGAAGCATTCTTTATATCCTGTCTTTGGGCAAAAGACAATAAATCACGTTTTAAGAAATTCTTTCTTTTTCCCAACACAGACAACTCATGGTCGCGATAGAAATACGAGTCAGGGTCTACAGAAAACATGAGGTCGTAAGCTGGTGAGATATGCCATTCCCCTTTTTGGCTCATCACAAAAGAAAAATTCTTTGTATGGTCATCCACATTCTCTGCCAATATGTTAAATACCATTCTCCTATATTGCTGACTCTGCTCCTTTGCTGAAAGCCCAAGTCTCCTGCCTACCACAAACAGGTCTTCGTATGTATCTGCCAATGAACTCATTGCCGCCAAAGTCTGCGTGTGAAGTTTTTCACCATTCACCCGGTCAAACCGTTGGGTCAAGAAGTTTTGCGTACCTTCGATATCAACCAAGCGTGATGGCATCATGTCAACACCGGCATCCCGCGCCATCATGTAGTACGCCATCTCGACCTTGGTAAAAGGCATTTCCTTTTTTTGGCTCGTGTCAAACTTCAGAATGTAATATCTGAAGTTGGGTGGCAACTCCGCTTGTCCGGACCGCACTATACCAGCTTCTTCGTCAATGGCAATGATTGCCTTAGGTCGCTGTCCTCCTGCCGAAGTCCCCACCTTATACAGGTCCTCCATGATTAGACTATTGTTGACCCCAATATTCACATTTTGCCTGTCCGTGAAAATCTTGTCGGCCAAGTCATAAAGCGACTTCAGTTCTATATCAACCGACGCATCCTCTACGATTTGAGCCGGCTCATATTCCAACGCCCCCATTGCACGCTTGCCTATGAAGGCTAATCTATCCACTGAATTTATTTGCTTAGTTTGCAGATGATTCGCCTCTATCCATCTCCGGAAAACCATATTACCCCAATGGTCAGGTAAGGAATCGGCTATAAACTCTGGCAATCCGGCATAAGGCTTGTACTTATTTCCTGCCAACGGGAATCCCCTTTCAACATATACTGAATTCAAAGGCGCAAGCAACGGAGATATATCCAAACCATATTGCGGGAAATCCTTGTCAAACTGAAATACAGCACGCCCTCGCTTGTCATCCCACGACAACAGACCGACGTTTTTATCCCATATTCTTACCTGTATGATATTATCTTTCATGTCTCACCCTCTCTCTCTTTTCATTCGCCCTCTTCATTTGGTTGGGTAACAAGGGAAGCGGGGGCAGCACTTTTTCAACCTCTTGAAGGAAACCTATGCTTCGCAGCAAGGCTAAAATCGTACCAAATCCGATATTGCGTGCCTCACCGTTCTCAAACTGGCTAATCGTAAAAATGCTCACGCCTGACTTCTCGGCAACCTCTTTCTGTGTGAGATTGCTGAACAAGCGATATTCCCTGAATCGCCCGCCAAGCTCAGAGATAATCTCCGAATTTGACTTTGCTTCTATACCATATTCCGTAATCATACGGCAAATATAGTTATTTCTTTAGTTATAACCGAAAAGAGGGGATAAATATTTAAATATCTTTAGTTATTTCCGCAGATAGAAAGGAGCCCAAGATCCCAATAGACGCAATGGCGCACGGCTTAATGAGCCGTGCGCCATTGTGCTTTTCAATTATTGCAAGGAATGATTATTATCACATTTTACCATAATCCATCTCGGTTCTATGCTAATTCGTGTGGGTGAAATATTGCGTTATAATCTGGTTCTATGCTGATTCGTGTGGGTGTTTTCTTTCTCACATTTCTTTTTCCACAC
>CAZXGQ010000087.1:0-5545 GCA_964640415.1 uncultured Prevotella sp.
TGCCGCGTCAGAACTTGATGGGCTGGCCCACGCCCTTGTGTGCCGGCTCAAAGCGTATGCCGAGGAGGCTGGCAATGGTGGGGGCCACCTGGTTGTTGAAGTACTGTCCCTTGGTGAGCACGCCCTTGCCCTTGATGCCCTTGCCGAAGGCCATGAGCCACGTCTGCGAGGAGTGCTCGGTGTAGGGGCCGTGGTCGCGCCAGGCGTTGATGTCGGTGTCGCCGCGGCCGTGGTCGCAGGTCACGATGATGGTGGTCTGGTCCTTATAGTAGGGGTCGCTCTGCACAAAGTGCCACAGGTCTTTCAGAAAGGCATCGGTGTTGTGGGCGGCATCGAGGTAGAGGCGGTAGTTGCCGGCGTGTCCCCACTCGTCGGTGTCGCCGTAGCCTATGAACACCAGGCGCGGGTGGCGCGAGCGCATGGCCTCGAGTGCATACTCGTGGGTGAGGAAGTCGAAGCGTTCCTGCTCCCAGTATTTGGGGCACAGCTCCTGCAGTTTGTCGAGGTAGCGCTCCAGCTCGGTGGGGTTCTCCGACATGGCGTGGCGGTAGTTGGCGTTCACCTCCAGTCCGCTGCGTTTCTCGTTGAAGATCTCTATGAAGCGCGCCCAACTGCCGAAGGCCAGCACCTTGCCGTGGTACTCGGGTGTGTTGTTGGCCACCTCAAAGACGGTGGTGTTGGGGTTGGCCAGCGGGTTGTTGCTGTGTATGTTCTCGTCGTCGGCATGTCCGCAGAGGTTCTCGTTGTAGCCGGGATAGGAGAACCACATGCGGTTGGTGACGTCCATGGTGCATCCCAGCGTGCGGTTGCCTATGATGATGCCGTTGCGGGCAATGTAGTCCCAGGTGAAGGGCATCAGTTCGGCGCGCCGCTGCTCGGGCGTGTTGCCCTTCCAGTAGTTGGCCTTCATCATGTCGGTGTTGCCAAACTGCTTGGCGTTGATGAGTGTGCTGTCGGCACCGCCGAAGAGTTCCTGCCAGCGGTATCCGTCTACGGTGACGAGCACCACCTTCTGCTCGGTGGTCCCGTTCTTCTGCTCGGCGCGCACGGTGGTGGTGGCTGCGGCCACAAACATCATGATCGTAAGAAATGTCTTTTTCATATCGTGTGGTAGTTTGTTGCGGCGTTAGTCGGTCAGCCACCAGGGCTTGGCGGTGATTTTGTCGTTGTTGGCGCCAAACTGTCGGGTGACGGCATCCTCCACGTTCTGCGTGTTATACTTGCTCTCGGTTTCGGGATACATCCAGCGGTAGGGCACGGGGCTGTCGGCCAGGTGGGCAAACGAGGGGTATCCGGTGCGCAGGTGCTCGAAGAAGGGGCTCCATCCGCCCTGGAAGAAACTGACGCAGTATTTCTGGAAGATGATGCGCTCTATCTTCTGCTCGGCAGTGAGGTTGTCGTCCCACTTCACGTTGTCGCCCTGCAGATACTTGTCGGCAGCCTCGGCGGTGACATACTGTGCGTAGTCGCCGGCATAGGTGTTATACCACTCGAAGGAGGCTCTGACGCCCTGCTCGTAGTATTGCTGTGCACTGCCGCTGATCCATCCGCGCACGGCAGCCTCGGCCAGTATCTGCTGCAGTTCGGCATAGCCCAGCAGCACGGTGGGCTCGCCGGTGGCATTGGTGCGGTAGCGCGAGTTGATCTGCGAGATGCGTCCGGCACCCACGAGGTTCTTGTTCTCGCCGTAGGGCACGGTGGGGTCGCCGCCGGCATAGGCGGTGAAGTCGGTGACGCTCTTGCCGGCATTGGCAGCCTCGTTGGTGGGCAGGGCAAAGAGGAAGAGGCGCGGGTCCTGGCGGTCGGCCATGCGGTCGATGAAGGTCTTGTCCATGTAGAAGCCCGACCACTGCGCGTTGAACTGCGGATAGCGGTTGCCTTCCTGGTCGATGTAGGTTATCTGTCCGTTTTGGTCGTTGCCGGTGATAAGGGGCAACTGTGCCACCTGTGCAAACTCCTGCTTGATGTTGTGCGTGCCCACGGTGGTCTTCTTCGAGAGGGTGAGCAGCACCTTCAGGCGGAACGAGTTGACGAGGCGCTGCCAACTCTCGGCGCTGCCCGAGTAGATGATGTCGCCGTTGATGATGTCTTGCGCCTTGGCGGTGACGGCGAGGTCGTCGTTGGCGGTAGCCAGTTCGTCGAGGATGCCGGCGAAGACCTCCTCCTGCGTGTCATACTTGGGTGTGAACACGGCGTCGCTCTCGCCCTTGAGGGCTTCAGAGTAGGGTATGTCGCCAAACTTCAGCGTGAGGTTGTAGAAGTAGTAGGCGCGGAAGAAGTGGTAGAGTCCGTCGTAGGTGTCGTCGCCCTCGCGGTCGGCCTCTTCCTTCATCTTCACCACCTGCTGCAGTTTCTGGTTGTAGTCGTTGAACGAGCCGCGGTTCCACTCGTAGAACTGCTCAGAGTTCTTGCCGTCGGTCTGCACCACCATCTTGTCGGCATACATGCCGTCGGTGCCGCGGTAGAAGGCGCTTTGGCACACCTTGGGCAGCAGCAGTTGGGGCGACACCTCGGTGGGGTCGTTGGGGTTGCTGTTTATGTTTTCCGAACTGTCGCAGGCGCAGAACATTGCGCCGGCAAGAGCCATCGTAATCAGTGTTTTTGCTTTCATTGTTGTTGTTCCGTGTTGTTTTATGGCGTGCTCTGAAAATTCCACGCAAAGGTAATTTTCAGAACTCGCCTTATGTGTGCATGCTGTGTGCCGTTAGAATTTCACGTTGAGGCCAAATCCCATATAGCGTGCCGTGGGGTCGGCTGCGCCGTTGTCCGATCCCGTGTCGCCGCTCACGTCGGGGTCCACATAGGGCACCTTGGCGAAGAGGAAGGCGTTGTTGCAGAAGAGTGTGGTGGTGAGGCCCTTCACGATGCCGCGCTTGGGCAGCAGGCTGTGGAAGTCGTAGGTCAGGCTGATCTGCTTCACCTTGATGTAGGTGCGGCTGAAGACGTTGGCCCAGAACTTGTCCATCTTGTCGGTGACGACGGCGCGGTAGGGGTAGTTTTGGCACCACGATTGCCAGTCGACGGCATTGGTGTATTTCTCATACTGGCGCGTGTCCGATACGATGTTGCCGTGTACGTCGTAGGTGGCCTCGCCGCTCACCACGCGCACAGCGTTGGGCACGTAGACGGGCTTGCCGGTGGCATACTCCTCGTCGCGATACTGCACCGAGTTGGGGTGTTTGCCGCCCCACCACAGTTTGGGACTGAGCGTGGAGTACATCACGCCGCCGATGGCGCCGTTGAGTTGTATGCCCAGGGTGAAGTCTTTGTAGCGGAAGGTGTTCTGCATGCCCAGGCGCACATTGGGCTCATAGTGGCCCACGTTGCGCTTGTAGGGGTCGGCCTGCGGCTGTCCGTTGGCGTCTACGATGACGCGTCCCTCAGGGTCGCGCTGCCACACGGTGGCATAGTAGGTGTCGGCGCGGTCGCCCTTCTTCAGGTTGCCGTAGTATTGTTCGCCGCCGTAGATGTCGGTGAGTCGGCGCACGCTGTGGCTGGCGTTGAGGTTGAAGTTCCACTTGAAGTCGCGGCCCTCGATGGCTTTCACGCCGATGACGGCCTCAATGCCGTTGGTGGTGTAGACGTTGCCGTTGACCTTGTGGGTGCTGAAGCCCGAGGCCTGCGAGATATACATGTCGAGAATCTGGTTGGTCTCCGTGGAGTGGTAGTAACTCAGGTCGAGCGACACGCGGCGGAAGAACGACGTGGAGAGTCCCACCTCAAACTGGGCGGTCTTCTGCGGCTTGATGTCGGCGTTGACGAGCGACGACGGGTAACTCACCACGGTGTTGCTGCCCCACGACGACTCTTTGGTGTAGGTCTGCAGTATCTGGTAGGGGTCGAGGTCGCTCGACACGGTGGCCCACGAGCCCGAGAGTTTCAGGTAGTCAACAAACTTGGGCATCTTCACATAGTCGGACACCACGGTGCTCAGTGCCACCGAGGGGTAGAAGTAGGAGTTGTTGGCCGAGGCCAGTGTTGACGACCAGTCGTTGCGGCCGGTGAGCGTGAGGTAGGCATACTTTGAGAGGTCTACGTTGACCGAACCATAGACACTCTTGATCTCTTTCTGCGAGCGCGAGCCCCAGAGGGAGTTGTCAGAGTCGTAGGTGATGATTGATCCGGTGGAGTTTTTCAGCGAGTAGATGCCCGGCACGTTCAGACCGTCGGTAGAGGCATAGTCGTTGCGGTAGTTGCGGTAGAAAACTGATCCGCCGGCGTTGACGGTGACGTTGATGTCGTCGAGGAAACTCTTGGTGTAGGTCAGCAGTACGTCGGCGTCTACGTTGTCCTGGCTGACGTTCCACACCTTGTAGGCTCCCTCGCGCGAGTCGCCGTAGTTGAGATACGACTTGGGTATCTTGTTCTCCGTGAGGTTGCGTTGTGAGCGCAGCGAGGCGCGTCCCATGACGCTCAATTCGGGCAGAATCTGATAGTTGAGGCGCAACTGGCCGGTGGTGACGTTGCGGCGCTGCGAGTGGCGCGACTGTGTGAGGGCAAAGTAGGGGTTGTTATACCAGGCATAGTTGTAGTTGGCCTGCTTGTAGCCTTCCTTGCCGGTCACCCACTGGTGCTTCTTCAGTTCGTTGATGTCGATATCGTCGCCCATCCACTCTACGATGGAGTACATGTAGTTGCTGGGGTGGTAGCCGTAGTCGGGATAGTTGGGCGACACCACCACGTTGTAGTTGAGCATGGCGTCGAGGGTGAGTTTGCTCGAGATGTCGAACGACGAGTTGACGTTCAGGCCGCCGGTGTGGAGCGACGTGGTGGGTGCCTGGCCTTTCTGGTAGGCATACTGCCCGAGCACGTAGACGCGGGCGCGCTTGCCGCGGTAGGAGAGCGAGAGGGTGTTGTTGGTGATGATGCCCGTCTCGAGGAAGTTCTTCAGGTTGTCGTGTGAGGTGAGGGGCAGGGCCACACGCTCGTAGCGGCTCTGGTCGTCATACTGGGTGTCTTTCACGCTGCCCCACCAGGGTATCTCCTCGCCGGTGACCTTGTCGCGGATGGGACTGTTCCACTGGGGTGCGGTGTTGCCCACGTCGAGTTTTGGGCCCCACTGCATGTCGTCGTCGCTGAGGCCGCCGCCCTCGCCGTCCCAGAAGGCATACTGGCCGTTGGAGCCGCTGCCATACTGGTGCTGCGTCTCGGGGTAGGCCACAAAGCCGGCGGTCATCATGTCTTTCGTAGAGAAATTGATCTCCACACCTTCTTTCTCGGCTTGCTTGGTTGTTATCATGATGGCACCGTTCTTGCCGCGCGCGCCGTAGAGGGCCGAGGCGGCTGTGCCTTTCAGCACGTTGACGCTGGCAATGTTTTCGCTCGAGAGGTCGAACATGTCGCTCTCCACGGGCACGCCGTCGAGCACGATGAGTGGTGTCTGGCCGCGGAGCGAGAACGAGGGTGTCTCAAACATGCTCGAGGGCACCGTTACGGTGAGTCCGGCCACCTCGCCCTGCAGCGACGAGCCTACGTTCATGATGCCCTGGGCGGCGAGGTCCTTGCCGCTGACCTGCTGGGTGGTGTAGCCCAGTTTTTTCTTCTC
>CAZXGQ010000087.1:5645-10000 GCA_964640415.1 uncultured Prevotella sp.
CAGTCGGCGGTAGTCTTTCTTGTTGTCTTTCAGCGCTTTCTCAAACGAGCGGCTGTTTTCATCATAGTAGGCCGAGATGGCAACGGTGAGCACCTTGTCCATGGTGGCCGCCGCATCGTCGGCCGACAGGCGGCTGGCACGCACCTCGTCTTCAAGGCCTTTGGCCACCTTGCGCGCGGCGTTGTAGAGTTCGCCTTTCTTGATGACGATGCGCGTGGTGGGATCGCCGGGCACCACAGGCACGCGCTTCACGCAGAGGTTCTGCAACTCGTCGAGCAGGAATGTCGAGCGGCGGCCCAACTCGCTGTCGGCCGACACCTGCGCCAACTGTTCGTCGGTGGGCTGGCTCACGCTACAGATAAACTGCCATGTGGGTGCCGTCGTGCGCGTGTCGACGGTGGCGGCGTTGGTTGTGTTGGTGGTCTTGGCACCTTTGTCGGCACCCTTGCCTTTGTCGTTGCCTGTGCCGTTGGGGTTGGTGGCAAATGTGGCCACGGTGCAGAACAACATTGTTATCACCATGCTTGCAATCTTCATAATCCTGATGTGTTTCTTATACCTGTTTTTGCGGTTGCAAAATTACCCCCCCCCTTTTACAAATCATATACAACCGTATAAAAATGCCGTTGCATTCGCATTGGTGGGCACGGTGGGGGCTCACGTTTGCTCTGTGAGCATCATTCAACTTGACGGCCGCTTTCTGCTGCGCATGGAAGATGTGTAAAGATAATGTGGAATGACAGATGAAGAATAAGAAGTGTGGAATAAGAAGTGGTTTTAGGAGGTCCTGAAAATCGGTTTTTCTGAGTGGAAGCGGTTCGTTATGAATGAATTTTTCTCTCGTTCTTTCGCTGATTTCTGCTATATAGATACGAAAACTTTCGCAGTCATGCAAACTATCCGGAACAGAAAAGGCATCGGCATCCCAACGGGTAGCCGGTGCCTTTTTGTCTTTTTTGCAGTAGCAAAAAAAAGAGGCGCATGAAAACATTATGTCTTCACGCGCCTTTATTTTATTAGCTTTCATCTCCACTTTGGGGGAGACGGAAAAGCTGATTAGTCGAGGTTGCCGAGCTTGTTGTCAGAACCAAGGACGTCCTTGATCTTCTCAGAGTACATGTCGATCATGTAGTTGCGAGCCACCTTGCCATACTGACGTGGGTCGAAGTACTCAGGATGCTGAGCGAATGTCTCACGCACACCAGCAGTGTAAGCCAGACGAGAGTCTGAGTCGATGTTGATCTTGCAGACAGCGCTCTTTGAAGCCTGACGGAGCTGATCCTCTGGGATACCGACAGCGTTAGGCAGCTTGCCGCCATTTGCGTTGATGATGTCGACATACTTCTGTGGCACTGAAGAAGAGCCGTGGAGCACGATTGGGAAGCCAGGGAGCTTCTTCTCGATCTCAGCCAGCACGTCGAATGCCAATGGAGGAGGAACGAGGCGGCCAGTCTTCGGGTCGCGTGTGCACTGCTCGGGCTTGAACTTGTAAGCACCGTGGCTTGTGCCGATAGAGATAGCGAGGCTGTCGCAGCCAGTACGTGTAGAGAAGTCGATAACCTCCTCAGGCTTTGTGTAGTGGCTCTCCTCAGAAGCAACCTCATCCTCAACGCCGGCGAGCACGCCGAGCTCAGCCTCAACGGTAACATCATGCTCGTGAGCATACTCAACGCACTTGCGTGTGAGCTCGATGTTCTCCTCGTAAGGCTTGCTTGAACCGTCGATCATGACGCTTGAGAAGCCAAGGTCTACGCAGTCCTTGACGAGCTCGAAAGAATCTCCGTGGTCGAGGTGCAGAGCAATCTCAGGATGGTTGCAGCCGAGGCTCTTTGCGAACTCCACAGCACCCTGTGCCATATAGCGGAGCAGGATAGGGTTGGCGTATGCGCGTGCGCCCTTAGAAACCTGAAGGATAACAGGGCTCTTGAGTGTAGAGCTGGCTGTGATGATAGCCTGAAGCTGCTCGAGGTTGTTGAAGTTGAATGCTGGTACAGCATAACCGCCTGTTACGGCGCGCTCGAACATCTCGCGTGTGTTGACGAGACCCAAATCTTTGTAGTTAACCATTTTATTAAATGTTAAAAAATAATAGTTTCCCTTTTATAGTCTTTGTATAAACGAAAAGCCTTCTTTTCTCTTTCGCTTGCAAATTTAGCACATATATTTCCTTTTACCATATTCTTGTCGGTTATTTTGTGTTTCCGAATATTAAAAAAGGTAATAAACCGCCTTGCGCCGTGCCTGTTTCGCCGTTTTGCAATGTCGGTTTTGCAAAATGGCTTAAGCCCGAAATGGGCTCTCCCTTAAACCGTCAGCACGGGGTCGTGGCCTTTTCCCTTGCGTGCGAGTTCCAGGGCGAAGAGCAGCACGAGGAAGTAGCAGAGGAACGGGATGACGAACGGCAGCGACATCATCTGTGTGGTTTCGGCGATGAGGCTCATCAGCAGGAATCCGCATCCGCCTATGGGCGTCATCATAAGGAGCGAAGAGGCGCTCTTGGTTAGGTTGCCCAACCCGCGCAGCGAGAGCGAGAAGATGGTTGGGAACATTATGGCCTCGAAGACGTAGTTGCATATCAAGGCTATCATCGATACCCATCCGAAGTTGCAGAGTACAAGGCCGATGCTCACCACGCTTCCTGCGGCACAGATGAGGAGCATGGTTTCCGCTTTCACTGTCTGCATGATCCAGCTGCCTCCGAAGCGTCCGAACATGAAGAAGGCCAACGCTGCCGTGAGGACCACGGAGGCGGTGTTGTCGCTCATCCAACCCTTGGCCGTCACGAAGTTGATGAAATAGCTGTTGATGCTTATCTCCGCCACCTCGTAGGCGAGGAGCGAGAAGAGACCGAAGACGAACATGGGGTGGTTGCGGAAGAGCTTCACAATGCGTGTGCCCTGCTCCTGGTCTTCCGATGTGGCCTTGTGGTTTATCTCCGGCAGTCTGACGCATGCGAACACCACGGCTATGATGAGCACCACGATGCCGAGGATGGCGTAGGGCAGCACCACCTTGCCGCGCTCGTTGGTTCCGTTGAAGAGAAACTGTCCTACGAGGAACGTTGCGGCAAGCGAGCCAAGGCCGTTGAACGACTGCGAGAAGTTGAGGCGGCTCGTGGCGGTGACGGGGTTGCCGAGCTCCGTGACATACGGGTTAGCCGACGTCTCGAGAAACACCAGACCGCATCCTATGATGAAGAGTGCGCCAAGGTAGGCGTAGAACGTGCCGGCCTCGGCGCCAGGGATGAAGAGCAGCGAGCCTACGCCGAAGAGCATCAGGCCGAAGATGACGCCGACGCGGTAGCCGTGGCGGTTGATGAACCAGCCGGCGGGGATGGCCGTGATGAAATAGCCGAGATAAGTGGTGACCTGGATGAGGGCCGACTGCGACATAGAGATGTCGAGTGCATTCTGGAAGTGCTTGTTGAGCACATCGAGTATGGCGCGGGCGAAACCCCACAGGAAGAAGAGGGTGGTTACGAGAATAAACGGCAGCAGATACTGCTTGTTGGTGAGTGTGGGTCTATTCATTGTTTCATAATGTTGTTTGCACGGAGTGATAAGGCGTTTGGCTTGCTTTATCGCATAAGTGTCGGTTGTTTCAGTTTGCAAAAATAAGCATTATTGCGCTATCCGCAAAGCCATTGCGCCTTATTTTTGACAAATTGTAGCTTTTGTGGTGCCAAGCTCGTGTTTTGGATGACAAACGTGCGTATAAAACAAGAATAAACTTCCGTTGTCTTCCGTAAGTCGTTGGTGGTAACCGAATTGAGATTTTTTTGTAATAGTTTGCATTTCTCAATGATTTGTCTTATCTTTGTGCGCATTTTTAAAGTTTAGGCTTGGCCGACACGTTAAATTCACATGACGATACAGCCCGTTTGACATGATATTAGACAAAGAAGACAACATGCTCGCAAGAGCCCTGGCACATGATGACAGGGAGGTCTTCAATCGCCTTTTTGAGAAGCTTTACCCGAAGGTAAAGTATTTTATCACGGGCATGTGCCACGACGAGGAAGAGGCCGAGAACCTTACCCAAAACCTGTTCTTGAGGCTGTGGGCAAGGCGCGACCGCTTGAAGGGAGTGAATAATATCAGTTCGTATGTCTTCACAATGGCCTACAACGAGTCGGTAAACTACATCCGCCGCACCCTCACTCTTGCCACGCAGTCCATAGACTCGGGAGCCGACGAGGTGGGCGACGACGACCCGCAGCGTGAGGTGGAATATAAGGAACTTATTGAAAAGGTGCGCCAGGAGATTGGCCGCATGCCCGTGCAACGGCGTAAGGTCTTCATCATGAGCCGGGAAGAAGGCTTGTCGAACAGCGAGATAGCCGAGCGTCTTGGCAT
>CAZXGQ010000087.1:10100-16008 GCA_964640415.1 uncultured Prevotella sp.
GTCATAATACGACAAGATGCTATGGTACAGAATAATAGCATTGACAAGCGAAGGAAGTAACCCTATAGGAAAGGTGTCATGTAAAATACTAGATAATTCCAAATCCCCCAAATGTTTTTTGCCAAAATGTTCCAAATTCCCCAAATGTTGCAGGCTTGCTATTTCGTTGATGTTCTGTTCAGACAGCGCTCAGTCTTCTATTCCCCACATCTTGTTCAGCATGTCGATGGCCAGGGCAGAGTGGAACACCTTGTCTCGGAACTTGGCGATGCCGTCGGGTGAAATGTTGTCTTCGAAGGAATTGACGAGGAAATCGGCCTCAAGCAGGATGCGATGGTCGGCTGTAGTCACATTTGTATATGTGTGGTGATGACCTATGAGCCAGCATATGCGCTCGGTTTGTGCGTCGGTAAAGCCGCCCACTTCATGCAACAGCTTGCGGGCCTCATCGGGGCCAAGCTCTTCCTGCGCCTTGCCGTTGCAGTTGCCATACTTGGCCTCTGCCGGGTGGATGCCGATGTCGTGGAGTATGGCAGCAGCCTCAAGCGTGAACTGCGTCTCCTCATCCAAGTTCTCCGCCACGCCGATGACAGCGGCGAAATTGTGTACCTTCACAAAATGCTGTATCCGTGGCACGTCGCCACCGTCGTAGCTGATCATTGCCTGCATCAGCCGTGCGAGTTGTTTGTTCATGTCGTTCTATTTATATAGGTTTATTCCAATCTTCATTATTTCATCCCTTTGCCGTCCTTGTTGTATTGCTTGCGCTTGGGCGAACGGCAAGCACCTTCAGCTCATATTTTAATATTGTGCTTACAAAAGTAGACAAAAAAACAACATGTTGTTCTCTTTTTTGTTTAATTTTGCAAACATATATGCTTTCTGTGCTTTAAAGGCAACAGGCATTGCAAGCCAAACCTATATTACTATATATGAACAAGAACCACTTTATCAGCATCTTTATGCTTCTTGCGCCCTTTGCGGTGCAGGCACAAGGCACTGCGGCCAAGGCGAAAGCCACACGGTCGGCTCGTCAAGCGAAAGCAGTGAAACTCAAAGCCGCCGCAAGTGCTACGTCAGCGGTGAACTCCTTCTCCGACTCGTGGGTTGAAGACCAGCACAAGTTTGAGGACCACAAACTGGGTGCCCACGCCACATTTATCCCATACTCCACAACAGCCTCAATGCAGAGCGACGAATGCTACTCGCTGCCCTGGCTGACTCCGAAGAAGGCCGACTATATGTCGCTCAACGGCACGTGGAAATTCAAGTATACAAGCGACTGGAAGAAGGGCAAGCCCGAAGAGGAGTTCTTTGCCGATGATGCCAATGTCAGCGCATGGGACGACATCAAGGTGCCGCTCAACTGGGAAATGGCAGGCTACGATGTGCCTGTATATAATAATGTGGGCTATCCGTTCAAGAACAATCCTCCGTATATCACGGCTATCCCCGACAATTTCGACGCCAACCCGCTGGGTTCCTACCGCCGCACCTTCACCCTGCCTGAAGGATGGGACAAGAAGCGTGTCACCCTGCACTTCGACGGTGCATGCAGCGCCATCACAGTATGGATAAACGGACACTACGTGGGCTATTCGCAAGGTGCCAACACCGACGCCGAGTTTGATGCAAACCCATATCTGCGCACTGGCGAGAACAACATCTCGGTGCGCGTTTACCGCTGGAGCGACGGTTCCTATCTTGAGGGACAAGACATGTGGCACCTGGCAGGCATCCACCGCGACGTCTACCTCGTGGCAACGCCAAAGACTTATATCTCCGACCATTACATCACTTCAAAGCTTGACAACGGCTACACAAGCGGATCGATGCAGGTGAACCTAACCCTCGACAATGCCGCAGGCGAAAAGACCAGCAAGCAGATTGAGGTGTCGCTCATAGACGGCGAAGGCAAGACTGTTGCCACACAGATGGCAACAGTCAGCGTCGACAAGAAGACAAAGCAGAAAGACTTCACTGTCGACATGGGCCACATAGCCAAACTCACTCCGTGGAGCTGCGAGAATCCTTACCTCTACACTGTCGTTGTGAAGCAGATGAACGCCGGCGGCGAGGAGATGGTGTTCTCCACAAAATACGGCTTCCGCGACGTGCGCATAAACCAGGACAAGCAGGTGATAGTCAACGGCAAACGCGTGTTCTTCAAGGGAGTGAACACTCAGGACATCCATCCTCTCTACGGTCACGCCATCGACGTGCCTACAATGCTGCGCGACGTGCAGCTGATGAAGCAGGCCAACGTCAACACGGTGCGCACGAGCCATTATCCGCGCCAGCCTAAAATGTATGCCATGTTCGACTACTACGGACTCTACTGCGTGAACGAGGCCGATGTGGAGTGCCACAACAATCAGGGCCTGTCAAACGACACCACATGGCAGGCGGCTTACATCGACCGCACCGAGCGCATGGTGCTCCGCGACCGCAACCACCCGAGCGTCGTGATCTGGTCGCTGGGCAACGAGTCGGGCGGAGGTGTCAACTTCCAGGCCACCTACGACTGCGTGAAGAAGTGTCTGCCCGGCCGCGACGCGCTCGTACACTACGAGGGCTACCACCACGGCGAGAAATACTCCGACTTCGGCAGCAACATGTATCCCAAGATAAAGGTTGTGGAAGAACATAAGGACGGTCTCAACGGCAAGCCATACTTCATCTGCGAATATGCACACGCCATGGGACAGGCTGTAGGAAACCTGCAGGAATACTGGGACATCATAGAGAGCAGCAAGTCGATTGCCGGCGCATGCATCTGGGACTGGGTAGACCAGGGCATATACGACACACGCCGCATAAAGGCCGGCCAGCCGCTCACCGACGCAAAGACTGGACTTCACTACTACACCTCGGGCTACGACTACACCAAGCTCAACCGAGGCATAGAGGGATTCCAGGGCGACTTCATGAGCAACGGCATCATCACCCCGGGCCGCGAGTGGACCCCGAAGCTCACGGAGGTGAAATACGTCTACCGCAACGTCGACTTCGTGTCGTTTGCAGGCAAGAAGCTCACGCTGAAGAACAAATACGCTTTCACCAACCTGGCCGACATCCTCGCGCTGCACTACACCGTGCTCAAGGACGGCAAGGTTGCTGAGACTGGCAAGGTGGCGTTGCCTTCCACACAGCCTGGCGCAACGGCAACTGTTGACGTGCCTTACACCACAGAAGTGGACAACGCGCACGAGTACATCATCACGCTCAGCCTGGCGCTGAAGAAAGCAGAGCCCTGGGCAGAGAAGAACTATAACGTGGCAGAGCAGCAGTTCGCTCTCTCGGCCGACAACAACGCTGCATGCGCTTCGGTGGCCGACCCGTCGTTCATCGAGAACCGCAATGTCCAGCTCGCAGCCATAGCCCCTAAGGGCAAGCTCAAAGTGAAAGGCAACACCGTCAGCGGCGAAGACTTTACGCTTGAGTTCAACGCCGACGGCACCATAAAGCAGTGGACATATCGCGGCACAGAGCTTGTCGTGCCTGGAGCAGGACCTGACTTCAATGCCTTCCGACGCATTGCAAACGACAATGTCAGCCTCGGTGACACCGAGGGAACTGCAGAAAACGAGAACAAGCAGGAAGGTTTCATCGGCGGCAAGAAGCAGCTCACCGCTGCACCGAAGAAAGCGGGCAAGAACGTTGTGGCACAGACCACCGTCTCCGGTGGCAAAGACACGCATGTGATAGACTACACCGTTTATCCCGACGGCACTGTAGACATGCGCGTCACCTACAGCAATTCGTCGGCAGAAACCCGCCGTATGGGCGTCACCATGCAGTTTGCCGAAGGCTTCGAAAACGTGGAATACTACGCCAAGGGCCCCGAGAGCAACTTCATTGACCGTCAGCGCGGTTCAAAGCTCGGATACTACACCACCACTGTGGGCAAGATGTTCGAACAGCAGAGTGCGCCGCAGACCATGGGCGACCGTCAGGGACTGCGCTTCCTCTCGCTCGACAACGGCACCACAAAGCTCTCCGTCGAGACCGACAAACTGGCATCGTTCTCTCTGTCGCACGTCGATGACGAGCAGTTCAACTATGACGTCTTCTACGGCGGCAAGCATCCTTATGACCTCGTGAGCAAGCCGCAGGTATTCGCCCACTTCGACTATTGGCAGCGCGGCATAGGCAACCACAGTTGCGGCGGCGACTCCGTGCTCGACCAGTACAGATGTCCTGTCGGCAAATACACCGTGACATACAGGTTCACACCGTCGGCAAAATAATCATACCGATACCCCTTTCCACGCCTTGGCACCGCCAAAGGCGTGGAGAACAGAAAAAACGGCTTGACCATGGCAACATTATCTGCCACGGCCAAGCCGTTTTGTGTTGTGGCTTGTATATTTCAACGCCACATTGACTTGGCAAGATTATGAGGGACTTTTTGCCGCGCCGCTACATTTTTATGAGGGACTTTTTGTCACGTCGCTACATTTTTATGAGGGATTTTTTGCCACGTCACTACATTTTTATGAGGGACTTTTGTTTGAAAATACTGCAAAGTACCTGCCTTGTCATCGAATAGGGTGACGTTTAAAGAAAGAAGTGTTCAGTAGTTCATGCCGAAATACCAAAGCGGTATGATGATGCCGTGCCCGGTCTCTATGTCATCTTTCACGATGCGTCCGTTCTCCACATTGATACGAAAAATCCCTCAATGAGGGACGAATTCTTTCAGAAAGTTCCCTCAATGAGGGATAAATCCGAGTGCTTTCGTCCCTCATGGAGGGATTTTTCTATGTAAAAGGAGCCTGTGATGTAAATTTTAGCCTTTCTTGTTCTTCCTTATTGAGCGCAGGGTCTGCAGCACTACGCTCAATATCACCAGGCCGATGCCCACATAGAATGATGCATTCAGCTGCCTTGCTTCACCGAAGGCAAGGAAGGCGATGAGGATGGAGTAGCATGGCTCCAGGTTGTAGGTGAGGTTGACGGTGAAAGCCGACAAGCTCTTCAATACGATGATCTGCAGGAGGTAAAGTCCTGCCGTGCAGAACAAGGCGAGGCTCAGCAACCACCACAGGTTGGCTCCCTCGGGTATTACATACACGGGTTGTGACGAAGGGAAGAGCATCAGATAGAAAGGAATGATGACGGAGACCCCGGCGAGACCGCCCAGCATCTGATAGAGCAGCATCGTACGGGCCTTGATGCCGGCGCTCACTTTCTTGCACGTGATGGCATAAAGCGAGCACACTGCTGCCGACACGACTCCGATGCCAATACCGAAACGATAGCGGGAGTCGAAGGAGAAGATGCAAACCAATCCGCCTACTGTGATGAGAGCCAGCAGCATCTCTATCCACGAAAACTTCTTGCGGAAGATAAGCGGCTCGAAGATGGATGTAAAGAAACACATGCTGGCGAAGCAAACTACGCCGATGGAGATGTTGCTCGCCTTGATGGAGGCATAGAAAAGCAGCCAGTGGAGACCGAGCAAAGAACCGCATCCTGCTATCTGCAGCAGTTTTTTCCAGCTCACACGGGGAAACCCCGTGAAAACAATCAGTACCAGTGCGGTAAAGAAAATTCTGTACCACGTGAGCGTTGTCTCGTTCAATGTTATCAGTTTGCCAAATACGCCAGTGAATCCGGCAAGCAAGACGCTTATGTGCAGCTGGATAAAGGCCTTCTTTACATTATTCTGTTCCATATGTCAATTCTATTGGGTCAACAATGCTTTTAATTAAGGTGCAAAAATACATACATTTGCGTGAAATGTAAAGATTTATAGCAAGATTTTAACACTTGGAAGGTACACCATCCAGGACGGGCACGGAGGCTCTGAAGTGTTAAAAAGGTCACCTTCAAGCCATTTTCAGGCCAAAAAACCATGAAATCGGGTCGCGATAGTAGCCATATCGCGACGCGATTCTAACGT
>CAZXGQ010000088.1:0-15766 GCA_964640415.1 uncultured Prevotella sp.
CATGCTTCTCACTCTCGTAATATATTTCCTGGTGATTCTCGCCATAAGCCGCATCACGTCGCGTCACGCAGGCAACGAGGCTTTCTTCCGCGGCAACAGGAAGAGTCCGTGGCCTATGGTGGCCTTTGGCATGGTGGGTGCGTCCATCTCCGGCATAACCTTCGTTTCCGTGCCCGGCATGGTGCTCAAGGGCGATATGACCTACCTGCAGATGTGCCTGGGCTTCATCCCGGGCTATTTCGCCGTGGCATTTATCCTCCTGCCCATATATTACAAGCTGAACCTCACCACCATATACGGTTATCTGCGCCAACGCCTCGGCAGACGCAGCTACAAGACCGGTGCGGCGTTCTTCATTGTCTCCAAACTCGTTGGCGCAGCGGTGCGGTTCTATGTGGTTTGCTTCATCCTCCAGCATTTCGTGCTCGATGCCTGGCATGTGCCGTTTGCGTGTACGGTAGTGGTGATGGTACTGCTCATCTGGCTCTACACGCGCCGTGCCGGAGTGAAGACCCTCGTGTGGTCGGACACGTTCCAAACCGCCTGCATGCTCGCTGCCCTCGTGCTCATCATCGTGGCGACGATGGGCAGTCTGAACCTCGATTTCCATGGATTAGTCGGCAAGATAGCCGCCGACCCGCACAGCCGCATCTTCGTGTTCGACGACTGGGCAAGCCGCCAGAACTTCTGGAAACAATTTCTCAGCGGCATCTTCGTCGTGATAGTGATGACCGGACTCGACCAGGACATGATGCAGAAGAACATGACCTGCAAGACCCTGCGTGAGGCGCAGAAAGACATGTGCCTCTATGGGTTCGCCTTCGTGCCGGTAAACCTGCTGTTCCTCGTGCTCGGCATTCTGCTTGTGTGGCTCTCCTCCGCCCGCGGCATGGCTTTGCCGCAGTTGGGCGATGATCTGCTGCCGATGTTTGCCGCCTCGGGGCAGCTTGGCACCACGGTGGTAATACTCTTCACCATAGGCATCGTGGCGGCGAGCTTCTCCAGTGCCGACAGTGCGCTGACGGCACTGACGACAAGCGTTTGTGTCGACTTCTTCGAACGTGCCGGTGACGAACGCCTGCGCAAGCGCACCCACATGGTGATAGCCGTTCTCTTCGTCGTCTTCATCCTCGTGTTCCGTGCCGTCAACTCCACGAGCGTCATCGATGCCATCTACATCCTTTGCGGCTATACCTACGGCCCGCTGTTGGGACTTTTCTCCTTCGGTTTGCTCACCCGCAGGAAGGTGAACGACCGCTGGGTGCCACTGGTGGCGATAGCCAGTCCGCTGCTCTGCTTTGCCATCGAGACCACGACGCGCAGCCTCACCGGCTATCAGTTCGGTTACGAACTTCTTATGCTCAACGGTGCGCTCACGTTCGCCGGACTGTGGGCTTTGTCGAAGCGATGCTAAAATCTTTCGCCTAAACTGAATATTCTCTACAAAAAACCGTAACTTTGCATGGAATAGACGTTTTGATAAACCATGGCAGACGATTTCGATATACGCAACGAACATGTGAGCAAAGACGAGAAGGACTTTGAGAATGCCCTTCGCCCTCTCCGCTTCGATGACTTCAATGGCCAACAAGCTGTTGTAGACAACCTGAGCGTCTTCGTTGAGGCAGCAAAATATCGTGGTGAGCCCCTAGACCACACATTGTTATATGGTCCTCCGGGACTGGGAAAGACTACGTTGAGCAACATCATAGCCAACGAGCTTGGAGTGGGCTTCAAGATTACCTCCGGCCCCGTGCTCGACAAGCCGGGCGACCTGGCAGGCATACTCACCTCGCTGGAGCCTCGCGACGTGCTCTTCATCGACGAGATCCACCGCCTGCAACCCGTGGTGGAGGAATACCTCTATTCTGCCATGGAGGACTTCCGCATCGACATAATGATAGACAAGGGTCCGTCGGCCCGCTCTATACAGATTGACCTCAACCCCTTTACTCTCATTGGCGCTACCACACGCTCGGGTATGCTCACCGCACCGCTCCGCGCCCGCTTCGGCATAAACATGCACTTGCAGTATTACGACCCGGAGACGCTGCAGCGCATCATAAAGCGTTCGGCTTCACTGCTGAGGGTGCCTATCAACGACGATGCCGCCGTGGAGATAAGCCGCAGGTCGCGTGGCACGCCACGTATAGCCAACGGCTTGTTGCGTCGTGTGCGCGACTTTGCACAGGTGAAAGGCAACGGCACGATAACTAAAGATATTGCCGACCTGGCACTCGGGGCACTCAACATAGACTCTTACGGACTCGATGAAATCGACAACAGAATACTGACAACCATCATCGACAAGTTCCGCGGTGGCCCGGTGGGTGTCTCCACCATTGCCACGGCGATAGGCGAGGACAGCGGCACGGTGGAGGAAGTGTATGAGCCTTTCCTCATCATGGAAGGCTTCATCAAGCGCACGCCGCGTGGACGCATGGCCACAAAACTGGCCTACGACCACCTCGGACGAAACCCTTACGAGGGGAATATCATGCAGCCGAAGTTGTTCTGAGGTCCGGCCCCTCCCTTTGTCCCTCCCCCACCCAGGGGAGGGAAAGATATGGCTCAAGAGGTGATAGGGAGATGGCCTCTGCGCGGTTTCTGCAAGCGCCAGGTTTCTGCGTGCTTCAGTTTCGGTGTGCATCGGTTTCGGCCGTGCTGTTCCTGGCCGTGTATCGGTTTCGGTGGCTTGGAGTTAGTGCAGCAGTTTGGGTTCAGTGCGTCGCCATCCCAGGCGACGGGTTGCCCTCGCTATCGCTTGAAAACATTATTGCAATGGATAAAAACAAAAACAAGGAATCGCAAGGGCGCGTGGCGGTCTTCGCCGGCAGCTTCGACCCTTTCACCGTAGGGCACGACGACATTGCGCGGCGCGCATTGAGGCTCTTCGACAGGCTCGTCATAGTGGTGGCGCGGAATCCTGAGAAGCACTATATGTTCACTGCCGAGGAGCGTGTTGAGGCTATCAGCAAACTCTATCAGGATGAGCCTCGGGTGAGCGTGGTGGCATACGGAGGCATGATAGTGGACATCGCCGCAGAGGTGGGCGCAAGGTTCCAGGTGCGTGGAGTGCGCACGTCGATTGACTTCGAGTATGAGCGCGTGGAGGCGGAATTCAACGACAAGCTCGGTGGTCTTGAGACCGTGCTGCTATACTCAAAGCCTCAATTTTCCACCATTTCATCGACAGCTTACCGTACTCTCGTCTATTTTCACAAGGATGAGGAAGCGAGGGAAATGCTGCCCATTTCACATTAAACATTAAGCATTAAACATTCATATTATAACATGATTACTTACAATGCAGACGGCGTGAAAATGCCGAAGATTCGTCGCCGCGACACTACAGCGTGGATAAAGCGTGTGGCGGCAGCCCACGGACGCAAGGTCGGAGAGGTTGGCTATATGTTCGTCAGCGACGAGAAGATTCTCGAAGTCAATCGCCAGTATCTCGGGCACGACTATTTTACCGATGTCATCACCTTCGACTACGATGAGGACGATGTCATCAACGGTGATATCGTGATCTCGCTCGACACCGTGCGCACCAATGCCGAAAAGTTCGGCAAGGCATACGAAGACGAGCTCTACCGCGTTATAATACACGGCATCCTTCATCTCTGCGGAATCAACGACAAGGGGCCGGGCGAGCGCGAGATAATGGAGGCAAACGAAAACGCCGCCCTCGCCATGCGATAGCCGTAGGAATCCGCAATCACTCTTTTGCTAAGAGAAAAGGAATCTGGCAGAGATGGAACCAGAGAGGGAAAGTAAGCTTATAGAGCAGTTGCGTTCTCAAGGGTCGGTCAAGGCATTCTCCGACCTTTTTTGTTTTCCCACGCCAAGATCAGACCGATGACCTGCGAGTAGCTTCTTCTGCCTTCAGCCACGTTGTTGCCCCTTAGATAGAGATCGAGGATTAAGTCTTGGGCGGCATTTACGAGCTTGCTCCGCTTGGAAAGCCAATAGCTGTGGTCGCTTCTCGCCAGACGGATAATATCCGGGCGGATGTGCTTCAGAAACCTCTCGCCCTCCTTCTGGCCGAGAATGTCGAACACGTCGTTGACGACATGGAAGAAAATGTGGTAATATCCGCTGAACCTCACCGCCTTGTGTGATGATGCCGTGCAGGCGATATAGCTGTAGAAGTTGGCCTCGCCCTCGTTTGCCACACCGATGAAATGGGCGAATTCGTGGGCATAGGTGGCTGGGTAATCGTGTGGGCGGATGTCGCCGTTAAGGGTGAACTCGCAGAAAAACGGCCCCATGCTGCCAGTCACGCCAGCCATGGAGCTGAGCCATGAAAACGCCATCGTTTTGGCATGTGGGTGCAGGTTGAAGGGCTTGTTGATGCCGCAACCGCTCATCTTCCTGTATTCATTTAGTATTGACTCTTCGCTTTTTGCCTTTTCCGCTTCGTCCAACCCGGCTGAATCCTTATCTTTCACGGTTACCTCCTCTGCCAACTTGTTGAGGCTGTCGGCATATTGATAGGCGAAAGCCTTGAGTCTTGCCTTGTTTACCTCCACGGGTTTCACGCCTGCTCTCCGGTAGATGTTGGGTTGTGAGTAGTTTAGCCCCCAGGCAATGTAGAACCAGGAGTAGACCCATAGCAAGTATTCAGCCACGCGCGATACAGCCCGCTTTTTCCTTTTTATCAAAGGATAGAGCACTGACCATACGATGCTGAGAAAAATGAAGATGTCGCCTATGGCGAAAGGTACCAACCCTGATACCGGCGAGATGATGCTGCCTATCAAGGGGTAGACGTGCGAGGTGTAGAACCTGCCTAAGGCTGGACTCAGCCTTGTGGCGGTAACAAGCGCGAGCAATGCTATGAGCACCCAGTGCCGCCACTTCAAACAATCAATATGCAAACTCTTTAGATAATGTCTCTTCATGTCGCAAAAATACGAAATATCTCGTTGATTTCGCGAAACAATAACTAACTTTGTAGCATTAAACTTTAAATACTTGACAAACGTGAAACGATTAACATCTCTTTGTGCATTATTGCTTATGCTATGCATTAGTGCCGTGGCCAAGAACTATACCGTTGTCTCTCCCGACGGACGGCTAAAGGCTCTTGTGGAGGTAGGCAAGACCATCTCTTACCAAGTGACATTCAACGGCCAACAGCTTCTTGCTCCCAGCCAGATCTCCATGACGGTGGGCGATGGTGAGCAGTGGGGCGTCGGTTCCAAGCTCATAGGCGCTACCACGGCCAAGCGCAACGCAAGCATCAAGGCTCAGAACTATAAGAAAGCCGTGGTGAAAGACTGTTGCAACGAGCTGACTCTCGCTTTCAAGGGCTTCTCTTTGGTGTTCCGTGCCTACAACGAGGGCGTGGCTTATCGCTTTGTCTCAGGTTCGATAAAATCGGTGAAAATCGCCGCTGAGCAGGCCGATATGAACTATTCTGCCGACCTTGAGACGCTCGTGCCCTATGTGATTCAGGAGGGAAGCATAACACAGCAATTCCACAACTCTTTTGAGAACTGTTACACCCCGGCTCGCCTCTCAGAGCTGAGAGACGGACAGCTCATCTTCCTGCCATATATTGTGAAGGCAGAGAATGGCGTGAAGGTTGTGGTGTCAGAGAGCGATGTGGAGAACTACCCCGGCATGTTCGTGAAGAAGGGCAGCAAGGAGAACGGTCTAGACGCTGTTTTCGCGCCTTACCCGAAGACCGTGAAGCAAGGCGGACACAACGAGCTGGAACAGTTTGTCGCCGAGGCTGAGGACTATATCACCGTGGCAAAGCCTAACCAGAAGTTCCCCTGGCGCATAATCAGTGTGTCGGCTGAAGACAAGAACATCCTCGACAACGACATGGTGTTCCGTCTCGCCTCGCCGTCGCGTCTGGCAGATGCCTCGTGGGTGAAACCCGGAAAGGTGGCATGGGACTGGTGGAACGACTGGGGGCTGTACAAGGTTCCTTTCAAGGCGGGCATCAATACCGAGACCTATAAATATTACATAGACTTTGCTGCCAAACATGGCGTCGAATATGTTATCCTTGACGAGGGATGGGCTGTAAACAAGAAGGCTGACCTCTTCCAGGTAGTGCCGGAGATTGACTTGAAGGCCATCGTTGACTACGGCAAGCAGAAAGGTGTGGACATCATACTGTGGGCAGGCTACAAGGCTTTCGACCGCGACATGGAGAAAGTGTGCAAGACTTATTCGGAAATGGGTGTGAAGGGATATAAGGTTGACTTCATTAACCGCAACGACGCCGAGGTGATGAACTTCATGTACAAGGCCGCCGAGATTTGCGCCAAATACAAGCAGGTGCTTGACTTCCACGGCATCTGTCCTCCTACTGGTCTGACGAGGACTTGGCCCAACGTTATCAACTTCGAGGGTGTCAACGGCCAGGAGCAAAACAAATGGGCGACAATCAAGAATTACAACCAGGTGCAATACGATGTAATCGTGCCTTTTGCTCGTAACTTCGCCGGACCGATGGACTACACACAGGGAGCTATGCTCAACGGCACGCGCTCAACCTACCGTCCGTCAAACTCGGAGCCGATGAGCCAAGGCACACGTTGTCATCAGCTTGCCGAATATGTGGTCTTCCTCTCTCCGCTGAACATGCTCTGCGACAGTCCTACACATTATGAAGAAGAGCCGGAATGTACCGATTTCATCGCTAAAATCCCTACAGTCTGGGATGAGACCGTGGCCCTGAAGAGTGAGGTGGGAGAGTATGTAGCTGTGGCCCGTCGCTCGGGCAGCAAGTGGTTCGTGGGAGCTGTGACCAACTGGACTCCTCGCGACCTCACGCTTGACCTCACGCCATTGAAGGTGGCAGGAAAGACAGCGACGGTATTCAAGGATGGACCCAATGCCGACAGATTTGCTCAAGACTATGAGAAGACCACCGTCACGGTGCCTGCCGACGGCAAGGTGACAATGCATCTTGCACCGGGTGGCGGTGTGGCGCTGGAGATATAAAAGACGTTATGAGCCCCGAAAGTCAAGCATGTGACTTTCGGGGCTCATTGCGTTTTGTGGTGTCGGTTTGTGGTATACGTAATCGGGAAACCGACTTTCGTGCCCTTGAAATTTTGCGTCTATTTGTGCCCTTTGCGGACAAAGAAACGTGTACATATTTTAGAGATGCGAATCAACGCAACCTTAAAACAGTGCCATCAAGCTTTGAAACATTTCTTTTGGTTCAAGAATGAATACCAGAATTAATATTTGAAAAGCAAGCAAACAGAGGTTTACAATGGCGCCTTGATACTCCTTACGACGCAAATGCCCTATAATATAGTAAACGTTCGACAACAATGAACCTACTATCACAAGACATAAGGCTATCAGCAATATATTCCAAAACATCATGCAATTAATTTAAGTTTTTACCGTTACGGTTCAATCGTTTTTTTTCTTGTTCGGCGTAAAGTTAGCGTGTTTAGTGTTAAATCGTCAAGAATCAGCGCGTATTTTTTTAAATTAACATTTCGGGTCGTCGCTTCATGTCTGTAGCGGATTGAGATGTAGCATGTTTGTGACATCTAAACCGCAAAAAGAATGTCTTAATATTTGTTGGAATGCGGAAAAGTTTGTAACTTTGCAGTGTTCAGTGGAATGAGGGACTCCCAAGGCGAGTTCCTCATTTTTTTATAACTTCAATACATGATAGACAAGAACGTCGTAAAAACATTAGTAGAAGAGTGGCTACAGGACAAGGAGTATTTCCTTGTAGACTTAAACATCAGCCCCGATGACAAGATTACCGTCGAGATAGACCATGCAGATGGAGTCTGGATAGAAGATTGCGCCAAGTTGAGCCAATATATAGAAGACCATCTCAATCGCGACGAAGAAGATTATGAGCTTGAGGTGGGTTCGGCAGGCCTCGGCCAACCTTTCAAGGTAGCACGCCAGTACGAGATATTCGTTGGCGAGCCCGTGGAGGTGCTCGATGCCGACGGCAAGAAAACCCGTGGCGTGCTCAAGAGCGTAGACGGCCGCAACTTCACTGTCACCGTTAACGAGAAGGTGAAGGTGGAAGGCAAGAAACGCCCCGTGAAGATGGACGTTGACCACGACTTCAACATGGATGCGGTGAAATACACCAAATACTTGATCAGTTTCAAATAAAAACAATAAAAAAGATATACAGCTATGCCAGTAAAAAAGAATGACGACGGGCAGTTGAACATGATGGGTTCTTTCCGTGAATTCCAAGATACAAAACACATAGACCGCACAACTCTCGTGAGCGTGCTCGAGGAGAGCTTCCGTAACGTGCTTGCTAAGATCTTCGGTTCCGACGAGAACTTCGACGTCATCGTGAACCCCGACAAGGGCGACTTTGAGATTTACCGCAACCGTATCGTCGTTGCCAACGGCGAGGTGGCCGATGAGAATAAGGAGATTAGCATTGCCGACGCTCAGAAGATTGATGCCGACTATGAAGTGGGTGAGGAAGTGTCTGAGGTGGTAAATTTCGAAAAGTTTGGCCGCCGTGCCATCCTTACCCTTCGCCAGACTCTTGCCAGCAAGATTCTTGAGCTTGAGCACGACGCTCTCTACAATAAATATAAGGATCGCGTGGGCAAACTCATCTCTGCCGAGGTCTATCAGGTGTGGAAGCGTGAAGTTCTGCTCGTGGACGACGACAACAACGAGCTTCACCTCCCGAAGAGCGAGCAGATTCCTGCCGACGTCTATCGCAAGGGCGAGACCGTAAGGTGCGTCATTGAGCGCGTCGACAACGAGAACAACAACCCCCGCATCATCCTTTCGCGCACCAGCCCAACGTTCCTCCAGCGCCTGCTCGAGAACGAGGTGCCAGAGATTCAGGACGGCCTTATCTCAATCAAGAAGATTGCCCGCATGCCCGGTGAGCGCGCCAAGATTGCCGTGGAGAGCTACGACGACCGTATCGACCCGGTTGGAGCTTGTGTAGGTGTGCACGGAAGCCGCGTGCACGGCATCGTGAGAGAGCTTGACAACGAGAACATTGATGTTGTCAACTGGTCAGCAAACACCAAGCTCTTCATCCAGCGCGCCTTGAGCCCAGCCCAGGTGACAGAGATTAAGCTCGACGAGGAAGGCCGCAAGGCAAGCGTCTATCTGCAGCCAGATCAGGTGAGCCTCGCCATCGGACGCAGCGGTATGAACATCAAGCTCGCCTCCATGCTGACAGAATACACCATCGACGTGTTCCGTGTCGTTACCGACAGCGACGAGGAAGGCCAGCTGGACGATGTGTATCTCGACCAGTTCAACGACGAGATTGACCAGTGGATTATTGATGCCATCAAGAGCGTTGGCCCACAGACAGCGCGCGAGGTGCTCGACGCTCCCCGTGACATGCTGGTTGAGAAGGCTGACCTTGAGGAAGAGACAGTGGATCATGTGTTGGAAGTGTTGAAAAAGGAATTTGAATAAAGAAGGTAAATATTTTATATGAGCATCAGATTAAACAAAGCATTACGTGAACTGAACATAGGACGCCAAACGGCAGTTGGCTTCCTGCAAAAGAGAGCCGAGGGGCTTGGAGAGGTCAAGGACGACCTCAACTTCAAGCTCAACGACAAGCAATATGCTGCTCTCGTTGAGGCATTCAAGAAGGATGCTGCTGTCAAGGAAAAGGCAGAGCAGCTCTTCAAGAAGCCTGAGAAGAAGAAAGACCGGGACAACTCCAAGCAACGTACTGACTTAGAGTTGGGCGGACACCAGAAATACACACCGCTGGGAAAGATTGACCTCGACAGCGTGGGAAAGCGCCCTGTGGAAATCAAGTCTGATGCATCTCCGGAAAACAAATCCAACAAGCCTGAGACTGCTGCCGTCAGTCAGAAGGAAGAGGTCGCCACTGTGAAGGAAGCCGTGGCCGTTGCAGCCAAGCCGGAAGTGAAGGAGGAAAAGCCAAAGACGGAGCCCGTCAAGGCCGAAGCTCCAAAGGCTGAGCCCGTTGCGCCTAAGGTTGCCGACGTCAAGCCGGTTGAGGCCAAGAAGCCTGTCGTGTCTGCAGAAAAGCCAGTGGCGGAGAAGCCCGTCGCAAAGCCGGCTGTGCAGCAGTCTGCTCCGCAGGCAAAGCCTGCGCAGCCCCAGGTTCAGGCTCCGCGTCCTAAGGATACCAAGCCTGCCGACAACAAGCCCGCACCAAAGCAGCACCAGGTGATACAGAAGCCTAATGCCGTGAAGGTGGCAGAGGTGACGCAGCCTTCAAAGGACGTCAAGAAAGGAACGGAGATTTTCCGCACTAAGACGGAGACCCGTATTGACGATACACCAAAGGTGACCGTGCTCGGAAAGATAGACTTGAGCACCATCAACTCAAGCACCCGACCAAAGAAAAAGTCGCGCGCCGAGAGGCAGCGTGAGCGTCAGCGCCAGCAGGGTGGTGGCAACAATGGCAACAATGCCAATGCCAACAACAATAACAACCGCGGCAAGCGCGAGCGCATCAATAATAATAAGGTGGACATCAACGCCGCCGCCAACCAGCAGACCGGCAACAAGAACGGAAACGGCAAGAAAAAGAAGAACCGCAACCGCGACAACAAGCCCGCTGAGGTCAACGACGAGGATGTAGCACGCCAGGTAAAGGAGACGTTGGCACGTCTTACCAGCAAGAGCCAGAACAAGAAGGGCGCCAAGTACCGTAAGGAGAAGCGCGAGGCTGTGCAGGAGAAGCTCGATGCAGAGGCACGCGCAGAGAAGAAGGAGAGCAAGATATTGAAGCTCACCGAGTTCGTGACCGTGTCGGAGCTCGCCACGATGATGAACATCACCGTGACGCAGGTCATCTCTACGTTGATGAGCATCGGCATCATGGCATCCATCAACCAGCGTCTCGATGCTGAGACCATCAACATGGTGGCCGAGGAGTTCGGTTTCCAGACCGAATATGTCAGCGCAGAGGTGCAAGAGGCCGTCAGCGAGGAGGAAGACGACGAGAGCGAACTCGTGCCCCGTGCCCCGATCGTTACTGTCATGGGTCACGTCGACCACGGTAAGACATCGTTGCTCGACCATATCCGCAACACCAACGTCATCGCCGGCGAGGCAGGCGGTATCACTCAGCATATCGGTGCCTATAGCGTGACGCTGAAGAGCGGCCACAAGGTGACGTTCCTTGATACTCCGGGTCACGAGGCGTTCACCGCCATGCGTGCCCGCGGTGCCCAGGTTACCGATATCGCCATCATCATCATCGCTGCCGACGACTCTGTGATGCCTACCACCAAGGAGGCTATCGCCCACTGTCAGGCTGCAGGTGTGCCGATGGTGTTCGCCATCAACAAGATAGACAAGCCGGGAGCCAACCCCGACAGGATACGTGAGGACCTTGCCAACATGAACCTCCTCGTGGAGGAATGGGGCGGCAAGTACCAGTGCCAGGAAATCAGCGCCAAGAAGGGTGTCGGCGTCGACGACCTCATGGAGAAAGTGCTGCTTGAGGCCGACATGCTCGAGCTCAAGGCCAACCCCAACCGCAAGGCTACGGGTACCGTCATCGAGTCGTCGCTCGACAAGGGCCGCGGCTATGTGTCGACAGTGCTCGTGAGCAACGGTACGCTCCACGTGGGCGACATCGTGCTTGCCGGAACCTCTTGGGGACGCGTCAAGGCACTGTTTAATGAGCGTAACCAGCGCATCGACAACGTGAAACCGGCTGAGCCGACCATCGTGCTTGGTCTCAACGGAGCACCGACTGCCGGTGATCAGTTCCACGTTATCGAGACTGAGCAGGAGGCACGCGACATTGCCAACAAGCGCGAACAGCTGCAGCGTGAGCAAGGTCTGCGCACGCAGAAACGTCTTACACTTGGTGACATTTCGCACCGTATCGCACGCGGCGAGTTCCACGAGCTCAACATCATTGTCAAGGGTGATACCGACGGTTCTATTGAGGCATTGTCAGACTCGTTCCTCAAGCTCTCTACCGAGAAGGTTCAGGTCAACGTCATCAGCAAGGCTGTGGGTCAGATATCCGAGAACGACGTTATGCTCGCTTCGGCTTCCGACGCTGTGATAGTGGGCTTCCAGGTACGTCCTTCTGCCGACGCACGCAAGCTCGCCGACCGCGAGGGCGTGGAAATCGACACCTACTCAATCATCTATGACGCCATCGACGACATCAAGGCCGCCATGGTCGGCATGCTCGACAAGGTGACGAAGGAAGTTGTCACTGCCGAGGTGGAGGTGAAGCAGGTGTTCAAGATTTCGAAGGTGGGTACTATCGCCGGTGCCCTCGTCACCGAAGGAAAGGTCCACAACAAGGACAAGGCTCATGTCGTGCGCGACGGAATCGTGGTTCACACCGCTCCTATCGCTGCCTTGAAGCGTTATAAGGACGATGTTAAGGAAGTGGTGACAGGTCTTGAGTGCGGTATCTCGCTCGTCAACTACAACGACATCCAGGTTGGTGATATCATTGAGACATTCACTGAGATTGAGGTGGAGCAGAAGCTCTAATCACCATATTATATGATATTAAGGTCCGTTATGCCTTTGCTGCAATGCAAGGCATAACGGATTTTTTTTGTTTTTTTAGAACAAAACATTTGGTAAATTCAACTGTTTTGTTTAAATTTGCCCTTAGTACAGTAGGCTCAATGCCCCTATTATAAAAACAAGGACTTTTGCTATCAACATTTATAAACCATTAAACATTTTAGAAATGAAACAAAGGATTATCGTGTTGCTATTGACAGTCTTTTTTTGCGTGACTGGCTTTGCTCAATCATGGAGCAGTGATCCACATTGCCTTGGCATTATCTATGTGGACGTTGACAAATCAGAGTTGTTGGGCTCTGGTAGTGAAATGTATCTCCAAGGGCGCATCCCAGATGTGGCAAGCATGACAAATTTCAGTATGTGGTCAATGCAGGGACTTGGTTCTCCTATATTGTATTCTACCAATGGTATCTACTTCTATTTTTCCATTACGAAGATGTCGCTAAAATGGGCATATAAAATGGATCCAGACGGGGTGTTTACGGCCGAGCTTTATACTGGCGAAGATGTTACAAATACAATTGTACCAGGGAAAGGCTTCTACATCGTCCAATATCAAATAGCTGATTTTAAGCAATAAAAATTATTCCTATGAAGAAATCTGTAATCTTTGTTTTGATGTTGGTGCTTTCCCTTGTTGCAAGCGCCCAGACATTGCCGACAGAGAAGGTGTTCTTCGCCAGCAATAAGATGAGTTACCAGCTTGGCGACACTATACAGATAGGTGGGTGGCTGACGAGATGCGATGACAAGACGGGTGCTCCATACAGCCGATATCTCTACATGGAACTGACAAACGACAAAGACAGTGTCCTCTCCAGACAAAAGCTTGCTGTTGACGAGCGTGGTGCCTTCCATACGGTCATGCCGATAGACTTTGCGGCTCCATACGGCATATATTTTCTCCGTGCCTACTCCAAGATGATGTGTAACTTCGGTGACATCACCATCCCGACATATCCGATAGAAATAAGCGAGAACGGATTTGCGACAAACAAGCCCTATGGCGGTAGCGGTTGCAAGATATTCCCCGAGGGCGGAAAACTTACGGCAGGCGGAGTTCAAAACGTTTCCATATACCTGACCGATGACAACGGCAGACCACTGCAATCACCTTTCTCCATAACTGACTCGAATGGAACCACGCTGTTGAGCTCGGCGACAACATCAGCCGGATGGCAGACGTTTGTCATAGTCCCCGGGCAAGGAGAACATTATTATGTGAATGTGGGGGAGGGCAATGACCATAAAATCTATGCCTTGCCTGAAATGGACAATGCTTCTCCAGCGTTGCGCGTATCGCAAGGCAGGGGCAAGTTTGAATTCCGCGTTGATGGGCAAATACCCAAAGGTGCCAAGCTCTTCACCTACCACAGGGCACTTGGACTAATGATGATACCCTTGCGCCAAAATGGTGTTGTCGACGTGTCCAACGTCAGTGACGGCATTATATCCGTTATGCTCGCCGATAGCCATAACAAAGTGCTGAGCGAGGTGCATCTGTGGAAGTCGGAGAAGGCCAAGCCGCAACGTGATGTCAAAACTTCATATCTGACGGGCGAGAAAATCAACACCGATTCCGTAATCGGCGAAAATGCCGTGTCGTCAGCCGTCCGCTTTATTCCATACGACGAGAGCACGGAGTCAGTCATTGGGCGCTATGTCCCGACCGCGGAGGCGGCCGATTTTGAGTCTGACTTCGTGTCGGAGTTGCCCTTCCCATGCAAAAAGGCGGAAGAGTCGGCGGTGGACCGCATTGCCGACATCAATGGCTGGCTGTTGTCGGCAAGTTTCCAAAGGCTTGACATAGCCAATGCAATGTCGGACGGTTGGAAAATGAAATACCAGCCTGAGGTGACCAATGCCATAAAGGGAAAGGTCTGGGGAGAAGGAAAAAAATGGAAGTTCAAGGATGGCAACATTGTGGCTTATCAACGCAGCAATGCCGAAACGTTCTCGGCAGAGATACAGAAAGACGGCACGTTCTTTATGCCGATAGGCGATTATCTTGAAGGCGACAACTTCTTTGTGAGTGCGCATGACGAGAAAAACGTCTCGGGGCAATACGAATATGAATTCTTCGGTGACACCATTCCGATGCTGAACAACTACCGAAAAGAGCTTCTGGGCAACACTGTTTCCGTGGCAATTGCCAGTGGTGGCAAGCAACAGTTCAACTGGCACGGAGTAAACGATTTGGCGGACGTGGTGATAACGGCACATGTAAAGAAGGACTATGCCCAAGAAGAAAAAGAGTTTTATGGAAACAAGCTCATTACGGAGGACGTGATGGACAAACGCAACTACCAGACGTTTCAGGCCATGGTATACCATTTTTCTCCTTACATGAAGTTGGTATCCGTAAGCAAGGATGATGGCGTGGACGAGGCGGAAGAAGGCTCGAGCAGTGGCCGTCCTTTAATATGGCATCTTTATCCCACGCGAACGTCTACACTCCTTGGCAAGTCGGAAGTTAAGATATATGTCGACGGGGTGCTGACCGATGCCACCAATGCCGTGAACCTTAACATGCAGGACATCGCGACGGTGGAATATCTGACGCCAGCACAATCGCTCGCCCGTCATTCTTTCTGCATAGACGGTTGTCTTGAGCTTACCACCAAGAGGTTCAAGCCGGAAGCAGTAAAGAGCAAAGGCGTGATGTACACCCCGTCGCTCGGTATCGCAAACTGTGGAATAGGCGCGCCGAAAGCCGTTGCAGCCCCGTCAACGACAGGCGATTACCTCATGATAGTAGACTGTCTGTCGGCCGACTTTATCCCATCCACCATGGTCCGCAAGGTGAGCGTGCACCAATGACCTCCACTGCCTGTCATGGCTACGCACAAGGTCGCCATTACCTATTGTTTTGAATAATCTCAACAAAAGGCTCTCTGAGAATCGATTTTTTTGAAAAACTTTTCCTCTTGTGCGGATTTTTGCGATTTTTGCAAGGTTTTTATAATATCCTTATAGACAGGCGGATATGTTTTTTGCAGTTTTAGACATGGCTTGAATTTGAGCTTTTGAATCGCCTTTACGTTAGAATCGCGTCGCCTTTACGTTAGAATCGCGATGCCTTTACGTTAGAATCGCGTCGCGATAGTGCTACTATCGCGACGCGATTTCTTGCTTTTTGGGCCTGAATTTGGCTTAAAGGTGCCCTTTTTAACACTTCAGAGCCTCCGTGGTCGTCCTAAAAGGTGTGTCTCCCAAGTGTTAAAATCTTGCTATAAATCTTTACATTCACAACACACGGAGACGTTTT
>CAZXGQ010000089.1:0-15465 GCA_964640415.1 uncultured Prevotella sp.
TCGCTCCACCTGCGGTTATGCAGAGTTTGCCCCCTTCGGGGACACTTGCTAAATGGCAAATCCGAAACTTGAGTAAACAGGGTCTGTGTTGATTTGTGAGGGTAATGAAAAAGTTCCCGTCATTGATATTGTGGAATATGTATATAGGAGTGTTTCTATTAGTCTAACCTCTTGCATATACTTTCGTCTATTGGTTTCATCCTAGAACTTGGTATTCCCAAATACAGTCTTTACCCACACGGTTCGACATAGAGCCAGTAAACATTAAACAACAAACATTAAACATTAACAAAATTCTCAACAAAAGGCTCTCTGAGAATCGATTTTTTTGAAAAACGTTTCCTCTCGTGCGATTTGAGGCCATTTTTGTGTGAATTTTGTAATAACTTGATATATAAGTGATTATAGATTTTGTAGTCTGAAACATTCCATGAATCGGGGCTTTTGAGTCGGCTTTACGTTAGAATCGCGACGCGTTTACGTTGGAACCGCGTTGCGTTTACGTTAGAATCGCGACGCGATAGGGCTACTATCGCGACCCGTTTTTATGGTTTTCAGAGGTAAATTTGGCTTGGAAGTGCCCTTTTTAACACTTCAGAGCCTCTTCCGTCGTTCTGGATGGTGTGTCCTCCAAGTGTTAAAATCTTGCTATAATTTTTTACATTCTCAACATCCTGAGATGTTTTTTTATCCGACACATCACTCAAAAAACTCGGATGAGCCTATTTTCAACCGTTTTCATGTCAACGAAGAACGCGAAACTTCAAAAATACGAGATGCCGGCACTGCCGATGCTGCACAATAACCAGTTTCCTACATCGGTTATTTCTTGTTTTGAGGCGTGGCCCCGTTCCAGTTCGCCATGCACAACCTCCGCATGTAGATAACACCCTTTTATACAAAAAAATCGTGCGGTGTTGCAGACAGCCACACCGCACGATTGCTTTATTCATTATCTTGACATTTGTCGGTCTTACTCCATATACAGCTTCAAGGTTGTGGTCTTGTCTCCCACGTTCACATCCCGTGTTTCCATCGCGCCCTTGGCGTTCATGTATTTGATGGTATAAGTCTGGTTCTTTTCAACCTTGAAGGTGAGCACGTCGTTCATGTCCTGTGTTGCACCTGTAGAGCGTCCGCCGAAGAGCTGCTTCTCGCCGCTGAACACATCGAGGTTGGTGGCCACGCGGTCGCCCGAAGCCTCAGCATGATCTTTGTCCTTGAACACCATAACTCGCAGGTCTACATGATTGGCGTCGGCTGGAGTGGCAGCCAACTGTGCCCTGTAAAGGCTCGTGTAGCGGTCGGTCACGTTCACGGCATGAACGTAGCGGATGTCAAAGTCCCAAACCAGCGGGAAGTAAGTGTCGGCAGGCTTGAACGATGCTGCGTAGACGGCCTTGTACGGGTCTTCCTTTATGGCCTTGCCTGCATCAGCCACGAACCACGACTTGTCCAGGTCCTCTGAGGGATAATACTCGGTGAAGTGCCAGTCGCCGTTGACCCACACCTCGCTCCAGTTGTGGTTGCCACGGTTGTCGTGCCAGTTGGGTGTGCCGGCCACACGCGATGGAATGCCTACCGCACGGAAGGCGTCGGTGAGCAAGATGGAAAGACCCGAGCAAGAAGCCATGTGCTGGCGCATGGATTCGTAAGGGGCCTGGTCGGCCTTCTCGCGCTTCGTATTATAGTCAACCACCACCTCGTCGCGGATGTTCTTGTTCACAGAGTCAATGGCTTCGCGCATCGTCTTGCAGCCAGCCACGTATTTCTTGAAGCGCTCGTAGAAATCCTTGCGCCAGCTCTCGCGCTCCTCGTTCAGGTTGACATAAGCCACCACATCGTTCAGGAAGATGTCGTTTGGCACCTCTTTGGCCCATGGGAATTCGGCCTTGGCCTTGTAGGCATACTGCACATGCTCCTTAAGGAAGTCGGCTGTCAGCGTCTTGGCGTCTCTTTCCGGCATATAGGCAATGAGGAAGGCCATGCCCTCCTTTTGGTCGGCTGCAACGCTCTTCAATGCCTTCTTCAGCTCTTTGGCATTGCTGCCGGCTGTAGCCATGGTCTGGTCCAGCAACTCATGATACTTTTTTGGCACGCCGGCATACTTGCCTCCTGCGAAAGCAGACAGGGACATCCCCAGGGCGATAACTACGAGTAAACTCTTGATTTTCATATTTACAATTAATGATTATTCCTATATAATACCATTCCTGTCTCAACATTCTGCCACCTTCCACAGGTCGTTGCCTTTGTATACGATGGCAATCTTGTGGATTGGCTTGCCGCTCATCAGTTGTGGCAGCCGCGCATCTTGCTCATATTGCCCCAGTTGCGTCCGGGCTTCTTCCAGTGCCTTGTGCCCATCTTCGTCGGTGTCTGTCGCTTTGAGATACTTCAGCTCGAGGAGGTAGGCATGGGCTACCTCGGGGAAACGCGTGAGGTCCGGCATCATTGTCAAGTCGCAGTAGCCGCCGTTCAGTTCCATCTCTTGCACGATGTAATAGTAGCCGCTATGGTTGAGATAGGCGGCGATGAAACCCTGCAGGTTGCGCTCGGCCTGAATGCTTGGGTGTATGCTTGTGCAGTTTTTGTAACCCTCGGCTATATACTCTATGGCAGGCTTGATGTCGCCCTCCAGTGCCATAACATCGTATTGGTCGGCAAGATGGTTGTCGTTTATCATGGCGTCCTTGTTGTATTCATCCAGGACATAGCTATAATACTGTCGGCGCACATTCTCGTTGGGAATGCCCAACTTCACCCTCCTGCCGCGTCTGCCGATGATGGTCAGCATGCCGTAATAGTAGAGCAGGCTTGGAAATAAGTCGGGGTCGACCAAGTCCTCTGCAGGGAAGCTCTCCCTCAGTTCTGCCCAGATGTAGCCGTCGTTGATGATTTGCTTGAGAATGCTCTTGCGGTTGCCCTTCAACTTATCCAAGAAGATTATCTTCTTCATCTTGGCATAGTCGGTCATGGTGTTCGGGTCCACCATTTCTTCAGGAGCCTGTCCTGTGCGCATGAAGTGACGTAGATAATATATCACCATGTCGGTATTGAACATCTTCGGGTCAGTGTCCAGACATTGCTTGGCAAAGCAATAGTTGTCGTACCACGGTTTCATGTCGGCTATCAGCTGGTCGGCAGGAACCTTGATGAGGCCTACCCCCCGGTAGTATTCTATCATCTCGCGTACTTCCGTCTCGCTGAGTCCCAACATCATGTTGAACATGGGGTCCATGGACAGGTTGGTGCCTATGTTGTAGCCGCTGTTGAGGTCGTTTACCGTCACAGGGCTCACGCCCATCATCAGGATACGGTGGAACATACCCTTGAAAAGCTTGAAGAAGTCGCGGTAGAACCCTTGCGCATGGGTCAAGGCATGGTATACGGCTTCGCCCTCTTCGCTCAAGATATTGTTGGTGAAGTTGTCGTATTCGTCTATTATAAGGTAAAGGGCATACCCTTTGCTCTTGGCGTGATTGTTTATGGCGTTTAATTTATAGGTTGCACTTTCGTAGGACCGGAATTTGCCTTTATCAAAAGCCTCGCCGTAATAGTTTGCGTATCTTTGAATGAAGTCATCAATAACTCCATTGCAATAGTTGTTGAAGTTCTCTTCCAAGTCTCCCATTCCTGCAGCTGCCCTTGAGAAGTCAAAGTACAATACCTGGTACTTCCCAAGTCCATCCGTCGGATTCTTCTCAATCCATGTATCCTTGAAGGTCTCGTGGAAAGATTCTTTCTTTTCGATGTCGTAATAAGCCTGAAGCATGGTAAGAAATACGCTCTTGCCGAAACGGCGTGGGCGAATGAGATAGAGAAAGTCTCCAGCTTCCTCCATCTTCGGGATATACATTGTTTTGTCAGTACAATATCTGTTCTGACTTTTTATCCATGTATAGTCTGGTATGCCGTATGGTAATCTTTTGTATTCCATATCTTCCTGGTTCTATCGAGCGCAACTAATTCTTTGCGAAGTTAATGCAAATAATTGAAAGCAACAAACATTTTGATGAAAAGGCGAGACAAAAAGAAGCCGGTTGTGAATGCGATGAGGCTAACGCATGGCCAGCTTGGCATTCACCAGTCGGGCTACTTCCTGTGGCTTCACTCCCCATCGTGGCGCGACGAGCAGGCTTGGCGGAGTCTCGCTGACGAAACGCTCTATCACCATGTCCTGGCGCAGGCGCGGCAGGTATTCGGCAAGCAGACTGACATATTCTTCCAGTGTGAACATGCTCAGCGGATGCTGCTCGTGTTCTCTTGCCAACGTGGTGTTTCTCACGATTTGCAACTGATGGAGCTTCAGAATATCGATGGGCAATGAAGATATGATGTCAGCCTGCCTGAGCATTTCTTCCCGGTCTTCCCCGGGCAGGCCAAGGATGATGTGGACGCAAGTGTATATGCCCCGCCTGTGAGTCTCCTCTATGGCCCGTTTGCTGCAGGCGAAGTCGTGGCCCCGGTTCACGCGTCGCAGGGTTGCGTCGTTGCAGCTCTCCACGCCATACTCCATTATAATGAATGTGTAGTGCGACAATTCCTCTATATAGTCGAGCTTCTCCTTGTCTACGCAATCGGGGCGCGTGCCTATGACGATGCCTATCACGTCGTCCACCCTGAGGGCTTCCTCATACATGGCTTTCAGTTGTTGCAGTGGGGCATAGGTGTTGGAAAACGCCTGGAAGTATGCCAGATATTTTGTGCCGGGCTTTTTCCTGCCGAAGAACCTTTTGCCGTCTTCCAGCTGCTGGGTTATGCTTTTCCGCCGGTCGCAATACGAGGTGTTGAAGGCGTCGTTGTTGCAGAACGTGCAGCCGCCTGTTGACAGCCGCCCGTCGCGGTTGGGACATGAGAAGCCCGCATCCACGGCAAGCTTCTGCACCCTGCATCCCGTCTTCTGTCTGAGCCATGTGCCGAAATAAATCATGGTTGTCGTTAGTCTTTCTTGTTAAGTCTTTTCTTGGTTGCAAAGATACGGTTTTTGTTTTTGTTATGTTCCGGTTGTATCCATCTTTTGTTGGTTTGGTTTCTTGGCTCTGTGATGCTTGTAATTAGCGTAACCGGTCGATGTATAAAGCGTTAAGAGCTAAAGTAACATATTGTGCATGTTTTGAAAACATAACGTGTATCTTTAAAAAAAGCCATTTTTGAGCTCAAATTTTTTTTATTTGTAGCTTTGCACAACAGTAAAGATGAAGGCAAAAAATAGCGATGCTCAATGCCTTTTAATCAAAGTTGAGAAATAAACACTAAACTATTCATAGACTAAAAACGTACGGTTATGAGTAAAAACTTATATGGCAAGAAGGGTCACGCACAGGTGACATCCGACGGCTACTATGGCTGGCAGACTGTTGCCAAGAAGGTGAAGATGCTCAACGCAAAGCAGTATATGGAGCTCGTGGACGAGCAGAATATCAACTCAGGCGGTCTGTACAAACAAAATGCCGGTTGGTAACAAATTAGAAGGCAACACAGTAAGAGAAGATGCCAAAATTTGTTATCTTTGCATCAGTTAACCATCATTGCTGACCAAATAGACAAAAGCGAAGTATGAAGCAGACTAATGAATCACAACAATCGCTCTGCATGAGGACCGTCACAATTGCGTTGTCCTCTCTCTTGCTGTGCCTGTCATTGTCTATAAGGGCAAACGACCTCGATTTCCGCTGCCTTGACACCTCGGCAGGTCTTGCCGACTGCCATGTGAGCAGCATCATGAAAGACCGCAACGGATTCCTGTGGATTGGCACGGCATCAGGACTGAGCCGCTACGACGGGTTCCGATTCAAGAACTTCTATTCCAGCACCACCGACAAGTCGTCGTTGCGCAGCAACCAGATAGACGGAATGGCCGAAGACCATAACGGCAACATCTGGGTGCAGACCAATGAGGGCTACTGCATCTATCATACCGCTACAGAGAGTTTTACCAACGACGTTGATGCCTGGATGAAAGACCATGGTATGGTGGGCACGCCAAACCGCGTGTTTGTGGATGCCAAAGGCTGTTTGTGGATTGCAGTCAATGCCAAGGGATGCTATTACTATAATCCTTCTACGGGCGAAAGCTATCTTTTCAAGTCGGGTAAAAGAGGAGGCTGCTTGCCAGACAAGGCGGTTACAGGCATCACCGAGCATGGAGGTTCGCTCGTCGTGTCATTCGAGGACGGCACATTGGTACGCCTTGACGGTCCGCAACGGCGCATTGTCTGGGTAAACACCTGTCTGGCGAAAGCCAACAACCACTGCCGTCATTACTACAGCACATACATAGACTCACACTTCAACTATTGGGTTAGCAATCATGCCAAGGGCCACACATGGGTATACTCCAGCAAGTTGCAGCGCTGGTTTTCTTCGCCCACAGAGTTTTTCAGCTCCATGGGCATGAAGGGCATGATCGATGTCTTTATAAAAGATGTCAAGGAGGACAGCCATCACAACCTGTGGCTTGCAACCGAACATGCCGGACTGTTTATTGCAAACATGGCAAAACGCAATCTCCGACACATCGTTTACGATGCAAAGAAACCCAATACTCTGCCCGACAACACCATTCAGAGTCTCTACATAGACCATAACGATGCGGCATGGATAGGCACCTACAAGAATGGCGTAGCTTACCATTCGCCGTCGTTGTCGCATTTCCCGACAATAAATATGGGTGACGTGTGCACCGTGACTAAAGATAAAAACGGAAACTACTGGTGTGGCACTGATGCCAACGGCTTGATATGCTATAACCCCGCAACAGGTACGGCTGCGAACTTCGGCAAAGAGCAGACGGGGTTGCTGACCGATGTCGTGGTGAGCAGCCTTACGGCAAGCGACGGCAGCATGTGGTTCGGTTCGTTTAATGGCGGTCTGACCCACTATGTCAACGGCAAGTTCCACACCTACAACCAGCACACCTCTTCTCTTGCCAGTAACAGTGTGTGGTCGCTCGCAGAAGACAGGCAAGGCAACATAATCATAGGTACACTCGGCGGAGGCTTGCAGGTGTTGAATCCACTGACAGGCAAGTTTGATACCTACACGCCGGAGAACTCAAAACTGCCGTCGAAGTATGTGTCGGTAGTGGCTGTCGGCCACAACGGGCGCATCATAGCCGGTCACTCATGCGGACTGTCAGTCATTGATTTGCGCAAGCATAGTGTGAGTCCACTGCCCGCCACTGCAGACGGCAGCAGTTTCTCCAGTATATCGGTCAATGACGTGTTGGTAGACAGCCGCGGGCTAATATGGAACGCCAACAAGTCGGGATTGGATGTCTATGATCCACAGACGCGTCGCATATACAGACTCTACAAGAGTCGGCAGATGGCATGTGCCGTGTGTGAAGACCGCGACGGCAACATCTGGGTGACACTCTCTAACAGTGTCATACGAGTGAAGGTGAGCCGCAATGAGTCAGGCCTGACTTTCTTCTCCAACAGTTTTGATGAGCTCGACGGACTGCAGAAGCGCCGCTATAACTTCCGCAGTATATATACCGATGCTCAAGGGCGTGTAGTGGTCGGAGGTGAAGACGGTATCAATGTCATTCCTTCGCGGTCACAGCGGCATATGGCTGCCGATACAAGGGTTCTCTTCTCGGGCATAGTGTTGTTCGACCATCCGCTCTCGGTAGGGGAGGAGTATAAAGGGCGTGTCGTCATGGACCAGTCGGTAAACTCATCCCGTAACCTTAATCTGAAATACGATGAGAACGCATTCACCGTGCTTCTCTCTACCAATAACGTGGCAGTGCCTGAGAAGTGCCACTTCATGTATCGTCTGAAAGGATTCGGCGACGACAAGTGGCTTACCACGGTTGAGTCGCAACCCAGCGTCACCTATACCAACCTTCATCCCGGAACCTATACCCTGCAGGTGCGGGTTGTGGAGCGCGACGGAACGGTGACAAAAGAAATAAGCGAACTGCGCATACACATCGCCCCTCCGTTCTACATGTCTACATGGGCATACATCATTTATGTATTGCTCATAATCGCAGCAGCATGGCTTGCATGGTATCTGACCATACGCCGCCAGATGGAGAAGATGCGCATTGAGCAGATACGCCAGGAGGCAGAACGCAACCGCAAGATGGACGAGATGAAGCTCTCGTTTCTGACGGATATAAGCCACGAACTGCGCACACCGCTTTCGCTTGTCATCTCGCCTGTGCAAGCTCTGGTCGACAGTGAGAGCGACCCCCAGAAACGCTCCAGTCTCGAACTCGTGCTGCGCAACGCCAAGCGGTTGCTCAACCTCGTAAACCAAACACTCGACATACGCAAGATAGAGACCAATGCCATGCGCCTCAACATGAAGCGGGGCGACATCATAAGGCTTGTCCATGACATAGCCGAAGATTTCGCGCGTCTGTCGCAGCAGAATGTCAGTCTGGGCTTTTCCACGAAGATAGAGGAGCTCGTGATGTCGTTCGACGAGGACAAGATGCAGAAGGTGATGAACAACCTGCTTAGCAATGCATACAAGTTCACGCCAGAAGGCGGCAAGATAACGGTAAGCGTGCGTTGGGCCGACACCGATGTGGTTGCCGGCAAGCAGGGGTGCAGACATCTCCTCATATCTGTTGCCGACACGGGATGCGGAATAAGCGACGAAGACAAGAGTCATGTGTTTGACCGCTTCTATCAAACGCAGCACCGCAAGGAGTCGCCGTTCGGTGACAGCGGCCTCGGGCTGAACATCGCCGGCGAGTATGTGGCTATGCATGGCGGCAGCATCACCGTGACCGACAATATGGAGAACGGCGGGCAGGGCACAGTGTTCACGATAAACATGCCTGTGACCGACGGCGAGTACAGAACGGCATGTCCCAAAGATGAAGACGCTGTTCCGTCAGCCCTGAACGGCCACTATCCGTCAGCCCAAGGCAACGCCCGGGATAATGACGAACTAAAAGGTGATGTGCCTGCTAACGGCAATAAGGAAGTGCTGGTTGTAGACGACAGCGACGACTTCCTTACGTTCATGTCTGAGATGCTTGGCGAGCACTATAGGGTACGCACTGCCGTAAACGGCAAGGACGCCCTCGCCAAGATTGCAGACCGCAAGCCCGACATCATCCTCAGCGACGTGATGATGCCCGAGATGGACGGTAACGAGCTTTGCAAGCGCTTGAAAGAAGACAAGGCAACGGCTTCGATTCCATTCGTTATGCTCACTGCCCGTCTCTCCACCGAGCATAAGATTGAAGGCTTCACGTCTGGAGCCGACGCTTACATAACAAAGCCGTTCGACCTCGACTTGCTCAATGTCCGTATCGGCAATCTCATACGTTCGCATTCGGCACAAGACAGCACGCCGGATGAACAGCAGCCGGAGTTGGCTGACAGACAAGAGAAAATAGTGCCGAAGATAACCGAGGAACAAATTACTTCGCTTGACCAGCAGCTTGTGGACAAGGCAACCGCTTTTGTAGAGCAGAACCTCAGCAACCCAGAACTGTCGGTAGAGATGATGAGCGAGCACCTTGGAATGTCGCGCGTGCATCTCTACAAGCGTCTGTTGTCAATCACAGGCTCCACGCCGTCGGAGTTCATTCGCGTCATACGTCTGAAACATGCCGCCCGACTGTTGAAGGAAGGACAACTGAACGTCAGCGAGGTGGCATACAAGGTGGGCTTCAACCTGCCGCGCACCTTCTCCAAGTACTTCAAGGAGTACTATGGCGTAGGACCATCACAATATAAGAAATGACATACTAATTTTAATATACTTATATGAATAAAACAAGACTATTTCTATCCACAATGTTAATGCTCGGTGCCTCTGCCACTTTTGCTGCAGGCTACACCGACAACGGCAAGGGTATCACCTTACAAGTGAAAAACGCTTCAGCCGACGGTGCCCGCCTTGTGCGCTTGGAGGTCGTTAACGACGACATTATACGTGTGCGCGCCACCAAGGAGACGGCTTTCCCTGATAAGCAGAGCCTTATCATCGTGCCGCAGACGGCAAAGGCAAAGTATAAAGTCTCTGAGAAGAACGGTGTAATCACCCTGAAGGCAAAGAACGTTTCGGCTGTTGTCACAGAGGCAACGGGCCACATCGCCTTCTACGACGCCAAGGGCAAGCTGCTCCTCAACGAGACCAAGGACGGCAAGACATTCCGTCCCTACACAGTGCCTGCCAACGAGATTGGTCTCGGCCAAACTCTTCCCGAGGAAAAACGCCACGGATGGTCGTGGAACATAAAGTTCGACAGTCCTGACGATGAGGCTTTCTATGGCCTTGGACAGCACCAGGCCGAGGACTTCAACTACAAGGGTAAGAACGAAGAGCTGTTCCAGTACAACACCAAGATTTCCGTGCCGTTCATCGTGTCGAACAAGCATTATGGCTTGCTTTGGGATTCTTATTCTCTCTGCCGATGGGGCAACCCCAATGCCTACCAGCAGCTCGGCAAGGAGTTTACGCTCTACAACCGTGAGGGCAAGCAAGGTTCGCTTACGGGCACATACAACGACAAGGATGGCAACCAGGTTGTGCGTGACGAGGATTCGATCTATTTCGAGAACTGCTTTGAGGTGAAGAATCTACCGCAAGGCTTCAAGCTGTCGGGCGGAAACGTGGTCTACGAGGGAACCATAGAGCCCAAAGAGTCGAGCAACTATCAGTTCATTCTCTATTATGCCGGCTACACCAAGGTGTTCATCGACGGCAAGCCGGTTGTGCCAGAGCGTTGGCGCACGGCGTGGAACCCAAACTCCTACAAATTTGCCGTTCGTCTGGAGAAAGGCAAGCGCGTGCCGTTGCGCATAGAGTGGATTCCTGACGGAGACACGTCATACTGTGGACTGCGTGTCGCTACTCCGCGTTCCGACAAGGAGCAGAACCAGATGAACATCTGGAGCGAGATGAGCCGCGACATGGACTACTATGTCATCGCCGGTGACAACATGGACAAGATCATCTCCGGCTACCGCACCCTCACGGGCAAGGCTCCAATCATGCCTAAGTGGGCCATGGGCTTCTGGCAGAGCCGCGAGCGCTACCGCACACAGGACGAAATCACGGGTACACTCGCCGAGTTCCGCAAGCGCCAGATTCCTGTCGACAACATCGTGCAGGACTGGAACTATTGGGCAGACGACCAGTGGGGCAGCCACAAGTACGAAGAGTGTCGCTACCCCAATCCGCAGAAGATGCTCGACGACGTGCACAAGATGCACGGCCGCTACATGATTTCCGTTTGGCCGAAGTTCTATCACAACACCGACAACTTCAAGGAGCTGGCCTCTAACGGTTGGATGTACACACAGGCTGTGAAAGACTCCCTCAAAGACTGGGTAGGCCCCGGCTATGTGGCTGGTTTCTACGATGCTTATGCTGAAGGCGCAAGAAAGATGTTCTGGCGACAGATGAACGAAAATCTCTACGAGAAGTATAACTATGGCATCGACTCGTGGTGGATGGATGCCTCTGAGCCTAACGTGCGCGACTGTACGCCTATCGGCTACCGCAAGGCTCTCTGCGGTCCTACTGCTCTCGGATCGTCAACCGAATACTTCAATGCCTACAGCATTGAGAATGCCGACGCCATTTATAACGGCCAGAGAGCCACGGGCAACAACAAGCGCGTGTTCCTGCTTACCCGCAGCGGCTTTGCTGGACTTCAGCGTTTCAGCACCGCCTCTTGGAGCGGTGACATCGGCACACGTTGGGAGGATATGCGCGCTCAGATAACCGCCGGACTCAACTACTGTATGGCCGGTATCCCCTTCTGGGGCATGGACTTGGGCGGCTTCACGGCAGAGAACCGCTATTGGGCTGCACAGAACCTCTACGACAAGACTGGCGAGGAGAACGCTGACATGAAGGAGTGGCGTGAGCTTCAGGCACGCTGGAACCAGTTGGGATGCTTCGTTCCGCTCTACCGCACCCACGGACAGTTCCCGTTGCGCGAGGTTTGGAACATCGCCCCGGAGACTCATCCTTGCTACAAGTCGATTGTCTACTACGACAAGCTGCGCTACCGCCTCATGCCTTACCTCTACAGTATGGCAGCATGGGCTAACCTGAAAGACTACACTCTGATGCGCGGTCTGCCTATGGACTTCCAGGACGACACCAATGTCCTGAACATCGGCGACCAGTGGATGTTCGGCCCAGCCTTCATGGCTTGCCCTGTCTTTAAGTATGAGGCCCGCTCACGCAAGGTCTACTTGCCAAAGCAGTGCGGTTGGTACGACCTCTACACTGGCAAGCACTTCGACGGTGGCCAGACCATCGATGCTGACGCTCCTTACGAGAAGGTGCCGGTGTTTGTGCGCGAGGGTGCTATCGTGCCGTTCGGTCCGGAGATACAGTGGAGCGATGAGAAGCCGGCAGAGCTTATCAACCTCTATGTCTACACTGGCGCCAATGCCGACTTCCTTCTCTATGAGGACGACGGTCTCGACTACAACTACGAAAAGGGACAATATGCTACAATAGACATCCGCTACGACGAGAAGACGAAGACCGTGACTTTTGGCAAGCGCAAAGGCTCGTTCGACGGCATGCTTCAGAACCGCCGCTTCAACATCGTTGTCGTGTCACCGACGGCTGCGCAGAAGCTCGACTTCGACGCACAGGGCAAGATGGTGGAGTACAACGGTGCCGAGGTAAAGGTGAAGTTGTAACATTGTTTCTTATAAACAACTGCAAATTTAATGAGAATATTCCATATCACTCCCCGTTCAAAGGGGAGTGGCAAGGGTTATATTTTGCGGCGAGGGGGAGGAATCCTTCTCCTCCTCGCCCTCGCTGTATCCGCGTCGGCCCGCTCTCACGAGAACTTCGACGAGGGATGGCGTTTTACCCTTGGCGATTCCATACAGATGGCGCAGAGCGGATACGATGACTCTTCGTGGCGTTTGCTCGACCTGCCCCACGACTGGGCTATCGAGGGCGACTTCTCCGACTCCAACCCTTCGGGTGCAGGTGGTGGTGCTCTGCCTGGCGGAATTGGCTGGTACCGCAAACATCTGCGCGTAAACGTGAAGCCGGGTGAGCGCTACTTCATCGACTTCGATGGCGTGTACATGAACTCCACCGTTTATGTCAACGGCAAGCAGCTTGGCACTCGCCCTTATGGTTACAGCAGCTTCCGCTATGAGCTCACGCCTTATCTCTCAAAGACCGGCGACAACGTGATAGCCGTGAAGGTGGACAACAGCGACCAGCCCAACAGCCGTTGGTACAGCGGTTGCGGCATCTACCGCCACGTGTGGTTCACTGAGACTGCTGCCGTAGCCGTAGCCCATTGGGGCACTTACGTCACATCGGTCATCGGCGACAATGGCGAGGCCCACTTCACTGTCAGTGCCGACATTGAGAACACCACAGGCAAGGATGTACAGGCTGAGGTGCGCAACACGCTTCTCGACGCCAAGGGGAAAGAGGTGGCTTCTTCTTCCGTGCCGCTTACTCTTAGCGACAAGACCACAGACACGCAGACCTTTACCCTGAAGACCCCCACGCTTTGGACTCTTGAGCATCCTTATATGTATAAGGTGAAGACCGAAGTGGTGGTCAGTGGCACGGTGGTGGACTCCTACGAAACAATGACGGGCGTGCGCTCGTTCAAGTTCGACCACAACACCGGATTCTCCCTCAACGGCAAGGCCATGAAGATAAACGGAGTATGCCAGCACCACGACCTTGGTTGTCTGGGTGCCGCACTCAATGAAGACGCGCTTCACCGCCAGCTTGTCATCCTGAAGGAGATGGGAACCAACGCCGTGCGTTGTTCGCACAATCCTCCGGCTCCGGAACTTCTTAACATGTGCGACACTATGGGCTTTATTGTCATGGACGAGTCGTTCGACATGTGGCGCAAGAAGAAGACGCGCAACGACTACGCACGGTTCTTCGACAAGTGGTATGAGCGCGATCTTACCGACCTTGTCCGTCGTGACCGCAACCATCCGTGCGTCATGATGTGGAGCATCGGCAACGAGGTGCTTGAACAGTGGCAGCAGGCCGACGCCGACACACTGTCGCTCGAACAGGCCAACCTCATCCTGAACTTTGGCCACGACATCTCGGCACAGGCCGGCAACAAGGAACTCACGGTCAACACGCGACTTGCCATGAAGCTTGCTTCCATAGTGCGAAAACTTGACCCTACGCGCCCTATCACTGCGGGATGCAACGAGCCTGACCCGAACAATAACCTTTTCTGTGGCGATGCGCTCGACCTTATCGGCTTCAACTACCACCGGCAGTGGATCAAGGACGTGCCGAAGAACTTCCCGGGCAAGCCGTTCATCATGACCGAGAGCGTGTCGGCACTGCAGACGCGCGGTTACTACGTCATGCCGAGCGACAAGGAGATACTCGCACCATACGACTGGCGAGTGGCCTACACCGACCCAACCAACAAGTGCAGTGCCTACGACAACTGCCATGTGCCTTGGGGCTCAACCCACGAGCAGACTTGGGACATCGTGAAGCACACGCCGTGGTGCGCGGGACAGTTTATCTGGACAGGCTTCGACTACATCGGTGAGCCTACGCCTTACGGTTATCCTGCCCGCTCAAGCTATTTCGGCTTGATCGACTTGGCCGGTTTCCCGAAGGACTCCTACTATATGTATCAGAGCGAGTGGTCTAAAAAGACCGTGCTACACGTCTTCCCCCACTGGAACTGGCTGAAAGGACAGAACGTTGACCTCTGGTGCTACTACAACAACGCCGACGAGGTGGAACTGTATGTCAACGGCAAGAGTGCCGGTATAAGAAAAAAGAAAGACTCGCACGAGTATCATGTGATGTGGAGAGTGAAGTTCGAGCCGGGAAATGTGAGAGTGGTGGCGCGTCGCAAAGGTAAGGTGGTGGCGCAGCAGACGATTCATACCGCCGGTGCTCCCGACCATATCCGCCTCACGACAGACAAGAAACTGCTCACGGCCGACGGCAAGTCGCTTGCCTTTGTCACTGTTGAAGTCGTAGACCGCAACGGCAACCTCTGCCCCAACGCCACGAACGAAATCTTCTTCGATGTCGCGGGTGCAGCAAGCATAGCAGGTGTTGACAACGGTTCGCAGACTTCCACCGAACGCTTCCAGGCAGACCACCGACAGGCTTTCTACGGCAAGTGCCTCGTGGTGCTACGCAGCGACAAGAAGGGCGGACGTGTGAAGCTGACAGCAAAGGGCGTTGACCTGAAAGAGGCCACGCTAAGCCTCTCCTCTGAAAAATGATTAAGTAAACGAAAAGGGCGAATACTCTCAAAAGATATTGTCGATGAGAATGTTCGCCCTCTTCGAGGATGCCTTTATTGATGTGCATAAACCGCTGGTTCCGCTCGCTTTGCTCGCTTCACCTGCGGTTATGCAAAGTTTGCCGTCTTCGACGACTTATATCTTGCGATTTTTACCGGACGGCAATAATGTAAAATATTGGGTCTATGTTGATTTGTGTGGGTGAAATATTGCGTTATAATCTTTCTTATTG
>CAZXGQ010000090.1:0-15310 GCA_964640415.1 uncultured Prevotella sp.
GCGGCGCGATTCTAACGTAAAGCCGACTCAAAACCTCAAATTTAGGTCAAGGTTCAGACCTATAAAAACATAAATACCTGATTACAAGAATATTATAAAAATAGCACAAAATCCACAAAAATCCGCACAAGAGGAAAAGTTTTTCAAAAAAATCGATTCTCAGAGAGCCTTTTGTTGTGATTTTTCATCACACAGAAAAAGTGAAGAGTGAAGAACGAAGGACATGGGAGTGAAGAACGAAGAATCCAGGGAAAGAACGACAACAGAACTTTAAATTCGCTGTAATGATTAAACGACAATAGAGACAATAGAGACAACAAGCTCCGCCTGGATACAAGAAACGGATAGCTGGAAGTTGTCTCTATTGCCTCTATTGCCGTAAAAAGAAGGTCTGTGTAGTGGTCTGGGCTGGTATCAAGACAGAACCCGACCTTATTTGTCGAGGTTAAGTGTCAGCTTGCCTACATAGATGGCGCTCTTGCCGTTCTGGTCTACGGGTACCGGCTTGCCATCCGCATTGTTGACATAACGAAGGGTCTTGAAATAGGTGTGGCTGTGGCCTCCCAGCACGACGTCGATGCCGCTGGTGTGGCTTATCAGCTCCTGGTCGCCCATGCCGTCTTCTTCCCAGCCCAAGTGGGACAGGCAGACCACGAGGTCACAATGCTTCTTTTTCAATATCTCCACCATCTCCTTTGCTGTTGCCACGGGGTCAAGATATTCGGTAGAGAGGTAGTTGTTGTGGTCGACCAGTCCGTCGAGCACCGGCGACAGACCGAACACTCCAATCTTTAAGCCGTTGCGCTTTATTATGACATAGGGCTTTACAAGCTTGTCGAGGCCGTATTCGTGGAAACGGTAGTTGGCACAGACTATAGGGCAGTTGAGTTTCTTGAAGAGCCGTGCAAGGTTTTCCAGCCCATAGTCGAACTCGTGGTTGCCTATTGTTGCGGCGTCGTAGTGCATCATGTTCATCAGCCCTGTCTCCACGTCGCCCTTGTACAACGTGTAATAAGGCGAACCCTGCGAGAAGTCGCCACTGTCGAAGAGCAGAAGCGAAGGGTCCTTGGCACGCTCTTCCTTGAGCATTGCCACACGGCGCAAGAATCCGCCACGTCCGGCCTGCATGGTGTCGGCAAGATGTACCGACATCGGCATTACGCAACTGTGGGTGTCGTTGGTATGAAGGATTGTGAGCCGTTTTTGGGCAAACACGGCAACGCTGCCGCAAAGCAAGAACATCACGGCAACGTGTCTGAACATTGAAATATGTGTGGCTGACATTGATATGTGTCTTAACGCTTTCATCTTTTCTGATTTTCTACTGTTAACTTAGTTTCTGTTTGTCTCACTCGACGGTCACTCTGCCCTCGACCTTGGCATCCACAGCCTTGCCTTGGGCTTGCTTTTCCTTGAAATATTTCACTATGATGTGCCTCACGTCATTGGCCTCGTCGGACGGCGACACCACATCGGTCTTCGACTTGAACGCCAGAAGTCCGTCGTTGCCTTGCGCAAGATAGTCGAGCGTGACCACGCGGTAGTTCTTCTGCGGGTCAATCTCCTTGCCGTTGAGAGTCAGCGACTTCATTTTTCCATCCTTGGTGATCGTCATCTTCACACCGCAGCTCACGCACTCGCCATGGCGCGAGGCTATCTCGTTGAAGAGCTGCATAGTCTTCTCGCCCGTTAGGGTCAGGAAGCAGATGTGGTTCTCGAAAGGAGCCACATTGAGAATGTCGCCGTAGGTCACCTTTCCCTCGGGAAGCGACGCGCGTATGCCGCCCACGTTGTAGACTCCGAAGTCGGGCGTCTCACTGAACAGCTTGCCTCCCCACACGAGCACGTCGGCAAGCAGGTTGCCAAGGTCGCTCTCGGGCTTGAGGGCTCTCATGGGGTGCGCTGTGGCGCCGACAACGGGCGACATTTTCTCGTTGACCTCCTTTTCATAAGGCTTGATGAACTCAGCGGCCTGCGCGTCAGGATGTGCGTCGTAGCGGCTGTCAACGAGAATGCGGGTACGGTCCACGCTGGTAAGATGGTAAGGTGAGTGGCAAGATGTGGCAAGCAGAAGTGCCACAACGGGTAGAAATGTTTTCATTTTTATTGTATATCTCATTATGATATATTTAATTATCGTGATTTGTTTGTCATTCAAAATAGAAAGTCAGGGCTATCATCTTGGAGTGCGCCTTGTTCACGGAGTTGGCAAAGACACGCGCCGTTGGGTCCTGAAGACGGGCGGCATGGCCGGTGTCAAGACTGTTGGCCAGACCGAACATGAACTTCAGTTCGGGCCTCAACTTGAAAAACGGCAGGTAGAAATCGCAACCCAATCCCGCTTCAAGGTAGACGTCGTAGCGCTTGAGCTTGATGATGTCGTCGCTCTTGCCGCTAAGGTTGACAACCGGACTAAGGCCCGCCATGACATAAGGGCGATGGTTGCCGCAACGCTTAGATGCGAAAATCATGTCCATGGAACACGAGATGTACACCGACTTGAGGTTTTGGGTCCGGCTTGCCATGCTGTCGGGCACCTCGGTCCCAGCGTTATGAAAACTAACGTGGCGGCTTCCGAAATACAAGGTTGGGGCAAGGCGGAAAGAGCAATAGGTGTTCAGTCGCGCCTCGCCAAGCACGCCCACTTGAAATCCATAGTCGTAGCGGTCTTGGTCGGTGGTGATGGTACAGGTCTGTGTGGTGCCATCGCTGAGCGTCACGGTTTGCGGCCCCACGCAAGCAAACTCGAGATCCTGGGCATGAGTGCCAACTAGGATACCGAAATGGAACGGGCGCAGGTCTGTATACGGACGGTTCTGCACTGTGCGGTCTTGGGCCACAGCACTGACTCCCATGAGAAGGGAGAGGATGGCGCAAACTATATTCTTCATATTATATATAACGCAGAAACCGCCGTTATATTGCCAGGAATACACAATATAAGGTATATGAATGTTAAATCCTTAAAAAACTCATACCTAGATGTAGGTATTCCGACAAAAGTCATTATCTTTGCATTACCAAAATGAGGTAAGCCAGCTTAATAGCCGTAAGGCACTCGTGAGGACAGTATACAAAAACATTATTAATTAATAAACGTAAAAGAATTATGGCATACGTAATTAGTGACGACTGTGTCGCATGCGGAACTTGCATCGACGAGTGCCCAGTAGGAGCAATCTCTGAGGGCGATATCTACAGCATCAACCCTGATGAGTGCACAGAGTGCGGCACATGCGCTTCTGTTTGCCCCAACGAGGCAATCAACCTTCCTGAGTAAATCCTTCATTTATAAAGGACAAAAAAAGCGCGCTAAAAGCTACATGGCTTTTAGCGCGCTTTTCTTGTTTGCCCTACCGTCGGTTACTTCTGTACGAACATGAGAGGCATGGCTGAGGTTACCAATGGAACGGAGTTGCTGTCCAAGACGCCATCTATGTAAGAGCCATAGACAAGAATCTGCAACTGCATAACCTTTGTCGAACTGCTGTATTGACCGAAAGAATATGAATTGTTGGTGTAGAACACTATTTTTATCTGATGCGCAGCACCGCCATAAGTGACATTGTAAGTCAGACCTATCGGGTTGATAAGCCATTGTATAGGATTGGTGTTGACGAAACCAATATAGCAGCTCATCGACTTGGAAGGCTGAGCGGCAATGGCTTCACGAATCTCCTTGTGCTCAGCAGTAGTGGTGTCGATTACCGATGCAATGGCCTTTGAAGAGATATTGTTGATAACCATCGTCGAGTCTGACGTGATATTCCACGTCGACTGGACGCTGTCGGTCTTGTAGGCACCGGCATCCGTTTTTCCGGAATAGTAAACCAACTTGCCCGAGTGAGGACCTGCCACACTAAGATAGCATTGCTGTTTCTGTTCGGGCGTAATGCTTGAGCTGTTGTCGTCGGCAGCGCCCAAGCATGAAGACATGCCGAGAACAGTGAGCACTGCTGAAAGGAAGAATCCTAAAAACTTAATTTTTCTCATTGTCTATTATTTGCTGTTTTGATTGTTGATACGAGGTATTGTCATCACGGCATTTCAAGCCATGATATAAGGTAAATGCACAAAGCACACAAACCTTGCACCGAGGATTCAAAAAAAGTTGTTATAAATCAAACTTCACCTTGCCCATTATCTGCTCGGTTGCCCCTGCAAGGCCCTCAACAAACTCGCCGGCGCTCTTGCAACTTTGCCCAAAGGCGCAGTCGTCGTCGAGTTTCTGCATGACGTTAACGAAATCGTCGTAGCCGGTTATTTCGAATCCGCCGCCAGCATTGAGCAGTCCTTGCGCCTCTTGGAAGTTCTTGTTGTTTGGACCGAAGACTACAGGCTTGCCCCAAACGGCAGCCTCCAGCACGTTGTGGATGCCCACACCAAAGCCACCGCCGACATATGTGACGTCAGCATAGCGGTATATGCTCGACAACAAACCGAAGCAATCGATGATGAGACACCCGGCATCCTGCACGTTTTCGGTCGTCGCCTCGGTATAGCGTACCGTCTTGCGGCCCAACTTGGAGAGTATCTGCTTGAGATGGTCCTCGCCAATTACATGCGGAGCTATGACGAGCTTCCAGTCGCGGTGCTCGTTGAAATACTTGATGAAGATGTCCTCATCGGGTGGCCAACTGCTTCCGGCAATGAAGACGTGCGGATGTTCCCCGGCCGTGCCGCCTACAAACTTCTCCACTATAGGCAGCGACTTTCCTGCGTCCCTTATCTGCAACACGCGGTCGAAACGCGTATCACCGGTCACGGTGGCGCAATCGATGCCAATTGACTTGAGCAAGTCGCGGCTCTGCTCGTTTTGCACGAAGAAATGAGTAAAGCACTTCAGCACCTTAGCATAGGCCTTGCCATAGCCGCGGAAGAATATCTGGTTTGGACGGAAAATGCTCGACACCGAGAACGTGGGCACCCCGCGGTCTTTAAGAATGTTCAGGTAATTGAACCAGAACTCATACTTGATGAAGAACGCCATCACCGGATGTGTCATGTCGACAAAACGGCGCGCATTGCCAATGGTGTCGATGGGGAGATACACTATGATGTCGGCACCGCTGTAATTTTTCCGCACCTCGTAGCCCGAAGGCGAGAAGAACGTGAGCAGGATCTTGTATTCAGGATGCTCACGCTTGATTTGCTCCATTATCGGGCGTCCTTGCTCAAACTCGCCCAACGATGCCGCATGGAACCATATATATTTGGCGTCCGGGTCCACCTTCTCCCGGAGAACACGAAATGTTTCGTGCTCTCCTTTCCACATCGTCTTCACCTTCTTGGAGAAGAACGTGGCAACCCAGACACCTATATTATATAAGAAAATAAAAGGTTCGTACATCAGCCCAATGTCTCAATAGCCTTTTCCATTCGCTTTATGGTTTCTTCCTTACCAAGGAATGCCGAGATGTCGAACATGCCGGGGCCCTTGCCTATGCCCACGAGGGCCAGGCGCCAAGCGTTCATCACGTCGCCCATCTTGTAGCCCTTGTCGGCTATCCACTTCTCCACGACAGGTTCCTGTCCTTCGATAGAGAAGTCGTCGATGCCCTTGAGCACGTCGATGAGTTCCTTCATCTGCTGGCCAGAGAATTCCTTCCAGCGCTTCTTTGCCGTCTTCTCGTCGTAGGTTGTCGGCGCGATGAAGAAGAAAGAGCACAGCGGCCACAACTCCTTGACGAAGTTGACACGGTCTTTCATGAGATGCACTACTTGCTTGATGCGCTCAAACGAATCGTCAATGCCGTTGTTGGCAACTATCGGAGCGAAGAGCGTGGCTATCTCGTCATCGCTCTTGCGAAGAATATACTCGTGGTTGAACCATATGCCTTTCTGGAAATCGAACTTGGCGCCGCTCTTCGAGCACTTGGTTATGTCGAATGCCTTTACGAGCTCGTCGAGCGTAAACATCTCCTGGTCGGTGCCGGGGTTCCAGCCCAAGAGGGCGAGGAAGTTGACCACAGCCTCAGGGAAGTATCCGCTCTCGCGGTATCCCGACGACACGTCGCCGCTCTTGGGGTCGTGCCACTCCAGCGGGAAGACGGGGAAACCGAGACGGTCGCCGTCGCGCTTCGACAGCTTGCCCTTGCCCTCCGGCTTGAGAAGCAGCGGCAGGTGGGCGAAGCGAGGCATGGTGTCCTCCCAGCCGAACGCCTTGTAGAGCAATACATGAAGCGGTGCGCTGGGCAACCACTCCTCACCGCGTATCACGTGGGTAATCTCCATCAGATGGTCGTCCACGATGTTGGCAAGATGATATGTGGGCAGTTCGTCGGCACTCTTGTAGAGCACCTTGTCGTCGAGGATGTCGCTCTTCACACACACGTCGCCACGGATGAGGTCGTTGACATGGATCTCCTCGCCCGGCTCAACCTTGAAGCGCACGGTGTACTGGGCATCCGAGTCGAGCAGATGCTCCACCTCTTCCTTCGGCAGGGAGAGAGAGTTGCGCATCGACAGGCGGGTATGTGCGTCGTACTGGAAGTTCTTCACCTCCTCGCGCTTTTTCTCCAGTTCCTCCGGCGTGTCAAAGGCGATATAAGCCTTGCCGTCGTCGAGAAGCTGTCTTACGTATTTGGCGTAGATCTTGCGGCGTTCGCTCTGGCGATAGGGGCCATGTTCGCCACCGAACGACACTCCTTCGTCGAACTTGATGCCGAGCCACTTGAACGACTCTATGATATAGTCTTCGGCTCCTGGCACGAAACGATGACTGTCGGTATCCTCAATGCGGAACACGAGGTCTCCACCATGCTGGCGGGCAAACAGATAGTTGAACAAAGCCGTGCGGACTCCGCCAATGTGAAGCGGGCCTGTAGGACTTGGGGCGAAACGCACCCTGACTTTTCTTTCTGACATATCCAAGTATAAATATTTTGGGGAGCTCAATCTTGTTCCCCGAGGAATTATTTTTTGCAAAAGTAATACTTTTTTTCTGCTTTAACTGATTTTTTTCGTATTTTCGCAGCAAAATCGTATAGGCCACATTATCAAGGGGCTTATTTAAGTCTGTGACATGAACACAATTAAGAAGATTATAGGACAAGAGGAGAGCATCTGGCAAAGTTTGGCAATTCGCTCCGGGCTCGTGATTTTCACCTCTCTCATCATCATTTGGTTCCTTCCGCGCAACGAGGCAAAACAGTATGCCTACGATATTGGCGAGCCGTGGCATTACGGCACGCTGATAGCCAAGTTCGACTTCCCCGTATACAAGACCGACGAGACACTGCAGCGGGAACGCGACTCCCTGCTCCATTCGTTCCAACCTTACTGCAACTACGACAGCACCGTGGAGACTGTGCAGACGGCAAGGCTGCGGGTCGAGCTGGCAAAGGCCGGAACACTGCCCGCAGGGTTCGCACACGCATTGATAGAGAAGCTCCACCTACTCTATCAAACAGGCATCATGGGAACACCACTGTACAACAGCTTCTACAACGACACCACTGCACAGGTAAGGGTGGTTTTCGGCAAGGACGCCGAGTCGAGGAAGGTGAGCCTCTTCTATTCCACCATGATGGCCTACGAGCAACTGCTTGACGACAGTTATCTTTCCAAAGAGCGCCTGCTGTTGCAGAAATTGAACATGAACGACTTTATCCTGCCCAACCTCATACTCGACAAAAACCGAACGGAAACGGCACGCAACGACTTGCTTTCGGGCATATCGACGGCAAGCGGAATGGTAATGGCCGGGCAGAAAATCATTGACCAGGGCGAGATTGTCGACGACTACAACTACCGCGTGCTCAACTCCATGGAGAAAGACCTGGACCGCCGTCAGGCCGGAAAGTCGCAGATAACGCGTCATTTCGTGGGAAACATCATCTATGTCATGGCATTCGTGTTGCTCTTCACGATCTACCTTACGCTCTTCCGCCGCGACTATTTCTCCAAGCCGAGGTGCGTAGCCATGCTCTACACTTTCATAGCCCTGTTTCCGGTATGCGTGTCGCTGATGATGGAGCACAACTACTTCAACTTCTCGGTCTACGTGCTTCCATTCGCCCTGAGCCCCATCTTTGTGCGCATATTCATGGATTCGCGCACGGCGTTCACCACGCATCTCGTAACCGTGCTCATATCAGCGTGCGCTTTGCGCTATCAGTTCGACTTTATTATCATCCAGACCATTTCCGGTCTGATAGCCATCTACTCGCTGCGTGAGGTGTCTACACGATTGCAAATATTCCGCACGGCGCTGTGGGTCTTCCTGTCAACCTGCGCCATGTATTTTGCATTGAAGCTCATGGAGAGCAGCGGCGACATGCACTTCAGCCGGACTATGTACTACCACTTCCTCATCAACTGCGTGCTGTTGCTCCTCGCCTACCCTCTCATGTTTGTGGTGGAGAAGACGTTCGGCTTCGTTTCGGTGCTGACGCTCATCGAGCTTTCCGACACCAACAAGGGCTTGCTCCGCAAACTGTCGGAGATAGCACCCGGCACGTTCCAGCACTCCATCACCGTGGGCAACCTCGCGTCGGAGATAGCCAACAGGATCGGGGCAAAGGCCACTCTCGCCCGTACAGGAGCGCTCTACCACGACATAGGAAAGATGAAGAACCCGGCGTTTTTCACGGAGAACCAGCAAGGCGGAGCAAACAACCCGCACGACAACCTGACCGAGAAAGAAAGCGCACGAATAATAATAGCCCACGTTACCGACGGAGTGAAGCTCGCCGAAGAGTATAACCTGCCGGTGGTGATACGTGACTTCATACTCACGCACCACGGTTGCGGCATGTCGAAATTCTTCTACATCAAATATCAGAACGAACACCCCAACGAGGTGGTGGACAAGAGCCTGTTCACTTATCCCGGCCCCAACCCCTCCACGCGCGAGCAGGCAATACTCATGATGGCCGACTCTTGCGAGGCTGCATCCCACTCGCTGAAAGAGTATACCGAGGAGAGCATCTCCAAACTGGTCAACCAATTGGTGGACCAGCAGGTGAAGGACCGCTTGTTCAGCGAATGCAAAATCACGTTCTACGACATCTCCGTGGCTAAGCAGGTGCTGATAGAGAAGCTAAAGGCCATATACCATACACGAATACAATATCCCGAACGAATAAAAAAATAAAAAACGCTTCATCCCATGCAATGTTCCGGCCTTCCCTGCATTTATACAATCGAAACGAAGCATTACATTATTAATTTCACAAGAATAAGAGAAGATGAATAAAGCAATCGCCCACTTGGGCTATGCGGCCGTGACGACGGCAATGGCCGCCATGACGCTCGGCTCGTGTGCCACCAAGAAAACGCAGCAGGAGACAGGCGACAACATGGTGGAGGCAACAAAGGGTAACGACGTTGACGAAACATATCTTATACTCAGCGACGCGCAACGCTCGGCAGTAGAGAACACCAACGTGTTTGCGCTCAACTTGTTCCGCACGCAAGCCGGCATGGACTCCAAGGTGGTGTCGCCTGTAAGCGTGGCATACCTCATGGGCCTGCTCGCCAACGGAGCCAACGGGAGCACTCAGGACGAGATAATGAAGGCTCTGAGCATGAGCGGCACGTCGTTGGCGACATTGAACGAGACATACAACGCCATCATCAAGACGGCTTCGCACCTCGACAGCCAGACCCAGGTAAACATAGCCAACTGCGTGGCCGCGAACAAGCAGGTGACGCTCAAGAGCAACTACGCAAGCACGATGCAGACTCTCTACAATGCCGACGTGGAGAGCATGGACTTTGCCTCGTCAAAGGCTTTGGCAAAAATCAACGGATGGTGTTCAAAGCAGACCGACGGCATGATACCGAAGATTGTAGACCAGCTCGACCCCAACGCCACGGCGGTGCTGATGAACGCCGTCTACTTCAACGGCACATGGGCCGACAAGTTTGACAAGGCCGACACCAAGACGGAGAACTTCAGCGGATACACGCGCGACATAAAGAAGGTGCCGATGATGCACCAGGAGAGCAAGTTCTATTACACCGACAACAGCGACTTCGCCGCCGTGACACTTCCCTACGGCAACGGCACCTACTCTATGACCGTCATACTGCCTGCCGAGAGCAAGTCGACAACCGACATCATAAAGTCGCTCAGCGCCAAGACGCTGGAGAAGACACAGCAAGACATGAAGGAGTGTGTCGTAGACCTAAAGTTGCCGCGTTTCTCCACCACTACCGAGACACAGCTCAACAAGCCAATTGCATCGCTCGGTGCCACCTCGATGTTCCAGTCGGAAGCCGACTTCAGCAACATGACCGACGCCTCAATGTTCGTCTCCACGATGTTGCAAAAGGCAAAGATCGAGGTTAACGAGAAGGGCACGAAGGCTGCCGCCGTGACAGCTGCCATCATGACCATGTCGATTTATCAGCCCGACGAGCCGCGCCACGTCACCTTCCATGCCAACCGCCCGTTCATCTACCTGATTACGGAGCGCAGCTCCGGTGCCATATTCTTCATCGGACAGTACACCGGAGAATAATAGGAACCTTACAAGGCATCCGCAAAGAGAAACGATTCTGCCGAATACCAGCGGCTAAAGCATACCCACAACAAAAAATGCTCCTCACTTTGAGGAGCATTTTTTGTTATAACTGTCCGGTAAAATAACCTCAGCGTCTCTACGTTAGAACAAGAGTGATTGTTGTCACTAAGCCGATACACATTCTCTTTTGCCGAAACTTTTGCAGACTGTTAGGGCAACATCAATAGCCGAAGATATCCTTCAGCTGGTTGGCAATGGCATCGCCAAAGAGTTTCTCAAACACTACGGTGCCGTCGGCCTTCAGCAGGAACACGGAGGGGATGGCTTTTACGCCAAAGAGCTGGTTCACCTTCTTGGTGTCCCACAGGTTGGTCCACTCCATCTTCTCCTCGCCAAGAGCCTTCAACCAAGGAGCTTTCTTTTCATCAATGGAGATGTTGACAATGGCCAGACCTTCCTTCTTGTACTTTGCCACCAAGTCGCGCATCACGGGGATGCCCTTGCGACAAGGTCTGCACCACGAAGCCCAAAAGTCTATCAACAGGTATTTGTTGCCCTTGAGCAGCGAGGCGAGCGTGTGCTCCTTGCCGTCGGCATCGGCAAGTGTAAACTCTGGCGCTTTCTTGCCCAACAACTGGGCATTGAGATAAGCCTGGAAGGCCTTGCCGTAAGCACTCTGCTTCTGGAAGTCGGACAAGAGTGAATACTCCGCCTCGGTCAGCTTCATTATGCCGCCATGATACTGCAGCGTGATGATAGGCCAGATGCTGTTGGGATTGTCCTTCACTACCTGGCGCACATAGTCAGCTTGCTGTTTGTCCCATGCGGAGACGTCAGCCAAATAAGCCTGGTATTCGGCGGTCTTCTGCAGCTCGGCGCCCTCGGCTGTCGTAGAGGCAGCATGTACCTTTTCCACGATGTTTTTGTGTTTCTTGAATATGTCGCCGCGCCCTTTGTTATACCGTTCCCAAGAACCGTCGACCAACTCGCTGCATGCTTTGTTTGCCTCGCCAGCCGACACCACATTCATGCCTTCCAGCGTAACCTCGTCGCCGGGGGCAACACCGAAGCTACGCCAAAGGCGGCCGCCGGAAACACATACCATACACGTATCGCCAAACTCCGGGAGCGTGAAAGAGTAGGCTCCGTTGCGAATGGTGTCAGTTGCCAGTTGCGCCCCACCGATGAGATAACCCGTAGAAGACAACTTGACGACCTTTCCTTCCATCTGATAGTCGGCAGGTACAGTACCCTTCACTACCAGACCTTTCTTCGGATTCTGTGCATAAGCGCCTATGCACAGAGCCAACATTAAGAACAACAATAATTTCTTCATGGTTTTTATTTGTTTTTGAATTTAGTTGCAGTCATTTATTTATAATACGCAATGGCATACAAAATGGACTATCAGAAAACTATTTTTTTGCAACATTATTTCATTTTGCATTGCTTATTGAATGCTTTTACCGGCCCCAAAAAGAAAAGGCAATGGTCTTTCTACACGAAAGACCATTGCCTTTTTTATTTGATTGCAGAGACAGAAGTTGTTCTACAGATTAACCTTGATACCGGCGTTCACCTTTACACCGTAGTATTCCACCTGCATGGTGCGCTTTGATTCGCCCTGATAGTAGCGCAGCGGCTGGTTGAGCAGGTTGTTGGCATTGGCATACACCGTAAACTTGGTCTTCTTGCCCCATGTATAGCTGGCATTGAGGTCGAGATAGTTCACCTTGTCGTAGTAGCGGTCGAGTGCGCGGCTGCTGCTCATCTCGTCGATGAAGGCAGAGGCGAAGTTGTAGGAGAGGCGCACGTTGATGCCGCTCTTCTCGAAGAAGAGTGATGCATTGGCTGTGTGCTCCGGCGAACCTGCCACCTTCACGTCGTCGCCGTCCTTGATGCCCAGGCGCTCGTTGAAGTTGCGTGTGGTGCTGTGGGTGTAGGTGTAGTTGCCATAGAAGCCGAGGCACTTGAGGGCCGGAGCGATGAAACCGAAGTCGCGCTGGAAAGCCACCTCAGCTCCCATCACGCGGGCATCGTAGGCATTGATGTTCTGGGTCACGGTGAAGTCGGTGTCGGCATAGGTGCCGCTCAGTCCCAGGTCGCTGCCCTTATACTTGTTTGACGACCACTCTACGTTCACGTTCTTGATGTCCTTATAGAAGAGACCGGCGCTCACCAATCCCACGCTCTTGAAGTAGTGGTCAATAGAGAGGTCAATGTTGATTGCCTCGGCCGGCTTGGTGTTGGGGTCGCCGATGGTGGCCTCTTCGTCGGCCATGTTGAATGTCTTGTTGGCGATGAGGGCCGAGTACTTGGGGCGTGAGATAGTCTTCGTGACAGAGGCACGCACGCTGCCGTCGTTGCTGTACTTGTATTTCAGCAACAGGCTGGGCAGGAGGTCGGTGTAGTGGCTCTTCACCTCGCCTGTAGGAGTCATGGTGGTTTCGCCCTCGTCTGGCACGCTCACTGTGTATCCGCTTGTCTTCAGGTCGGTACGCTCCACGCGCAGGCCAACTGTGGCAGAAAATTTCTTGCCAAACTTCTGGTCGAATCGCAGGTAGCCTGCTGTTATCTGCTCGCGAATCTTGTAGTTGCCTGCCTCTTCCTCATAGTTTTCTGTGCCCTTGTATTTGGAGAAGTCGATGGCTCCCAGTGTTTCGATGGTGATGAAGGGTGAGGAGATGGGATATTGGCTGCCGGGCATGAATCCGCTTCTTATCTGGTTGCTGGTGAGCTGGCTCCAGTCCTTGCCCAGCACTTCTTCGCCGTCATACTCGAAGTAGCTCTTCTCGCGGTTCTTGTCCTTGCTGGTATACTTGGCGCCAAACTTCAGTGTGTTGCCGTAGAGACCGGTGGCCAACGGCAAGGTGAAGTTGAGCCGGCCTTTCCATTCGTTCTCCACGATGTCCTGGTCGGAGTTGGTCAGCTCGTCGAGTTTCCAGTGGCTGTCGCTCAGGTCGGGCATGGTCTGTGTGTAGTAAGGCTGGCGGTCGCCCACATCGCTGAAGTTGTCGGCCAAGCTGCCGTCCTTCTTTCCGTTCTTGTATTTGTAGGAGGCATAGCGCTCGTTGGGGCGTTCCTCTGTGGCACGCGAGTAGCTGGCAGCCCAGTCCATCTTCAGTTTGCCGAAGATGTGCTCGCCGTCGAGCGTATAGTCCATAGTCTGCTGCAGCTCCAGACGGGCATTCTTGGTGTCAGAGGCACCGGCCTTGGTCTGATACACCACGCTCTGCTTCTCTGCCTTGCCGGTGAGCTTCTTGTAGGAGATGCGGTAGCGGTTTTCCCAGTCGCTGCGGCGGTTGTAGATACCCTTAAACGAAATTTTGTGCAGCGGACTGAACTTATAGTCGAGTGCGAGAGAATAGCTCTGGCGTTCGCGGGTTACATAATACTGGCGCACCTGCGCCTCCTTCAGCTTCACGTCGCCGTTTTTGTCTTCCTCGTATTCAAACTCAGTGTTGTCTGAACCGCCGGGGTTATACTGGTAGCTCACGGCAGCCATCACACCAAACTTGTTGTCGAAGAAACGGTCGCCCCAAGTGGCACCGAGGTCCCAGAGTGGCTTGCCGCTGATCCATGAGTAGCCTGAACCCACGTTGAAGTTGAGCACGCGATGGCTCGGCGTGTTCTTGGTTACGAGGTTGATTTCACCGCCAATGGCATCGCCGTCCATATCAGATGTCACCACCTTGTTCAGCTCGATGGTCTGAATCATGTCGGCAGGAATCAAGTCGAGCTGCACGTTGCGGGTGTCGCCCTCGGCAGAAGGCATGCGGTTGCCGTTCACCGTCACCGAAGTGAGGTCGGCAGAAGTACCGCGCACCTGACCGAAACGTGCTTCGCCTTGGTCGTACTGCACATTGACGCCGTTGATGCGCTTCAGAGCGTCGCCGATGTTGGAATCGGGAAATTTGCCCACCTGGTCGGCACTCACCACGTTGGTAACGCCCATGTTCTCCTTCTGCATCTGCAGGGCCTTGCGCTGTCCGTAGAAAGCTCCGTTCACCACCACTTCGCTCAGTTCGTTGCCCTCGCTCAGCTGTATGTTCTGCTCCACGGTGTTGCCCGAGAGTTTTATTGTGTATATCTTGGGCGAATAGCCTACATACGACACCTTCACTTTATAGGTGCCGGGCTTGATGCCCGTGAGAGTATAGAAACCGTTCACATCGCTGACAACGCCCGTGTGCAGGTCTTCAATAACAATGTTGGCACCTGGCAGCACCTGCTTGTCGGTTGCATCGGTGATGCGGCCACGTATTGTTCCGAGGGCGAGGCTGTTGTTGTCGGGTGTATCACCGACGCCAGTAGCTGCAGCCTGCACTGAAATGGCAGTAGTGGCCATCATCATGGCCGTTGCAAGGAGTTTTCTTGATTTCATATTGCTTTATACCTTATTTATGTATCTCTTGTTATGCATAAACATGCCGATAATTTGTGGGCAAAATTACTCATATCATGCAACAAAGGTGTTTCAGCGGTATGAATAAGGGTGCAACGTCTGTTGCAATGATGTGTCAACGGGAACACACCATTCCGAATGTATGGTGAGGCATAGTATGATTTGCGGGGGAAACGGATAAAACAAGACGTCTCAGACGTTGGGGAAATGTAAAGATTTATAGCAAGATTTTAACACTTGGAGGGCATACATTCCAGAACGCACAAAGAGGCTCCGAAGTGTTAAAAAGGGTGCCTTCAAGCCGATTTCATGCCCAAAAAGTATGAAACAGGGTCGCGATAGTAGCCATATCGCGGCGCGATTCTAACGTAAAGGCGTCGCGATTCTAACGTAAAGGCACTGCGATTCTAACGTAAAGCCGAATCTAAAGCCG
>CAZXGQ010000091.1:0-14957 GCA_964640415.1 uncultured Prevotella sp.
CTATTTTATTTGACAAGGACAAAATATAAATGAATAATACTCACGCATTTATAATGAAAGAGTGTGTTAGCATATTATCAAAAAGGCCATGAAGGCTGTCCCCAGCAATGTCCCTATAGTTTCTGCAACATTTTGGGATTTGAAAAATTATTGCTAAATTTGCAGCGAAAAGTCTCGATAAACACAAGCACGGGTTATGGCAGAAGATATCGGTTTGACCAACGAGAAGATGCAAAAGCTTGTAGCTGTGCTATCGTCACAACCAAATATTGAAAAAGCAATAGTCTACGGCTCACGGGCAAAGGAAACTAACCGAAGGTTCTCTGATGTAGACATGACACTCGTAGGCAAAAATCTCTCACACAGCGACCTCAACCAAGTTGCATTGAAGATAGACGACTTGCTCCTGCCCTATGAATTTGACCTGTCGCTATATTCCGCTTTGACCAACCAGAATCTTCTGGAGCATACAAGGAGAGTTGGCAAAGTGATATACGAATCTTAAATTCGTTGGAGCATGACTGATACTTCAGACGTAAGATGGAAGCAACGCCTTGACAATTACAGGAAAGCATATAAGAAATTGGCAATAGCAGCAGAAAAGGTAAGTTGCATGTCAAACTTTGACGCAGACATGAAAGAACTGGCCAGTGAAGGACTTTTTCAAAGGTTTGAATATACTCATGAATTGGCATGGAACGTAATGAAAGATTATGAGACTTATCAAGGGTATAACGATATAAGGGGCTCGCGTGATGCCATTAAGGAAGCATTGGCTATTGGACTTATAGACAATCCATTATGGCTTGAAACCATAATCGACAGAAACAGGACTTCACACAATTATGATGAGTCCGCCGCTAATGAGATACAACATGTGGTAGTGGAAAAATACCTGCCATTATTTACAAGTTTCCTCAATGTGATGGAGAAAATCTAGACTGAAGAAGGATAACTTTTGACAGGTCATATACAATAATTTGCTATCGTTTACGTTTTCTAAGAAAACGATTAGACATAGATGCGAGAATACATTCTATACATAGGGACAATGCTTATTAGCATGGCATGTGGGTTTGCCTTCATTCCTGCGATAATAAAGTTTTGTCTCAAAAGAAAGCTCTACGACCTTCCCGACGGCAGGAAGATTCACAAGAAGCCAATACCGAGGCTGGGAGGCATCTCCTTTGTCCCGGGCATGCTGCTTGCGTCCATTGTCACGCTTTTTCTCATGAGTTCTGGCCAGCAAAAAGAACTTAGCATTAGCCTGTGGTCGCTGTATTTCTGCATCAGCCTGTTCATCATATATTTCACTGGCATCATCGACGACATCATCGGGCTCAACGCTACCGTCAAGTTCACAGTCGAGATTTTGGCAACTCTCATAATGCCTGCTGCCAACTTGTATGTCAACAACCTGTACGGGCTGTTCGGCATCTATGCCATACCTTTCTGGATTGGGGCGCCGTTGACCATCCTGATACTTGTTTTCACATGCAATGCCATCAACCTGATTGACGGCATCGACGGCTTGTCGGCCTCACTCTCCATAGTGGCATTGGTCGGGTTTCTCACATGTCTCCATGCAGAGAAGCTCACCTACTACTGCATCATGATAGCAGCATTGATAGGTGTGTTGGTGTCATACCTTTATTACAACGTGTTCGGAAAAGCCGAACGGCACAAGAAGATATTCATGGGCGACTCCGGCAGCCTGAGCCTTGGCTTCATCCTAGGGTTCCTTGCCGTCAAACTGTGCATGGACACGCCTCGTGCGGTCTACAACCCTCACCGGATTGTGTGGGCTTGGTCATTTCTCGCCGTGCCGTGCTTCGACGTGGTGCGGGTCTTCTTCTTCCGCATAATGCACGGGAGGTCGCCATTCCAACCCGACAAAAAACACATTCACCATAAGCTCATGGCTTGCGGACTCAACCAGCACAATGCTTTGATTGCCATTGTCTCACTGCAGCTTGTAATCATTGCTACAGGTTGTCTGCTGATTGACGCCGTCTCACCAACAGTCATTTTAATCATAGACGTGGCAATATATACCATTGTCAACCTCATAGCCAACTTCATTATACGACAAAAAGAAGATGCATTGGCTGGAAAAGAAGTGGAGCAGATAGGATGAAACGAGCATTCGACTTCATACTGGCCTTGATGTGTATCGTGGTTTTCTTTCCGCTCATGCTCATTTGTGCCGCTGCCATAAAGAGAGAAGACGGTTTGCCATTCATCTATCGTCAAGAGCGCATAGGACTGCACGGCAAGCCATTCATGATCTACAAGTTCCGAACCATGAAAAAGGACGCGGAAGACAAGGGCATACCACAACTGATGGAAGTACCGAACGACCCAAGGCTGACGCACGTCGGCAACAAGCTCCGCAAGCATCACCTCGACGAGCTGCCACAGCTGTGGAACGTGCTCAAGGGCGACATGGCTTTCGTAGGGCCGCGGCCGGAGCGGAAATACTACATCGACAAAATCATGCAGCACGACAAGCGCTATGAGCATCTCTACCAGATACGACCCGGCGTGACCTCGTATGCCACATTATATAATGGCTACACAGACACAATGGACAAGATGCTCCGACGGCTCGACCTAGACCTCTACTATATGGAGCACCGCAGCTTATGGCTCGACGCCAAGATACTTTTCAAGACCTTCACAAGCATTGTCTTTGGCAAAGTGTTCTAAAATTCAGGCAGAACTATCAAATCGTCAATAAAGCCACACTTCAAGATAATCAAAACACCATTTTACCCACGCATTTGCTTTCAATTTATCGCACAAGTGTTAAAAGACGAAGGAACGAACGAATAAAATAGCAATTTCGCTTTACACTTAGCGATATTATTATTAATTTTGCATACGAATTGATAGGTAAAACACAAAAACATTAGCAAATGCAAACAAATGGACTGTACAACAGTTCCTACGAGCACGACGCTTGTGGCGTAGGAATGGTAGTTAACATCCATGGCGGAAAGAGCCACCAGCTTGTAGACGACGCCTTGAAGGTTCTTGAGAACCTGCGTCACCGCGGCGCAGAAGGCGCCGACGGCAAGACTGGCGACGGAGCTGGCATACTGCTGCAAATCCCCCATGAGTTTATTCTTCTCCAAGGCATACCAGTACCCGAGAAGGGAAAGTATGGCACCGGTCTTATCTTCCTTCCTAAGGACGAAAAACGCCAACAAGAGATTCTGTCCATCATGATTGAGGAAATCGAGCGCGAGGGCCTGCAACTGATGCACCTACGCACGGTTCCCACCAATCCCGACTGCCTCGGTGAGGCTGCCTCCGAAACGGAACCTGCCATAAAGCAGGTGTTTATCACGGGAGTTTCCGATGACAAGGTCGCGGTATTCGAGCGCATGCTCTATCTCGTCAGAAAGAGGATTGAGTGCCGCATTCAGGACAAGAATTTCTACATTTGCTCTTTGTCAAGCAAGAACATCGTTTATAAGGGCATGCTGTCTAGCCTCCAGCTCAGACAGTATTACCCCGACCTCACCAACAGCTATTTCACGAGCGGTCTGGCTTTGGTTCACAGCCGATTCTCCACGAACACGTTCCCCACGTGGTCGCTGGCGCAGCCTTTCCGACTTTTGGCCCACAATGGTGAGATAAACACCATCCGTGGCAACCGCTCATGGATGCAGGCCCGCGAGGCTGTGCTCTCATCGGACGCCTTGGGCGACATACACGAGATTTCGCCAATCATACAGCCCAACATGAGCGACTCGGCAAGTCTCGACAACGTGTTCGAGTTCTTCGTAATGAACGGCATGTCGTTGCCAAAGGCCCTGAGCATCATGGTGCCCGAGAGCTTCAACGACAAGAACCCCATCAGCGAGGACATGAAGGCTTTCTACGAATACCACTCCATACTCATGGAGCCTTGGGACGGCCCTGCAGCCTTGCTTTTCTCCGACGGCCGCTTTGCCGGCGGCATGCTCGACCGCAACGGTCTGCGCCCAGCCAGATACACCATCACGAAGACGGGCACAATGGTCGTGGCGTCGGAGGTCGGCGTAATGGACTTCGACCCAACAGTCATCGCAGAAAAGGGACGCTTGCAGCCTGGAAAGATATTGCTCATCGACACCCAAGAGGGCGCTATATATTATGACGGCGAGATAAAGGACCGTCTCGCCCACGAGCATCCTTACCGCCAATGGCTCAACACCAACCGCATACAGCTTGAGAAAATACACACCGGCAGAAAGGTCAGCAATGCCATAGAGAACCTCGAGGCCAAAGAAGTGGAATTCGGCTTCGGCGAGGAAGACGTAAACGACACGCTCGTCCCTATGGCCATCAAGGGCCAGGAGCCCACGGCTTCCATGGGCAACGACACGCCTTTGGCCGTACTGTCGGACCAGCCGCAGATTTTCTTCAACTATTTCCGTCAGCAATTCGCCCAGGTCACCAATCCTGCCATTGACTCCATCCGCGAGTCGCTCGTAATGGACCTGTCGGAATACATAGGAAGAGTGGGTACAGGAATACTCAATCCCAACGAAACCAACTGCAAGATGGTGCGTCTGCCCCACCCCATCCTTACCAACAGCCAACTAGACATCCTGCAGAACATACGCTACAAGGGTTTCAACACCCGCAAGCTCAGCATCTGTTTCTTGCCTTCACCAAAGGATTCCGAACATCCCGGCGAGGCGCTGCGCGAGGCATTGGACAAGCTCTGCCACGATGCAGAGAAGAGCGTTGATGACGGATTCAACTACATAATACTTTCCGACCGTGACGTCGACAAGGACCACGTGGCTATTCCTTCGCTCCTTGCAGTAAGCGCCGTCCACCACTACCTCATCAACGTAGGCAAACGAGTGCAGACCGCATTGATTGTCGAGAGTGGCGAGATACGCGAGGTGATGCACGCCGCACTGCTGCTTGGCTACGGTGCCTCGGCACTGTGTCCATACATGACCTACGCCATCCTCGACGATCTCGTAAAAAAAGGCAAGATACAGGAAAACTACGCCACAGCCGAAGCCAACTACATAAAAGCCGTGAAGAAAGGCTTGCTCAAGATAATGGCAAAGATGGGCATTTCGACCATCCGCTCTTACCGTGGAGCACAGATCTTCGAGGCAATCGGCTTGTCGGAAGGATTGCTTCGAACCTACTTCGGCACCGAAACAAGCACAGTGGGCGGCATTGGTCTCGACACCATCGCCCGTGACGCTGTTGCCTTCCACGACAAGGCCGTGAAGGAGGCTGCTTCCGACACCGAGCATCCTTTGCCAAATCTGGGACAGTTCCACTGGCGCCAGGACGGCATCAAGCATGCATGGAACCCAGAGACCATCGCCACACTTCAGCTCGCCACACGTACAGGCAACTACGACACATTCAAGAAGTTTGAAAACCTTGTAGACAACAATCCCGAACCGTTGTTCCTGCGCGACTTCCTCGACTGGAAGCACAATCCTATCGACATCGAGAAGGTGGAGCCGGTAGAGAAGATTGTGAAGCATTTCGTCACGGGCGCCATGTCTTTCGGAGCTCTCTCCGCCGAGGCCCACGAGGCTCTCTGTCTCGCCATGAACGCCCTTGGCACAAGATCAAACACCGGTGAAGGTGGCGAGGACAATGAGCGCTACCACTCTGAAGTTGACGGCATAAGCCTGTCGTCAAAGACCAAGCAAGTGGCTTCAGGCCGTTTCGGCGTGACAACCGAATATCTCGTCAACGCCGAGGAGATACAGATCAAGGTGGCGCAAGGTGCCAAGCCTGGCGAAGGCGGCCAACTGCCCGGATTCAAGGTTAACGAGATCATTGCCAAGACACGTAACTCTATTCCAGGCATATCACTCATCTCACCACCGCCTCACCACGACATCTACTCCATCGAGGATCTCAAGCAGCTTATCTTCGACCTTAAGAATGTCAACCCCAAGGCAGCCATTAGCGTCAAGCTCGTAGCCGAGAGCGGCGTAGGCACAATTGCCGCCGGTGTAGTCAAGGCCAAGGCCGACCTCGTGGTGGTGTCTGGCGCAGAGGGAGGAACGGGTGCAAGCCCAGCCTCATCAATGCGTTTCGCCGGCATCTCACCAGAGATTGGAGTTGCCGAAACACAGCAGACTCTTGTGAAGAACGGTCTCCGCTCGCTCACACGCCTGCAAGTGGACGGACAGATGAAGTCGGCACGCGATGTCATCATCATGGCACTGCTCGGAGCTGAAGAGTTCAGCTTCGGCACTGCACCTCTCATCACCCTCGGATGTGTAATGATGCGCAAGTGCTCGTCAAACACATGTCCAATGGGCGTTGCAACACAGGATGAAAGACTGCGCAAGCACTTCCGCGGTGATTACCACTACGTTATAAACTATTTCAAGTTCCTCGCCCAACACGTGAGGGAATATCTTGCCGAGATGGGCTTCACAAGCCTCAACGATATCATTGGGCACACCGAGCTCCTTGAGAGACGCGACACGGCCAAGACATGGAGCAAGGCTCCGGCAAACGTGCAGGCAAAATGGAACAGCCTTAACTTCTCTCGTATGGAGAAGAAGGAGACTGGCGACGTAAGCCTTTATTGCACCAAGACCCAAGACCATGAGCTCTTCAACCTGCTCGACCAGCAACTCATAGCCGGGGCACAACGGTCAATACAAGACAAGGAAGAGGTCAACCTCGACTTTGCTATCCGCAACACCAACCGTGCCGTCGGTGCCATGCTCTCAGGTATCATAGCCGAGAAATACGGAGAGAAGGGACTGCCCAACGACACTATCAACGTGCGTTTCAAGGGTTCTGCCGGACAGAGCTTCGGTGCGTTCCTCGTGCACGGTGTCAACTTCAAGCTCGAGGGCGAGACCAACGACTACTTCGCCAAGGGGCTCTCTGGCGGACGCATCAGCATCCTGCCTCCAATCAGGTCCAATTTCAACGCCGAGGACAACATTATCGCGGGCAACACGGGTCTTTACGGTGCAACCACTGGCGAACTCTATGTCAACGGCAAGGTCGGCGAGCGCTTCGCAGTGAGAAACTCAGGTGCCATAGCCGTCGTTGAGGGCGCAGGCGACCACTGCTGCGAGTACATGACCGGCGGACGCGTGGTGGTTCTCGGAAAGACAGGACGCAACTTTGCAGCCGGCATGTCGGGCGGTGTGGCTTATGTCTGGGACAAGGACCACGACTTCGACTACTACTGCAACATGGGAATGGTGGAAATCAACCTCGTGGAGGAGACCTCTTATCGCAAGGAGCTGCACGAGCTCGTGCGTCAGCATTATCTCTACACAGGCTCAAAACTTGCGAGAACTATGCTCGACGACTGGAACCGCTACATCGAGGACTTCATCCAGGTGGTGCCTATCGAGTACAAGCGCGTACTGCAAGAGGAGCAGTTCAGGAAGCTCCAGCAAAAGATTTCCGACATTCAAAGAGACTATTAATTAATCAGACATTAAGACATGGGTAATCCAAGAGGATTTTTGGAGGTGGAACGGAAAGACGCCGGCTACCGTCCAATACATGATAGAATACACGATTTCGGCGAGGTGGAGCAGACGCTCAACTCGCGAGACAGGCAGTTGCAGGCAAGCCGATGCATGGATTGCGGTGTGCCGTTCTGCCACTGGGCTTGTCCCCTCCACAACAAAATGCCGGAATGGAACGATGCATTATACAAAGGCGACTGGAAACTCGCCTACGAATTGCTTAAGGCCACAAACGACTTCCCGGAATTCACTGGACGTGTTTGTCCGGGACTATGCGAGAAGGCTTGCGTGCTCAACCTCACCGAGCACGAGCCTACAACCAACCGCGAGAACGAAGCAGCAATCATTGAGCACGCCTACAACGAGGACTTCGTGCGACCTCACATACCAACGCGAAACGGCAAGAATGTAGCAGTGGTCGGTGCCGGCCCAGCAGGACTCAGCGTAGCTACGCAGCTGAACCAAATGGGCTACGAGGTTACGGTGTTCGACGCACGTGAGAACGCAGGCGGTCTCTTGCGCTTCGGCATTCCAAATTTCAAGCTCAACAAGGCACTCATCGACAGGAAGATGGAATTCTTGAAGATGGAGGGCATCAAATTCGAGTTCGGTGTAATGCTTGTGCCGGTAAACCCGACAGAGCCGGTAAACATCCAGAACGACAACACCCTTGGCAACACCAAGAAGACCACGATAGAGCAGCTCTCAAAAGAGTTTGATGCCGTGGTGGTCTGCACTGGCACACCTCAGGCACGCGACCTGCCAATTCCCGGACGTGAACTGAAAGGTGTATATTTTGCCCTTGAAATGCTGTCTCAGCAGAACAGGGTGCTCGCAGGCGAGGAGTTTGCCAAAGACCAGCTCGTCAACGCCAAAGGCAAGGACGTGCTCGTAATAGGTGGCGGCGACACAGGTTCCGACTGCATAGGCACAGCCCACCGTCAAGGCTCAAAGAGCGTGACCCAGATAGAGATCATGCCAAAACCAGTGGACGGACCCGACGACCCCAAGAATCCATGGCCTAACTGGCCGCGTACACTCAAGACCACATTCGCCCATGAGGAGGGATGCATACGCCGTTGGAACATCAACTCGCTTGAGTTCATCGGCAAGAATGGAAAGTTGACAGGCGTTAAGGTTCAGGAAATCACATGGGTACCCAACCCTGAGGGCGGACGCCCGTTGATGAAACCAGCCAAGGAGCCCGAGATCATCAAAGCCGACATGGTATTGCTCGCCATGGGATTCCTCAGGCCACAACAACCGGAATATCCTGCCAACGTATTCGTTGCGGGAGACGCCGCCAGCGGTGCCAGCCTTGTGGTGCGGGCATTGGCAAGCGGAAGAAAAGTTGCTGCTGAAGTAGACAGTTACTTGCGAAAGTAACCAACCTATCAATTTATATATTTTTATTGGCAGAGGCAGGACACCAGTGGGTGCCCTGCTTTTTTTTATACCAAAAACAACACTTGAATAACATAAATCAAAAAAATAACAGAGAATAAATCAATTTTTCTAAAAACATTACATGACATTAGAAAAAAAGACATACCTTTGCCAAGTAAAAAATTAAGCAAAAATACTAACAACAATATCTTACACTATGAAAAAAGCAATTTTGGCTTTGGGCCTCGCAGTTTTGGGCTTTGGCAGCGCCAACGCACAGACAGGTCTTGAAAAAGCAAAGTTCTTCGACAACTGGTATTTGGGAGCAAAGATTGGTGTTTCAACACCTCTTACGTTCAACCACACTTTCCCACTTAACCCCAACTTCGGCTTCAAGCTCGGCAAGAACTTCTCACCTGTTTTCGGTGCTAACATTGAGGGTCTTGCTAACTTCGGTGACAACCGTTTCGTTACTGAGATTCCCCAAAACCTCGTTCTCAACTCAAAGACATTCGTCAAGTCGTTCAACCTCGGCCTGAACGGAACAATCAACTGGACAAACTTGTTCCTCGGCTACAACGAGAACAAAGTGTTCGAGGTTGGCACTGAGCTGGGTGTCGGTTTCGTCCATTACTATGGCGACAAGGGCATCATCAACGCCAAAGATAACTTTGGTGACAACACCGACCTCACAGCCAAGACTTCAATGACTTTTGCATGGAACATCGGTGGCGCAAGCCAGCCTTGGCAGGTCTACGTTGAGCCGGGCATCTACTGGAACGTGACCCACGGCCCTCAGGATGCCGTACAGATGGACAAGCGTTGCGCTCAGCTCGCAGTGCAGGTTGGCTTCAACTACAAGTTCAAGACTTCCAACGGCACTCACAACTTCAAGAAGATCGACGTCACTCCTCTGAACGACGAGATCAACGACCTTCGCGCTCAGCTCGCTGAGAAGCCTAAGGAGGTTATCAAGGAAGTTGTCAAGATCAAGGAGGTTCCAGTTGAGAAGGAGACCAACAAGACCGTACGCATCGACAACCTCTACTTCGTCACATTCCAGCAGGGCAAGTCTACTCTGGTTGCTGACATGAAGAAGGCTCTCAACAACATCAAGAGCGGCAGCCACGTTGAGGTTGTGGGTACAGCTTCTCCTGAGGGTTCTAAGGAGCTCAACGACCGTCTGTCACAGGCTCGTGCCGACGTTGTGGCTGACTACCTGAAGTCTCGCGGCGTCATCGTTGACAGCGCATCAGGTAAGGGCGTGCAGGGCGTTACATCTAACCGTCTCGCCGTTGTTTACGTCAAGTAAGAATAACACATACAATTCCATAGAAGCGGAGCAGATATAGTCTGCCCCGCTTTTTTTGTTTTTATCAAACACTATAAACAAATTATTTGAGTAAAACATACCGCCAAAAAAGCGATTAATGACATATTCTTTGTAACTTTGCAAGCAAAAGAAAAACTATTTAAATACATACATAGTCATGCTTACATTAAAGCTCATTACCGAGGAAACAGAGCGCGTTATTAAAGGATTGGAGAAAAAACACTTCCCCAACGCGCGCGAAGCAGTGGAAAAAGTACTCGAATACGACAAGATACGCCGCGAGACACAACAAAAGCTCGACAGCAACAAGCAGCAGCAGAACCAGCTCGCCAAGCAGATTGGCGGACTGATGAAAGAAGGCAAGAAAGACGAGGCCATGAAGATCAAGACTCAAGTGGCTGAGCTCAAAGCCAACGACAAGGTTCTGCAGGAGCAATACGACAAGGCTCAGGCCGACATGACCCACGAGCTTCTCGATATTCCAAACATCCCCAACGACGATGTGCCTGAGGGCAAGGATGCCTCAAGCAATGTTGTCATCAAGGAAGGCGGCGTGAAGCCCGTGCTGCCCGAAGGCGCTCTTTGCCATTGGGACCTTCTCAAGAAGTTCCACCTCGTCGACTTCGACCTCGGTGTGAAGATCACCGGTGCCGGATTCCCCGTATACATCGGCAAGATGGCCCGTTTCCAGCGTGCCCTTGAGGCTTTCTTCCTCGATGAGGCCCGTAAGTCAGGCTATCTGGAGATACAGCCTCCTTTCGTTGTCAACGAGGCTTCTGGCTATGGCACAGGCCAGCTCCCCGACAAGGAGGGCCAGATGTACCACGCCAATCTCGACAACCTCTTCCTCATCCCAACAGCTGAGGTGCCTGTAACAAACCTCTTCCGCGACGAGATTCTCGACGAGAAGGATCTTCCCATCAAGTGCTGCGCCTATTCAGCCTGCTTCCGTCGCGAGGCCGGTTCTTACGGCAAGGACGTGCGCGGCCTCAACCGCCTGCACCAGTTCGACAAGGTTGAAATCGTGCGCATCGACACTCCGGAGCACTCTTACCAGTCATGGCACGAGATGCTCGACCATGTAGAGGGCTTGCTCCAGAAGCTGGAGCTTCCTTATCACCTCCTGCTGCTCTGCGGTGGCGACATGAGCTTCACATCAAGCATCTGCGTCGACTTCGAGACATGGTCAGCCGCACAGCAGCGCTGGCTGGAAGTGAGCTCAACGAGCAACTTCGAGAGCTATCAGGCCAACCGTCTGCACTGCCGCTTCCGCCGCTCAGACAACAAGAAGATCGAGCTCTGCCACACGCTCAACGGCTCGGCCCTCGCCTTGCCACGCATCGTGGCCACCATTCTGGAGAACAACCAGACGCCGGAAGGCATCCGCGTGCCGAAGGTGCTCGTGCCTTACTGCGGATTCGACATGATCGACGACAAGATGTAATTTTAAGGAAAAACATTATCAGGCTCTTTTTGAGATGCCTATATCGCCAAGGCCGGGCTTTGAGAAACAAGTCTCGGCCTTAATTTTTCCTTTTTCACCCTACCCTGCAGTCATCAAAACATAAAAACCACATTTATGAAAACAGCAAAACTATACATAGCCGCATTACTTGCGTGCCTGTTGCCGTCTACCTTGTTGGCTGGCAACTACGCCAGAAAAGTGAACACCCTGATAGGAACCGACTACACCGGCAACACTTATCCCGGAGCCCAGGCTCCCTTCGGCATGGTGCAGCTCAGCCCCGACAACGGACTGCCGGGATGGGACCGCATTGCCGGATACTTCTATCCCGACAGCACGATAGCCGGCTTCAGCCACACCCATCTGCTGGGCACAGGCGCAGGCGACCTCTACGATATCTCGTTCATGCCCGTGACATTGCCCGTGCGACAAAGCGAAGCCCCGTTGGGAATACACTCCCGTTTCAGCCACGCCGACGAGACTGCACATGCCGGTTATTATCAGGTGCGCCTCACCGACTATGACATCAATGTGGAACTGACAGCTACACCGCGTTGTGGCGTGCAGCGCTACACGTTCCCCGCCAACGGCAAAGAGCGCATGGTCATTCTCGACCTTGCCAAGGCCATGAACTGGGATGCCACTACTGATTCCCGTATCATGGTGGTCGACTCGTTCACCATCGAGGGCTACCGTTTCTCCGACGGATGGGCACGCAACCAGAAGGTGTGGTTCCGCACGCGTTTCTCCCAGCCCATCCAGTCGATTGATGTCATGAGGACTGACCTCGGAGGCGGTAAACACGGCGAAGGTCAGGTGGCTCGCATACGTTTCGCAACCGGCGGCCCAAGCCAGCTCGTAGTGGCCACCGCCATCTCCCCCACAGGCTTGGAGGGTGCCAAGAAGAACCTTGAGACCGAAGTGACAAGCCTCGACTTCGACGCCGTGCGCCAGGCTGCGGAAAACGAATGGAACAAGGAGCTCGGCAGGATTGAGGTGACTGGCGGCACCAGTGCCCAGCAGACCGTTTTCTACACGGCTCTCTACCATGCCATGTCGGCGCCGACGCTGTTGTGCGACGTCGACGGGGCATATCTCGGCGCCGACCGCAAACAGCACAAGACCTCGGGTTGGAACAATTACGAGACGTGCTCGCTGTGGGACACCTATCGCGCTGCCCATCCGCTCTACGACCTTCTCTTCCCGTCGCGCGCAAGCGACATGGTCAATTCGCTGCTGGCTTTCAGCAAGGAGAACGGACGTCTCCCCGTCTGGAACATGTGGTCGTCGGAGACCGACATGATGATTGGCTACCACGCCGCATCCGTTATAGCTGAGGCAGTGCTCAAGGGCGTGCCCGGCATCAACAAAAAAGAAGCGCTTGAGCAATGTGTCAAGACTGCCAACCTTGACGATTACCGCGGCATAGGGCTTTACAAGAAGCTCGGATACGTGCCTTACGACGTCAAGGAGCCAACTCTCGGCGACGACTGGTCGCTGTCGCGCACCCTGGAGTATGCCTACGACGACGCCTGCATCGCAGCCTTGGCCAAGAGCATGGGCAAGACCGATGTTTACAACACTTTCGCCAAGCGCGCCCAGAACTACCGCAACGTTTACTGCAAGTCGAGCACCTTCATGCAGCCGCGCCGTGCCGACGGCACGTTCCAGCCTGCCTATTCGCCCGACGAGTACACCTCGCACATCTGCGAGAGCAACGGATGGCACTACATGTGGTCGGTGCAGCACGACATCAAGGGTCTGGAGAAACTCGTGGGCAAGAAGGCTTTCGCCGAAAAGCTCGACAGCTTCTTCACCTATACGCCGAAGGAGAACGAGAAGCTGCCGCTCTTCAGCACGGGCATGATAGGCCAGTATGCTCATGGCAACGAGCCGAGCCACCATGCCGCCTACATCTTCAACAAGATAGGACAGCCCGCCAAGACGCAGAAGTATGTGAGGGAAATTCTCACGCAACTCTACAACGACACGCCCGCCGGCCTCTGCGGAAACGAAGACTGCGGACAGATGTCGGCATGGTATGTGCTCAGCGCCTTGGGCTTCTACCCTCTCAACCCCGTCAGCTGCGAGTATGAGCTGGGCACGCCTCTCTTCAAGACCGCTACCCTGCACCTGGAGAACGGCAAGACCATCACCATCAAGGCCGAGAACTATTCTGAGGACAGGTATCTCGTCGACGGCGTCATGCTGAACGGCAAGCGCGTCAAGGGCACCGCCGTCAAGCACGCTGACATTGCCAAAGGCGGCACCCTGGTCTTCAACATGAAATAACCTACAAAGTTGATTCGCATAGAGGGTAGCGTTGCATACCCTCATGCGGATTTTCTCACACGGATTTTAAGATAGCATAGCCGCACTGCGGCTATGCGTTGACATGCCTCTACGAACAACGGTATGCGTCATCGGCAAAGCCGACATATTTTAAATCTTTTTAATCCGTGTGAAAAGGAATATCACACGGATCATCATGAATCAAAAAAATTATCGTCTGAACAGATGGGAAAGTCTTGTATAAAACACTTGAAAGATAGCGGCATAACCCTGCTGGCATTCGATGCCGACGACACGCTTTGGGACTGCCAAGGCCACTTCAACGATGTGGAAGAAAGCTATTGCCGATTGCTCTCCTGCTATGCCGACAAACAAGAGATTGCGTCAAGCCTCTTCAGCATGGAGACAAAGAACATGCCCCTCCTCGGTTACGGCAGCAAGGCGTTTACCATCTCGCTCGTCGAAAACGCCATAAAGGTATCCGGCGGAAAGGTCAGTTGCGACACTCTCACGCAAATCATCGGTCTTGGCAAGAGCCTGCTCAACATGCCCGCCACCCCGTTGCCGGGCGTTGTGAAGACGCTGAAGGCACTGCACCTCGGCGGCAGATACAAGATGGTGGTATTCACCAAAGGCGACAACCTCGACCAGGAGAACAAGTTCAAGAGGTCAGGCCTCTCGCCGTTCTTCGACGACTGCATAGTGGTAGCCGACAAGACCACCCACGAGTATGAACATCTCTGCCAGCTCTTCAACGTGCGCATCGACCAGCTTTGCATGGTTGGCAACTCGTTCAAGAGCGACATCCTGCCCGTGCTGCACCTTGGCGGATACGCCATCCACGTGCCATACGAGCTGCAATGGGAAATGGAAAAAGCCGAGGAAGGCGGTTGCTATCCACGGCTCTTGCGCGCAACGTCGTTTTCCGACATACTCGACCTTGTTTAGTCATGCCGCAGCCACCACTGCGGCATTGTTGTTTCAACCACCCGAT
>CAZXGQ010000092.1:0-14644 GCA_964640415.1 uncultured Prevotella sp.
CGTATGGTGAACATGTATCCGTCGACGGGCGACACCACGTGGCTCAGTATCTCGCCGGTGAGCGGGCGCACGATCTGCCCGATCTCCTGACCCTTGGTCACGTGTATGCCGCACTTCAGTTCGGTGATGAAGATGCCCGACGTCTCGGCGTTGAGGAAGGCCACGCGGTTGCCCTTGCACACTTTAGGCTTCGGCTGCGCCACGGTGTCGCCCTTCCACATGCCCATGGTGTGCATCAGATGCAGTATGCCGTCGGTGAGGCGGAAGCACATCTTGTGGTTGATGCGCTGTCCCACGCCCATCTCCACCACGAGGCAGCGGGTGCCCGTGCTGTTGAGCGAGTGGGCGAGTGTGGCTTCGAGCACGGTGGCAGCGTCGTGCACCCACACGAAGTCCACGCCGATCTGCTCGGCCAGCGGCACCAGTTCGGTCTCGTTGAGCACGTTTATGCGCACCTGCGGCGTCTCGCGCAGGTAGAGGTTGCTCGAGTGGATGTCTATCACGAGGTCGGCGCCCTTCAGGTCCTCTATGATGGTGTGGGCCGACTGTTCTATCATCGTGCCGTGCTCGTCGCCCGGGAAGATGCGGTTCATGTCGAGGTCGAAGTTGGGGATGCCGCGCTGTATGGTGTCGATGCCCAGCGGGTTGAGCGCCGGGTATATTTCCACGGTGCCGTCGAGCATCTGCAGGTTTTGCTGTATGTGTTGTGCCATGAGGTAGCACACCATCTGTCCCTCCAGTTCGTCGCCGTGTGTGCCGGTGACGATGCACACCCGCCGCGAGCCTGAGCCGTGGCTGATGACGTTCTTCTGGAGGGTGTACCGCTCATTGATGGGCAGTTCGGTCGAGAGGATGGTCTTGATCATTTTTTTTCTTGTTGGTTGTCTGTTTGTTGGATGTCTAAATCTCCTTTAGCATGACGCTTACCTGCGTCTGCTCGCTTGCATTGCCCACGTAGAGCCCGCGGCTCACGGGGCAGTCGGCCGCGTCGCGTCCGTGTGCAATCTTCATGTATCCGTAGCCTATGCGCCGGTCGTGGGTCGGGTCGAATCCCTTCCATCCGAATCCGTCGTTCACCTCCACCCAAGCATGCGTCTCGCCCTCTCCCTCAAGCAGTCCGCACACATAGCGTGCGGCTATGCCGCAGAGGTGGCAGAGACCTATCATGAGGTGGGCATAGTCCTGGCACACGCCCTCCGGCCGGCACATCACCTCCGAGGCCGGTGTGGCTATGGTTGTGGCACCCCGCTTGTAGGTCATCAGCTCGTGCACTCGGTGGCAGATGGCTGCGGCGTCGTCGGGCACGCTCCCCGTGGTCTCGGGCCGGTAGTTGTCGCTCAGGGCCGTGAGCGGTGTGGGCTGGCGGAAGGCCGCCAGCGGCACGGGTCCGTCGGTCTCGGCATATTCCTCCATGGAAACGATGCCCGTGCTCACGTAGACGAGTGAAGAGTGGGGCTCGCGGTTGCCGCCGTAGGCAATGCGGTTGCCCATGGCGTCGGTGGCGCTCATCATCTTCATCGTCGGCGGCATCACCAGGTGCTCTTCGTCGATGTTCATGTACGACGCGCGCGCCGGCTGGCAGCGCAGAAGCAGGGCGTGGGCCTTCACTGGCCCGCTGAAGCTGATGCTTGTCTGATAGCAATAGAGGTATCTCTTCATACGCGCACCAGTTGGTTGATGTATTTTATGAGTTTCTGCCTGTATTCGTTGTTGTGGATGCAGAACTGTTCGGGCGTGAGCAGAGCGTCGAGCTGTTCGCTTATGTGGTCGTCGACGATGTCGGGCATCTGCTGGCTGTAGCGCTTCAGCGAGTCGTAGGCCAGCCTTATGCGGCGGTAGGGGTAGCCGAAGCGCAGCATGATGTCGATGTTCTCGATGTTGCGTCCTATCATCATGATGCAGAGGGCGAGGTGGTTTTGCAGGCGCTGCTCGGCCGATCCCCAGAAGGCTAGCGACCAGTCGATGACGGGCTGCAGCGCCGAGAGGTTCGTCTCGCCGGCCTGCTTGCACCGCTTCATCAGTGCGATGCTCATCTCGAGATAGCTCAGCGTCTCCGACATGATGTCCTCGCGCAGCAGTATGGCGTTGTCCATGGCATATCTCTGTGCTGAGATCACGGAGGTGGGGTTGTCCTCGTCGTAGAGCATGCCGAGGGTGAACGACTTGCAGTCGGAGTAGTTGCCCATGGCGTCGAGCTTGGCCCAGAAGGTCATATAGTCTTCCGGGTTGCCGTCGATCATGGCGTCGTAGCATTTGCCCAGTTGGTGGAGAGTCTGGTACACTCTCATCTCGTAGCGTCCCAACCAGTAGAGTCTGTTGGCCTTGGTGGCCGAAATGATATCACTTTTTACCATATTCTTATTTGCTCGTTTTCTGTCTTCTGTTGATGTGTTGTGCTCTTTAAAAGGTTCTGCGGCTGCAGTGTCATTCAGTCATCACCCAAGTGTCCTTGAATCCGCCTCCCTGCGACGAGTTGACCACGAAGGAGTCGGGGTTGCGCGAGAATCGTGTGAGTCCGCTCTTCCATACGCGCGTCTCCTTGCCGCTCACCACGAAAGCCCTGAGGTCGGCCTTGCGCCACACGAGCTCGCCGTCTTCGAGAATCTCCAGGTCCTTGAAGTCGACTACCTCCTGTGCAATCCAGCGGCGCGGGTATTTTATGATGAGCTGCCTGAGCTCCTCCAGCTTGTCGGGAGCCAGTTCCGACCCGAATACGACACCGTAGCCGCCGGCCTCGCTCACGTCCTTGATGACGAGACGCTGCAGGTTCTTGAGCACGAAGTCGTAGTCGTCCTTGAAGTAGGGCAGGTAGGTAGGTGCGTTGTGCAGGATGGGCTCCTCGTCGAGATAGTATTTCACCATCTTCGGCACAAAGTAGTAGATGCCCTTGTCGTCGGCCACGCCGTTGCCTATGGCGTTGATCAGTGCCACGTTGCCCGCCTTGTATGCCTGCATCACGTTTGGCACGCCCAGCAGCGATTCCGGCTCAAACATCATCGGGTCCATGTATTCGTCGCTCACGCGTCGGTAGATGCATCCCACGCGCGTCTTCTCGCGGTACATGCCTCCGTAGTAGACCTTGTCGTCCTCCACGAAGAGGTCGCCGGGGTAGGCGAGCGTTGCACCCGTCTTCTCTGCAAAATAGGAGTGTTCGAAGAAGGCGGAATTGTAGCGCCCCGGTGTCAGAATGACGGCAATGCCGCGTCCGTCGCACATGTCGTCCATCATCTGCCGCAGCAGGTCGGCATAGTCGCGGTTGTCGGCCACGGCATTGTTGGCGAAGGTTGTCGGCGACACCTTGCGTGTCACCTTGCGTGCAATCATGGGGTAGCTGGCACCCGACGGAATGCGCAGGTTGTCTTCGAGCACATACCACTGTCCGTCTTTTCCCTCCACGAGGTCGATGCCGGCAATGTGGGCGTAGACGCGTCCTGTGGGCGAGATGCCCTCACACTGCGGCATGTAGCCCTTGGAGGAGTAGACAAATTCCTCGGGCACGATGCCGTCTTTCACGATGCGTTTGTCATGGTAGATGTCCCAGAGAAAAGCGTTGAGTGCCTTCACGCGCTGCTGCAGTCCGCGCTCCAGATAGTCCCAGTCGCTCTTGCTGATGATGCGTGGCACAGAGTCGAAAGGGAACAGTTGTTCGTTGAACACGCCTTTCTTGTATACGCCAAACCTCACCCCAAACCGTTCCATCCACTGGTTGACGGTGTTTCTGCTGTCTGTAAGTTCCTTGATGTTGATGCTCATACTCCCTATTCTTTTGTAGTTGTGTTTGTGTGTTGTACTGAATAATACCTTATTGAATGTCGCATCCTGAAGTATTGATGTGCAAAGATAATCATTTTGTCAGACATGCGCCAAATTTATTTGCATATTGTTATGTAAAAATGCAAATAAAGTATCAATACGCTTGTTTTGGCGTCTTGATGCGCCCATTGTGTAAGAGGAATGCGCCGTCGGGCGCCTTTGTGGCAATAGGTTGTCAGAAACTACAGGCAAGGTGATAGCAAAAGATGCCGTATGCGGAACGGAGAGTATGGTAACGGCCAAAAACGAAAGTAGGAGGTAAATGCCTTTTAAGATTGGCATTTACCTCCTACTCGGATTATAGGCTGATATCAGCCCGTATTAGTTCTCGAAGGTATAGATCACCTTTTCGGTGCTCTGATTGGTTATAGTGAACTTGAACGAACTGTTAAAGGTTTGGCCGCTCAATGAAGTCTCGGCAGCCTTGCACTTTGCCACAACGTCCTTGTCGCAGCTCTTTGAGCTTCCTGTCATCTGGAAGTAAGTGTCGTTGACACCAAGAGCAGTCTTGAAAGCATTTTGAATGGTGCCCATCTCTGACAGCATGTCAGCCTCGCTGGTGCCGTGGTAGTTGTACTTTGAGAATCCCATTGTGTAGAAGATGGTTGTTGACTTGTTGTCGTCGTCGCTGCAAGATGTGAATCCTACTGCTACTGTCAACATTGCGATGACAGCGAAGAGTGCATAAATTTTCTTCATGATTTTGTTGATATAAAGAGTTAAAATTAAAGTTTCATTACGATTGTTTTGTTACATTTGCAAGAAACCGAGTGCAAAGTTAAAAAAAGAAAACGAGAAAAGAATCTTTTGCGCATAAAAATGATGACAAAACGGTTATTTAACATTCGTTCACTACGTGTGTTTGCCGTTTCGTTTGTCTGCGTAGTAGAAAGACACAAAAACACATGAAGAAAGAAACAGTCAAGCAAATGGTCCAGCTATGGTTTGACCGTCTGGTGAGCCGTAAAGACGAGCGCACGGTCAAGGAATGGCTTGTCAGCCCCAAGGACGAGTCGGCCAAGCGAAACGCTTTCTTCGACATTTGGGAGCAGACAGACGATTGGGAGCAGGACGATGCCTTTGGCAGTGCCGATGCCACCCGCGATGCCCTTGCCCGCTTCCAGGGCGCCCGCGACACCTACGAGGCCAAGCTTGCCTCGCATGCCCGCCGCCGCGCTTTCCTGCGCATAGCCGCGTCCATTGCCGTTCCCGTTGTTACCGCCGTGGCAGTATGGCTCGGTTCCACATATTATTATAATGTAGACACAAGGCTCGTTGAGCTGACCGTGCCCAAGAACGGACTCGACAGCATAATGCTGCCCGACGGCACGCAAGTCTATGTCAACGGCAGCAGCACCCTTTATTATCCAAAGGCGTTCGGCCATGGCGACCGCGACGTCTACCTGCTTGGCGAGGCCAATTTCAAGGTGGCCAAGGACAAGCGCCACCCCTTCATTGTGCACTCCGGCAAGCTGAACGTGCAGGCCGTCGGCACCAAGTTCAACGTCAATGCCCACCAGGGTTCCCAAACCGTCACCGCCACGCTTGAAGAAGGCTTGGTGAAGGTCTACGACGGCAAGTTCACGTCGATGCTTCATCCCGGCGACCAGATAGAATACGACAAGCTGACTGGCGCCGTGAGCAAGCGCAACACGAGGATAGCCCCCGTGGTGAGCTGGACCAAGGGCGACTTGGTTTTCGACGAGGCCACCTTGCGTGAGATCATGAACACCATAAGCCAGCGTTTCGACGTGGCGATAAAGCTGCCCGCCAATGTCAACATGAACAGGAAGTTCACCATGAATTTCCGTCACGACGAGCCGCTTGAGGAGATACTCAAGGTCATCACATCCGTGCAAAACAAATACCGCTACAGGATAAACGGCCGAAACGTAACCATATACCGGTCGCCGTCCTGAACCGCCGTAAAGAAACATCACTACACACCTGTGACCTTCGTAGCCTTAAAGACATGAGAACAGACGATCCAAATTATTCAAAACCAATTATATAAACAAAAGCGTATGAAAAACAGAAAGACTCCCTTGGGCAACAGGGGTATGGCTACTGCATTTGCTCTTATGCTTTCGCTTTCAATGGCTTACGGCCAAAAGCAGATTATCCAGCTGCCTGCACGCCAAGCCACTGTACAACAAGTAATTAAGACCATAGAGCAGCAGACGAAAATGTCCGTGGACTATGAACTTGGCAACATAGACCTACGGAAGACAGTTTCCTTCACCAGCCAGAAAGCTAACCTCGCCAACGTGCTTGGACAGATGTTGCAAGGCTCCGGTCTGGAATACGAGATCCAGCAGCGCCACATCATCATCCGCAAGGCCAGTGCCGCAGTCCGGCACTCTCAGCAGCAAAAGAAAAAAGCCGCTGCAGAGAAGGTTACCGGACACGTCACCGACAGCAACGGCGAACCGCTCGTTGGCGTAAGTGTCAAGACCAAAGACGGCGGTGTGGCAATAACCGACATCGACGGCAACTTCTCCATCAACGCCTCGCGCGGCGAGACCCTGGAGCTCTCCTATGTGGGCTTCAACAACAAGGAAGTGCGCGTGAAAGGCAACTCGCTTGAGGCTTCGCTCGAAGAAGACAACAAGGTGCTCAACGAGGTTGTGGTCACCGCACTCGGCATTAAGAAAGAGGCAAAGTCGCTGTCCTACAACGTGCAGCAGCTCAACTCCGACGCCGTGACCACCGTGAAGGATGCCAACTTCGTAAACTCGCTCAACGGTAAGGTAGCGGGTGTGCAGATCAACGCCAGCTCATCGGGCATCGGCGGTGCCTCGCGTGTCGTGATGCGCGGTGTCAAGTCAATCAACGGCAACAACAACGTGCTCTACGTCATCGACGGCATACCCATGACCGATATCCAGGGCGACCAGCCGGAGAGCATATACGAAGGCTCGGGTTCCACCGGTGACGCCATATCCAATATCAACCCCGACGACATCGAGTCGATCTCAGTGCTCTCAGGCCCTTCTGCCGCAGCCCTCTATGGCAGCGAGGCGAGCAACGGTGTCATCCTCGTCACGACAAAAAAAGGAAAAGAAGGCAAGCTCGACGTCACCTATACAGGCAGCTTCCAGTTCTCCCATCCATTCGTGATGCCCGAGTTCCAAAACACCTACGGCCAGACATCATCCACAAGCTTCGACAGCTGGGGCAGCAAGCTCTCGGAGCCGTCGAGCTATAATCCCGCCGACTTCTTCCAGACCTCTACCAACTTCTCAAACACGGTGGCCGTGTCTACGGGAACGGAACGCAACCAGACGTATTTCTCTCTCGGCTCCAACAATGCACAGGGACTCATCCACAACAACGACTACGACCGCTACAACGTGAGCGTGCGCAATACCAGCAAGTTCCTAAAAGACAAGATGACCCTCGACCTGAGCTATATGATGACAACGGTCAAGGAGCAGAACATGATCTCGCAGGGACAATATTTCAACCCGCTCTATGCCCTCTACCTCTTCCCTCCAGGGGCCGACTTCAACGCCGTGAAATATTTTGAGCGTTACGACTCCGACCGCAACTTCCCCGTGCAGTACTGGCCTTGGGGCGACATGAGCATGAGCATGCAGAACCCCTACTGGACCACCGAGCGCGACAAGTTTGTCAACCACAAGGAGCGCCATATCTTCACCGCATCGCTCAAATACGAGATCGCACCTTGGATAAGCCTCACCGGCCGCGTGAAGTACGACCGCTCTGAAGACCGCTACGAGAAGAAATACTATGCCAGCACCATCAACCAGTTCGCCCACGGCGACAACGGTGCCTACGGCCTCACCCACCAGAACTCGAAGCAGTATTATGCCGAGGCGTTCGCCAACATCAACAAGTATTTCGACCACGACCGCTGGAACATCACAGCCACCCTCGGTACGAGCTACGACCAGCGCAACCTCGACCGCGACGGTTGGGAAGGTCCTCTGGCACAGGTGCCCAACCTCTTCACGGTGAGCAACGTCCTCACGTCGGACCCCAACACCAAGCACTCGCAGAGCGGCTACGAGACCCGCAAGGAAGCCCTCTATGCCAGCGCGCAGCTCGGCTACAAGTCGATGGCCTACCTTGACGTGACGGCACGCAACGACTGGTCGTCGAAACTTGCCGGAGCACAGAAGAGCTTCTTCTATTGGAGCGCAGGTATCTCGGGCATCTGGACAGAGATAGTGCCGCAGATAAAGAGCGACAGCTACCTCAACTACCTGAAGACGCGCATCAGCTATTCGGAGGTGGGCAACGACCCGACCGACCCGTTCCTGACAATGACCACCTATCCCGTGACCAACGCCGGACCGTCTACATCAACGTTCAAGAAGAACTCAAGCCTGACGGCAGAACGCACCAAGTCGTGGGAGGCAGGTATCGACTTCGTGCTCTTCCACAACCGCCTGAAGGTGAACGCCACGCTCTACCACTCGCGCACCTACAACCAGTTCTTCAACATCAAGCTGCCTGAGACTTCCGGCTACACCAACATGTGGGTCAACGGCGGCCGCGTCGACAACAAGGGTGTGGAGCTGAGTGCACGCTTCAACCAACCTCTCGGACCGGTGGAGTGGGAGACCTACCTCACGTGGACACTCAACCGCAACAAGGTGAAGAAGCTCATAACCGACTATAAGGACCCGGAGAGCGGCGAGACCTACTCGCTGGGCCAGATGGACCTTGGCGGCTTCAACGGTGTGCGGCAGACCATAACCGAGGGCGGAACCCTGGGCGACATCTATGTGCGCACCCTCAAGACCGACGAGCACGGAGGCTACTACATCGACACGCAGAACTACAACGTGGTGGCCACCTCCAACGAATACAAGTATGCCGGAACGACCCTGCCCAACTATAACCTCTCTTGGGGCAACAACTTCAGCTGGAAGGGCTTCCACCTCGGCTTCCTCTTCACCTACCGCAACGGCGGACACGTGGTGTCGCTCACGCAGAGCCTCATGGACGCCTACGGCACGTCGAAGGCTTCGGCCGATGCACGCGACAACGGCGGCGTGGAGCTGCAGGGCTTCAAGATTGACGCTCACGACTACTACACCACCATCGCCAGCCCTACGTCGACCATCGCTTCGCAGTATGTCTACAGCGCAACCAACCTGCGCCTGCAGGAGCTGAGCTTCGGCTACGACATACCTATACACAGATACATCGGATGGATCAAGGGCATGACGCTGAGCTTCGTGGCCCACAACCTGTGGATGATCTACAACAAGGCTCCGTTCGACCCGGAGATGACGGCAAGCACGGGCACCTACAACCAGGGCATCGACTACTTCATGCAGCCAAGCCTGCGCACAATGGGCTTCTCGGTGAAAGTCAAGTTCTAACCCCGACCAAGACATACAGAAAACCATAGATTCTTAAATTATGAAATCAATCATCAAATATACATTTCTCGGTGCCATGACCATGATGGCAATGTCGGCTTGCACCGACAGCTTCGAGAAAATCAACACCAACCCCCACGAGGCCACAGAGGAGATGATGGAGCAGGACGGACTGAAGATGGGCTCGTTCTTCTCGCAGATGCTCATCCGCATGGTACCCTTCACGGCTGGCGGCGTGCAAGACGACAGCTATGGCTCAACGGGTGCTTACCAGCATTTCCAGGGCCTTAACTCCGACTGGTACTCGGGCTACATCGGTGCCACGGGCACATGGAGGAGCAGCAACCACAACGGGTGCTATTCGTTCTCTACCGACTGGGGCAACAGGATGTACTCGCAGTGCTTCACGCAGATAATGCCCGCTTGGCAGAATCTCGCAAAGAACGCCACCGAGATAAACCAGCCGCAGGTCAAGGCCTTGGGCGACGTGGTGAAGGTGCTCGCCATGCACCGTGTCACCGACTATTACGGCCCGATACCCTACACCACCTTCAAGCAGGGTAACGTCAACGCACAGTTCGACTCGCAACAGGCGGTCTACAAGCGCTTCTTCGAGGAGCTCGACAGCGCCATCGACGTGCTGACGCCTTATGCACAGGCCGGCACAAAGATCATGTCGAAGTACGACTACGTCTACTCCGGCGACGCCATGAAGTGGACCCAGCTCGCCAACACCCTTCGTCTCCGCCTTGCCCTTCGCGTGGTCTACGCAGACCCCACTCTGGCAAAGACCGAGGCAGAGAAGTCGGCAGCCTCTACGGTGGGCTTCCTCGAGAGCGCAAGCGATGACGCAGAGATCGTGAGCACCAGCATCTCGCTGATGAACCCTCTCTACGAGCAGGCTTACTCTTGGGGCGAGGAGCGCATGAGCGCCACCATGGACTCTTATCTCAACGGCCTCAACGACCCGCGCCTCAGCAAGTATTTCAAGGAGGCAGGCGAAGGCGGCTACCACGGCGTGCGCCAGGGTGCCAACGTCAACTCCAACGGCAAGGCCAACTATCAGGGCGACAAGATCTCCAACCTCAACATCACTACCATCTCGCCGATCTATATCATGAAGGCTTCGGAGAGCTACTTCCTCCGTGCCGAGGCCGCCCTTCGCGGCTGGAACATGGGCGGCACCGCCAAGGACTTCTATGAGGAAGGCGTAAGGGTGGCGTTCAAGGAGAGCGGAGCCGACGGTGCCGACGCTTACCTCAGCGACAGCAAGAGCCAGCCCGCTGCCTACGTCGACAACACCGGCAACAGCGACGACTATGAGCAGCCCAGCACCATAACCGTGAGCTGGGACGACGCTGCAAGCTTCGAGACCAACCTCGAGCGCATCATCACGCAGAAGTGGATTGCCAACTGGCCCATCAGCCCCGAAGCATGGGCTGAATACAGGCGCACGGGCTATCCTAAGATCATACCCGTGGTGCGCAACCTGAGCGGAGGCGCCATCGACACCAAGCTCGGCATCCGCCGCATGCCTTATCCCTCAACGCTCTATGAGACCAACTCCGAGGCCATGCAGGGAGCGGTGAAGCAGCTTGGCGGTACCGACAATGGCGGCACAAAGCTCTGGTGGGACAAGAACCCAAATCATTAACCCCGTTTTCAAAACCATAAACGAAATCAAAACATGAAACTCAGAAATATCCTTTATGTGGCCGTCCTGGGCCTCGCCGGAAGCATTGCCATGAGCAGTTGCGACACCGACGCTGAGTCTCTTGAGATACAGAGGCTGACCACTTACGATTCACAATACTATGAGAATCTGCGGGCCTTCAAGCAGAGCCCTCACGAGATAAGCTATTGCTACTATGCCGCATGGGCACCGCCAGAGGGCAGCGAAGGCGAGAAGGTTGCCAAGTCGTGGGGCGAGAAGTTCATGGGTCTGCCCGACTCGCTCGACATCTGCAACCTGTGGATGGGTCTGCCCAGCAAGGAGAGCCAGCCCAACGCCTATGCCGACATGGTGGAGACACGCGAGAAGAAGGGCACGCGCTTCGTGTTCCATGCCGACGCCTCCAACTACAGCCACAAGTTCTGGTACCGCGACTCTACCTTCAACGTCAACAAGGACAGCGTGGTAGACCTGTCGAAAGACCAGACAGAGGCTGCCATCCGCGCCTACGGACGCTGGGTCGTGGACACTGTTGTCAACAACGACCTCGACGGCGTAGACTTCGACTGCGAGGGATGGTCTGGCAACAACGTGCGCATCGTCGTGGACGAGGTGAACAAGTATTTCGGCCCGGACGGCAAATGGCCTGAGCGTCTGATCATCATCGACTACTTCGGAGGCTATCCAAGCGGCGTGGACAACGACCAGCTCGACTACATCATCAAGCAGGCCTACAGCGGACAAGGCTCCGGCGTAGGCGCCACGGGACCCGACGAGAAGACGGTCTACTGCGAGTCGTTCGGCCAGAAGCACGACGGCGGACAGATAGAGTATTACGCCAAGTGGGAGCCGGGCAACGGCAAGCACAAGGGCGGCTGCGGAGCCTTCTATCTCGACCACAACTACTCCAACACCACGCAGCACAAGTATTTCCCCGACGGCACAGAGGACACCTCTACCGACGACGCACCTTACAGCGCCTTCCGCAGAGCCATCCAGATAATGAACCCCGCCGTGCGCAAGTAGGGACAAGAACAAGTATTTATCACAAAGAATCATTATTATGAACAAGATATTCCATTTTCTGATAATGTCAGCCATTGCCACCGGCAGCCTGGTCCTCTCTGGATGCAATGCCGAGGGCGACGGTTTCGACTACGACCGCAACGGACTGCTGATGACAGGCACGGAGGAAACACCGCTGCAGAAGTTCGTGGTGGAGGACGTGCCGTCAACATATCCCATCACGGTGTCGTCTACGAAGAAGGTGACTGCCGACGTCGACCTCACGGTGGCTATCGACACCTCTCTCGTGTCGAAGTATAACGAGACCAACGGCACCAACTATTACGCCATTCCCGCTGGAGCCGTAAAGCTCAACGCCTCCGACCTGAAGATCAAGGCCGGCGAGGCCATCTCTTCTGCCACAAGCGTCGAGATGGTGAGCACCGACAACTTCACCACGGGCCGCACCTATCTCATACCCGTGACCATCAAGAGTGCCAAGGGCGGCACCGACGACGTGATAGAGGCATCGCGCACGCTCTACCTGCGCGTAAGCCGAATACTCAACTTCTATGCCCTGGAGAACAACTATAACGCATCGAGCAACTTCGTCTTCGACGACAGCAAGCGCGTAGACCTCTCCAAGTATACCATCGAGTTCAAGGTCTACCCAACGGCGCTCGGCACGGGTACAGCCTCCGACAACCAGATACAGCGCGTGCTGGCCATCGAGGGCAAGAACGAGGAGAACGCCAACATGTTCCGCTTCGGCGAGTCGGGCACGGCACGCAACTGCCTGCAGTGGATTCTGCCCGGCGGCAGAGCTTTCTCGAAGACCCTCTTCGGCAACAACCGCTGGTATCTCATCTCGTGCACCTACGACGGCAACGACTATACAATGTATGTCGACGGCGTGAAAGACGCAACGGCCACAAGCGCCGGCAAGGTGATGCCTTTCCAGCGTTTCGAGATGGGCATGTCGTGGGAAGGCTACCCAAGCGGACAGTTCTTCCACGGCCGCATGTGCGAGATACGCGTGTGGAACCGCGTGCTCTCGGCAAGCGAGATCCAGGGCGGCATTGCAGGCGTAGACCCGAAGTCGAACGGCTTGCTGGCCTACTGGAAGATGGACCAGGCTTCAGGCCCTATCATCAAGGACGAGACCGGCAACGGCTACGACATGGACTGGACACAGTCGAAGCGTGACATCAGCGGCAACGGAAGCCTCGTAGCGACTCCGAATGCTGCCAACTACATAAAGTTCGTCAAGGACAACAACAACAAGGTATCACAATAATACGTTATGAAAATACATAATCTATATATAGCATTAGGACTGTCGGCCGTGATGGGTCTGGGGCTTGCCTCATGCTCAAGCGACGAGACCTACGACGTAACGGGCAACCCCGACGACCTCGTGTTCCTCAGCAAGGCCACCCAAAAGGAGTTTACGGGAGTCATTTATCACACTCCTGTCGGCGAGTTCGGCTCTGCCAAGGCTTATTTCCCTGCACAGATCCAGCGTCCCACCACTGGCGACGTCAGCGTGAGCGTGGTGGCCGACACCAGCTTCGTGAGCAAATACAACGAGGCCCACGGCACATCTTATGTCTCAGCTCCGGCCGACGTCATAAGCAGCCTCAAGGTGAAGAACGCCACCATCAGGCAGGGCGAGTATGTGAGCACCGACTCCGTGGAGGTCGACGTGCCTCAGGAGTCGTTTGCCAAACTCTCCGAGCCCGGCTACATTATCCCCCTCAAGGTCTCGCCGTCGGGTGCGGTAGGCAGTGAGGAGCAGGGCGTGGCATACCTCATCGTGAACACGACCGGCAACTTCCTGAAGTTCAAGTCGACCACAGCCACGGCGAGCATCGTCAACACGCCGGTGGGCGTCTTCGGCGGCATCGACGTGTCGTTCACGCCGGGCACCCTCGTCAATCTGGGCGTTGAGGCCACTGTGTCGCTGAAGGCCGACATGACGCTGGTAGACGCTTACAACCAGGCCAACAACACGCAGTACCAGGCTCTGCCCGACAATGTGGTCAATGCCTTGAGCGTGGAGACTACTACCGTTCCCGGCACAACCACGCAGGCTGAGGGCAGCGTCAAGGTGACGGCTCCCGACGAGGCTGCACAGACACTTGCCATAGGCTCCTACCTCCTGCCCATGCGCCCTGTGGTGACGCTCAACGGCAAGCAGACTGAGCTCGACGAGCCTGTCTACATCGTTGTCAACGTCACAGAGAGCCTTATCAACGATGACGCCACGGCGATAATCGGCAGCGAGATATCAGGCAACGATATGAGCTGTCTCTCCGCCGACGGTCTCAACGCCTCAGACTTCACCACAAGCTATTGGAACTTCACCAACAAGCAGGGCACGGCAAGCTGCGTCATCGACCTCGGCTCGGAGCGCGACATCACGGGCTTCCTCTTCGGCAGCGACGTCATCACAGCTACCAACGTGGAAGTGAGCACCGACGGCCAGACGTGGACCACGCTCGGGTCCTCATCCGACCACAAGGGCGTCAGCGTCCGCTCGGGTTGGTACTACTACACGGCCTACGTGCTCTATGGGGCAGTGAAGGGCAGGTATGTGCGTGCCACAATGACCCTCAACCAGAGCTATTGGGGCTGGAACTACATGCAGTGGGGCTATTGCTCAATCAACAAGCTTGCCATCTACGCGCAATAAGGCGATCAGTCTTTTTCTAAAATAATAAGGCCTGTATCTACTCCGCATGGGTAGACACAGGCCTTTTCTTGTAAAGCAACACTGGTGTCCGGAATAATTTAC
>CAZXGQ010000093.1:0-14287 GCA_964640415.1 uncultured Prevotella sp.
CCTTACCATAGCTTCGGAAAACGCGCGCTTCGGACAGACCGGACCCAAGGTGGGCTCGTTCGACGCAGGCCTTGGCGCTTCGTACCTCGCCCGCATCGTGGGGCAGAAGAAAGCCCGCGAGATATGGTATCTGTGCAAGCAATACACGGCGCAGGAGGCTCTCGAGATGGGTCTCGTGAACAAGGTGGTGCCTCTCGACAAGCTGGAGGACACCACGGTGGAGTGGGCCGAGACAATGATGGAACGCTCGCCGTTGGCCCTGCGCATGATGAAGGCCGGCTTCAATGCCGAACTTGACGGACAGGCAGGCATCCAGGAACTCGCAGGCGACGCCACGATGCTCTATTATACCCTCGACGAGGCGCAGGAGGGCGGAAAGGCTTTCCTCGAAAAGCGGAAGCCTGATTTCGACAAGTACCCTCAGTTCCCATAAATAGTCTTGGGTTGGGCGTTTGATAGACTCTACGAAGTAATGGTTTCATAAAAACATGATAAAGACTTTTATCTCTTCCAGGCTCTTGCATTTCAAGCAACCGGCTGGGACGTCGCGCGGCGTGTACACCACTCACCTTTCTTATTATGTCACCCTTGAAAAGGATGGCGTGAGGGGAGTGGGCGAGTGTTCAGTGTTGCCCGACTTGAGCTGCGACGCCATGCCTGCTGACAGGTATGAGGCATTGCTGCGCAAGGCGTGCCAATGGGTGGAGCAGACAGAAGGCATTCCTTACGAGATGCTGAGGCCGTTTCCCTCCATACTCTTCGGCTTGGAGACGGCGTTTGCCCAACTCGACGCCAATGGTTCCACGGCACTCTCGAACACGCCTTTTGGCTTGGGAAAGGAAGGCATCCCCATCAACGGACTCGTGTGGATGGGCAGCTTCGAGGAGATGTACGTGCGACTGGAGGAGAAGTTGCAGCAGGGTTTCCACTGCGTGAAGCTGAAGATTGGTGCGATAGACTTCGAACGCGAGCTGGACCTCGTGAGGCACATCCGTGAACACTTCACCAAGGAGCAGATAGAGTTGCGCGTGGATGCCAACGGCGGATTCACGCCCGACAATGCCATGGAAAGGCTGGAGGAACTCGCCAAATATGACATCCACTCGATTGAGCAACCCATTAAGCAGCACCAATGGAAAGACATGGCGCGGCTTTGTGCGGAATCGCCATTGCCGATAGCTCTCGACGAGGAGCTGATAGGCGTGAACCAGCCTGAGCAGAAGGTGCGGTTGCTCGATACCGTTCATCCTGCCTACATCGTGCTCAAGCCCAGTCTGCACGGCGGCATGATGGGTTGCAGAGAGTGGATAAGGCTGGCCAAAGAGCGTGGCGTCGGGTCGTGGATAACCTCAGCGTTGGAGAGCAATGTGGGCCTGAACGCCATTGCGCATTTCTGCGCCGAGGAGTATGGCCCGCAGGTTTCCATGCCGCAAGGATTGGGAACGGGCATGCTCTACACCGACAATGTGGAGATGCCGTTGAAGATAACAGGAGACAAGTTATGGTTCTTGAAGAATTCCTGAACGAATGGCGCAACGACAGTTCCACGGTGCTAGTGCACACGAGTGGGTCCACGGGCAAGCCTAAGCCGATGTGGGTTGAGAAAGAGAAGATGCTCAACTCGGCCCGCGTCACGTGCGACTTCCTCGGTTTGAAGCCAGGCGACACCGCCCTGCTCTGCATGCCGCTCGATTATATAGCTGGCAAGATGGTGGTCGTAAGGGCGATAGAACGGCAATTGGAGCTCGTCAGCGTGAAGCCAAGCGGACATCCGTTGGCTTCGGTTGATGCCACCACGTTTGCCGCCATGGTGCCGTTGCAGGTTTACAACTCGCTGCAGGTGCCGGAGGAGAGAGCGAAACTCGCGCGGATAAAGCACCTTATAATAGGAGGCGGGGCGATAGATGCGGAATTGGCAAAGGAACTCCGGACCTTCCCAAACTATGTTTGGAGCACCTATGGCATGACCGAGACGCTTTCGCACATTGCCCTGAGGCGGCTCAACGGCGATGCGGCGAGCCTGTGGTACACGCCGTTTGACGGAGTGGACGTAAGTACAGACGAGGACGACTGTTTGGTCATTGATGCGCCTTTGGTTCACGATGGTGTGTTGAAGACCAACGACAGGGTAGAGCTTCGCACGGATAACATCACGGGAAGGCTGCAGTTCAGAATCCTTGGACGCAAGGATAATGTAATAGATTCCGGCGGCATAAAGATACAGATAGAGGACGTGGAGAACCGGCTCAGACAATGCCTGCCCATGCCGTTTATGATAACCAAGATGCCGGACAGGAAGTTTGGTGAGGCCATAGTGCTCTTGTATGAAGGCGACAGCCTGGCAAGCGACAGTCTCCATGATTTGTGTGCCAAAGCCTTGCCAGCCTATTGGGTCCCCAAGCGTTTTGTCAACGTCACCAGCCTCCCGATGACAGCCACCGGCAAGCCGGCAAGGGCGGAGGCTGAGCGCATTGTAGCTCGGAAACTCCACAACACATCAAAGCCAATCGCCTGAATATTGTTTTTACGCAGAGCCGCAGAGATTATCCCATTCGGGGTGTGGGAGAGCACAAAACCCGCCCTGTAAAGCGGTTGTTGTGCATCTATAAGAAAAAGGCTTCTGCCTTCCACTGAGTGGAGGACGGAAGCCCTTTTCTTTAGCTTATGCTGTGTGTATGATTACTTGGCGTGCTCTTCGAGATAGCGGTGAGCCAGATCGGGATCGCTGGTGAACACCTGGATGCAACCCTCGGGGTCGATGACGATGAGCGAGGGCACGAAGGTGAGACTGTAGTCCTTGTGCAACTGGTCACTGCCTTCCTTGGTCACCACAAACTGCGGCCAGGGCATGTTCTCTTCTTTCAGCGCCTTCTGCCAGTCGGCATTCTTCTTATCGACCGACACGCTGATGATGTTCACCTTGTCGCCCAGGCGCTTGTACATTTCCTTCACGCTTGGGATGGCAGCACGGCAGGGACCGCACCACGATGCCCAACAGTCAACGAAGTTGTACTTGCCTTTTTTGATGTATTCGCTCCACTTGGCATCCTTGCCGTCGGGGGTCTGTACGTTTACGTCGGTGTAGTGGGCACCGCGCGGATACTTCTTCAGCTTCTCCACCGTCTCGGCAAACGTCTTCAAGCGTTCCTGGTCGTAGTTGCCGCTGAACTTCTTCAGCATGGCGTCGAGCTCGTCGGCCGTGTAGCAGAAGGGCACCTTTGTCTCTTTCGTCTGCAGCATCAGCGAGATGGCATAGTCGGGATGTGCGTCGATGAACCGGCGGTTGGCTGCATTCAGCACCTGCTCCTTCTCGTCCTTGATGCGGCTCAGAGCCTCCACCTTCACGGTGTCGTAGTGCATGAAGCCGCCCTCAGAGAAGTAGCGCTCCTGGCGGTAGTCGTTGTCGGCCTTCTCGTAGTCGACCATCTCTTTGAAGTTAGTCTTCATCCATTCGGCATACTGCTCCTGCGCCTTGCCGCCCTTGACGGTCACGTTGCGATACTTTGGCAGAATGCATCCCTGCACGGCCATGCATTGCGGAATGCTGTCGAAGCAGGCGGCAGAGATGGTGTAGTCGGTGTTTTCGAGTATGAAGTTCACGCCGTGAGGGTAGGGGAACACGGTGTCGCAGACCTCGCTCTTGGGGCGGTCGTCTATTTCGATGGTGGTCATCATGGGCGACTTGATGGTGCCCTTCAGTTCGAAACTGCCACCCTTGGTGAGCGTCTCCACATTTTCGGGTGCGCCGCCGTCGCGGAAGCGGAGCGCCACTCTTGTGCCGTCCTTCACACCCTTGATGTTTCCCTTGACGGTGAAGCCCTGTGCATTGGCAGAGGCCGAATAGGCTGTTGCCATCAGAGCGACGGCAAACGTCTTGATGATGCTTGAAGATATCATTTGTTCAGTTTTTGGTTGATAATCATTGGGTCGTGTGTGATGCAAAGTATTTTGCCGTTCTTGTCGAGGAGCATCAGCTTGGGTATGCTCATTATCATGTAGGCTGGAGCCACCACGTTCTGGAAGGTCTGCTTCTCGATGAGCAGCTGCGGCCACGGCATCTTTTCTTCTGCCTCTGCCTTGCGCCATGCCTCTTCCTTCTCGTCGATGGAGCAGGATATGACCTGTAAGTCGTCGGCATGAGCCTCAAGTATAGACTTCACCTTGGGGATGGCGTTGCGGCAGGGACCGCACCACGATGCCCAGAAGTCGACGAGCGTCATCTTGCCCGGTTTGATGAGCGACGACAGCTTTACGATGCTGCCCTCTTTTGTCTTTGCATCGAAGTCGGTGTAGGCGCTGCCCGTGCCGAGTTTGCGGAACTGCTTGAGGTTGCGCTTGATAAAGTTCATGTGGAGCGTGTCGGGATTGTCCTTCAGCGCTGCATACATGCGGTCGAAGTCGGTGGTGGAGTAGCTGTAGGCATCGTAGGGCTTCTGTGCCAGCAGTGCAGCAGATATGGCATACTGCGGATGCGTCATCATGAACTTGTCGCTCTCCTCGTCGCGTACCTGCTTGGCGGCATTGGCGGCCGCCTTCTCGTTCACGAGCTTGCTGTCGTCGCCGTTGTTGGCGAACCATGCGCGCGCCTCCACATAACTGAGGCTGTCGGCTGTGCGCTCGTATTGGCGCATGTGGTCGAGATACTCCTTGTATTCCTGTTGGCTGCGGTCGCAGGTGACGGTGGCGCGTGCTTCCTTCTTTACATCATGGGTATTGCTGAGCATGTCGTCCTTGCTGATGCTGACGTTGACGGGAGCGTTGCCCGTCATGAGCCGGAGCGAGGCGCGGTGCACCCAGTTGCCCTTGGCATTCTTTGTTGAGAAAACGAGCTTTGCCATGCAGGGCGCCTTCGATTTGGCTTCAAACTCGAAGTGTTCGCCCTTGAAGGCAGTGGAGCCGAAAATCTTTTCTTTCATGCCCTCGTTTTCCAAGAGCGTTACGCGGCAACTGTCGGTGAGTCCCGTGACGGTGCCGCTCACCTTGAAGGTGGTCTGAGCCGAAACCACCGTGCCCGTGAGGAGCGCGGCGGCCAGCAGATAAAGTCGTGTGATCATTTTATCTGTAGAGATTGATTGTGTCATTTGGCGTCTCTCACGTAGCGCACGTTGAGGAAGTGCTCTGCGTGGAGAATCTGCAGGCGGTTGACGGCATTCTGTCCAGGGGTGAACATGCGTGCGTAGGCAGCATCCTCACCGTTGACGGAAGTCTTGGTGCCCGTCCAGTAGTAGCCGTAGTCGCAGTCGTGGAAGACGGAATACTGCCAGCTGTAGTAGCATATCTGTCCGCCATAGACGAAGTTGAGCATGGTGCCCTCGCTCTTCTGCGTCATCAGCGTGGAGCAACCGGGGCGCCAGCCTTCGCGGTCGAGGTCGGCCTGTTTCATGCCCAGTGCGGCTTCGAGGTTCTTCCAGTCGTCGTCTGTGGGCAGACGCCATCCCTCGGGTGCATTGTCCATGGCTTCCTGCCACGAGTAGTAGTTGCCATAGTCGGCAAACTGCTCTTGGGCCTCGTCGAGTGTGCCGATGCTCAGCCCGTAGAAGCCATATCTGTCGTTGTAGATGTCTTCATAGAAGGGAAGGCCGTCGTGCAGGTTCTCAGTCATCCAGTCGAGCGAACCTATTCTCACCCAGTGGTATTCGTTGCCGTCGTTGTCGGTCATGGTGCCCGAGGCCGACGGTGTCACCGTAGGCAACTTGTCGTCGTCGCTGCAGGCGGTGAGGCAGAAGGCCGCGAGCACGGCCCATGCCATCATGCATATATACTTTTTCATGTCTGTTCTTTTATATCATGTTTGTTTACTTGTCGAGCTGTACGCCCTCGGAGAGAATGGCATTGCGCAGCGCCTTGAAGCGCTTGATGCAGATGGGGTAGCCGGCAAACTCTTCTTCGAATTCCTCCTCGCTGTAGGTGCACACGGCATGCACATAGTCGGCCAGGTCGTTTGCCTTCTTTGTGCAGAAATACCATTTGTTCCAGTCGTAGAGGAATCCCACCGAGCGTGCCAAGTCGTTGCTCTTGCCGAGATCGTAGCCGAGGTCGTCCTTGTATTTGCCGATGAGTTTCTCCACGGGCGACCAGTAGTCGGCGAGCAGTGCGCTCTTGTTGACGAACACGTCGCAGAGAATGTCCTCTAACATACTGTCGAAGTAAGTGTCGTCGGTGTAGGCTTTGCCGCCGTTCATGCTGAAGATGTAGCAACGCTCGCCGAGAAGATATGACGCCTGTCCCTTGAGTATATACACGCCGTCGCTACTCTTCCATTTGTTGATGGTGTCGACGAGGAGCACGGAGTAGGGGTTGATGTTGCCCAACTTCTTGCCCAGCGTGCGCTTGTAGGCATCGGCCGCCTTCTGCTTGTCGGCGTTGGAGAGATACTTGTAGGTGTATTTGTAGGTATTGTCGGAGGATCCCATCATGACGTAGTTGATGTCTACGGTCTCCACCTTGTACACCGGCTTGCCGTTTACGTCTACCGACACCTGCTGCTTGGTGAGGGTGTCGTTGAAGAGCAGATAGCTGCCCACTTCTTTGGCAAACGCGCGGCGCAGGTTGGCCTCCTCGCTGTTGTCGTCGTCGGCAGGGGCAAATCCGTTGGCGTCAGCGAGGCTTGGGGTGGTGTCTTCATCGCTAGAGCATGATGTGGTGGTGAGGCCTACGGTCATGCCTAAGGCGAGGAAGAGAGCTTTGAATATCTTTTTCATGTCGTGTATGTGTCTTTGTTAGTCGTTGGGTGTTACGGTTTTCACGGCGTTGCGCACCGGGCGCGGATTGCTGCCGATGCCCGGCTGGTAGTCGCGCTCCTCGATGGGGATGTCGAGAGTATAGGCATCGTCGTTCTTTTCGAGGGTGTAGTAGCTGGTGTGGTCGATGACATAGTCCCAACCTTCATATTTCACCACCGTCATGGTGTGGGTTATCTCCTTGCTGTAGGGATACTTTGCGTCTACCGTGTAGCGGCGGAGGTCGAACCAGCGGTGCCCCTCGAGGCAGAGCTCGCGTTCACGTTCGTCGCGAATGAAGCTTACAAGCTCCTGACCGGTCAGGCTGAGAGCCGTGTTGCCTTCGATGCGCTTGCTGCGCAGCTTGTTGAGCCATCTGCACGCCTCGCTGTCCTTGCCCAGCTGTGCTTCAGCTTCAGCCATGTTGAGGTAAGCCTCTGCCGTGCGGATGCTGAACACGTCGCTCACGCTCTTGTAGGTGCCGGCCGAAGCCACACTGTTGTCTATCTTGTGATAGGTGGGGGCGTTGTTGTTGGGGTCGTCCTGAATGGTGATGTAGCTCGTCTTGCGGCTGTCGTTGCTTTCATAGAGATTGTAGAGGTCGTCGGAAATGGTGTATACGGGGCGATAGTCGCTCCATCCCGACTCTTTTCCAGGAGTGCAGTAGAGCATGTTGCCCAGGCAGCTGGCACCGTTGGAATAGACCACCTCTTCGTTGTCGCTGCTGATGGAGTAGGTCGACTCGTCCAAGCCGATGGTCGACTGCAGGTAGTCGTTCTTGTCGAGTGCCTTCTTGGCATAGGTCTCAGCCGTCTGCCAGTCTTGCATGTAGAGGGCTACGCGGCTGTGCAGAATGTAGATGGCGTCGAGGCTGGCATGGTAGATGGAGAGCGACTCGGTGTTGCCTTCATAGTCGTGCTCAGCTTGTTCGAGGTCGTCCACGATCTGTGCATACATCTCGGCAGCCGTGGCGCGGGTGAAGTCGGCATTCTCCACCTTGCCCGATGTCTTCAGTGGCACGGTGAGAGTGGTGGATGCAGTGGAAGGTGCATAGGGCTTGCCGTAGAGGTTGGCCAGCGTGAGATAGTAGAAGGCGCGCAGGAAACGGGCCTCGCCCTTGATGCGGCGCAACTTCATTTGGTCTTCCTCGGAAGTGACGGAGAGTTCGTCGGCAGCCTCGATCACCATGTTGCAGTTGTTGATCTTCTCGTAGGCCAGTGACCAGTAGTTCAGCTCGTTGCTCTTCAGAGTGGTCTTGCCCTCATAGTCGGTGTAGGTGTTCTGCTGCCACGTGAAGTAGGGATAATAGGTGTCTCTCACTCCGAGTAGATCGTTGTTTCCCTCCAGATACAGATTTTCCTGAATCTCGTCGCCCATGAAGTGGAGCACGGCATAGTTGGGGTTCTCATAGCTGTATGATGAACCGCCGTAGCTGAAGAGACCTTTGGGCAGGAGGCAGTCGCCCACGATGAGCTCGTTGAGGTCGTCGGTCGACTGCACGCGACTCAGGTCTTGGGAATATTCCTTCATGAAGCCGCTGGTGCAGGCAGAGAACACGGTGGTAGCCATGGCGGCTGCCGCTAAATATGTTGATATCTTGTGATTCATGTGAAGTGTGGTGGTTTAGAATGTTACGTTCAGACCCAGCGAGAAGCTTGGACGGTCGCTGAGTTGGATGGTGGTGAATCCGCCTTGTGTCGGTGTTTGGCCCTTGAGTCGCTTGTCGCAGATGCAGAACAGGTTGTAGGCGGAGAGGGTCATGGCGAGACGCTGCAGGCCGATGTGGTGCAGTGTGGTAGACGGCATCTCATAGGTGATACTGGCGCTCTGCAGCTTCAGATAGTCGGCACTCACCACGCGGATGTTTGAGTAGTCGTACATGTCCCAGTAGTTGTCGGCGATGGTTGGAATGTCGCTGTAGGCCACCTGGTTGCTTTGCGTCCAGTGGTTGATGTATTTCCAATAGGCATCGCTGTTGTAGGCGATGAGTGCTGGAATGTTGGTCTTGGTCTCGTCGCCGGGATTCATCCAGCGGTCCTGATAGTCGCGGCTGTAGTTCTTCTCAGGATACATAGCCGTGCCGTAGGCCTGTCCGGAAGCAGCGCTGCCGTACATGGCGAAGAGGCGCGTCTTGGCTCCGAGGCTGTAGCCGAGCGAAACGGAAGCACGCCAGTTCTTGTAGCGGAACGTGTTGGTGAGGCTGCCCTGGATGTCGGCATCGCGCTTGCCCGAAGCTTCGAGCACGGTGGTGTAGACGTCGTACTTGCTCAGACCGCGCAGGGCTGCCGGGTTGTCGGCATAGTCGTCGAAGAGCGGACCGCCGTCTTTGGGGCTGAGGCCGAGGAACTTGTAGCTGTAGAACGTGTTGACCGACTTGCCCTCGACCAGGGCGTTGCCCGTGAGGAAGTCGTCGAGGTCGTAGGTCTGTGCATCGGGACGCGAGTCAACGCTGTTGATTACCTTAGAGATGGAGGTTGAGAGCGTCCAGCGGAAGTCCTTGGTGCGGATGGCGTTGTAGGTCACGTCGAAACTGTAGCCCTTGTTGGTCACGTCGCCACCGTTGATCACGTAGGAAGAGGTACCGTTGACGGTAGACACCTTCTTCGTCATGAAGGCATCCTTGGTCTTCTTGTAGTAGGCGCTGATTTCCATTTCGAGGGTGCGGTCGAAGAGGCTCATGTCGAGACCGAGGTTCCACGACGAGGTCTTCTCCCACTTCAGGTCAGGGTTGGGGTGACTGTTGACGGTAGAGGTGAACTCGTTGTAGTAGCTGTCCATGGTGCCTTTCTTTATGGTCATAGTGGGCGACTGCGAGTTGAGCATGTTGCCCTGGAAACCATAGGAAGCTTTCAGCGACATGTAGTCGATCCACTTGGCATTGATGAGCTCGCCCACGTTGTAGCTGCCCGAGAGCGACCAAATGGGGAGGAACTTCTCGTTGCTGCGGTCGCCGAACTTGTTGGAGCCGTCGAGACGGCCGTTGAGGTTCACACGCCAGAGGCTCTTGTAGGCATAGGTGGCTGAGAGATATGTGGATAAGGTGTTGGTGATGTTGTCGGTGATGGTGGGCACGTTGCTCGTGAGCCATGCTGCATAGCTGGTGTAGACGGTCGGGTCGATGTTGGTCACGAAGGTCTCGCCACGGTCGGGATAGTAGCCGCGGTTCACGGTCTGGTAAGTCTTATATTTGTCGGAGTTGGCTTCGATACCCAGTGTGGCATACACGTTGTGGCGGTCGTCTTCGCCAAACTGCTTGTTGGCGTCGAGCTGGAAGCGGGCTGTCCAGTTGAGGTCGCTCACGTTGTTCTTGGTGAGCTCGCCGCCCTGTGGCATATTCGAGTATTCCTTGTGTTCGATGTCTTCGCCGTATTCGCTGCCGCGTAGCACGGCCGCGTGTGCTGTCTTCTCGCCCCAGTAGCCTTCGATGTCGGTGTTCTGGTTGGTCATGGAGAAGATGGCGTTGCCCGAGAGCCAGTCGGTGAATGTGAACTTGAGGTTGGCTGTCACCGTGAACGAGTTGACCACCTGCTTCTTGTAACTGTTGTCGAGCTCATTGAGTATGTTGTAGTTGTATTTGCTGTCCGACGTTATGCGTTTCTTGTAGTAGGCATAGGTGCCGTCGGCGTTGAAGGGGTTGATGGTGCGCGAGGCGGTATAGGCATACTCAAGCGGGTTGAGGTCGTCCTGATAGTAGTCGCGCACGTAGTGGTAGCCGTTGAACGAGAAGGAGGCCGTGAGCAGCCTGCTGAACGTGTTGTCTATCTTCATCGAGGCGGTGTAGCGGTCGTTGCTGTTGACCTTGATCACGTCGTTTTCTCTGTTGTAGCCGAGCGAAGCGTAGTAGCGCGACCGGTTGCTGCCGCCGCTCACGCTGGCCGTGTGCTGCGTGGACCAACTGTCGCGGCAGAGCAGGTCGAACCAGTCGGTGTTCTGGCTTTCCATTTCCGACACCTGGTCGACAAACTCGCTGTAGGTGATGTCTTTGTTGTAGAGCGAGGATAGAGCCTGCTCATATCCCACGAGTGTCACGTCGCTGTCCCAGTGATAGTGTGAGGCGGCGAGTTCGCGCGAAAGTTGTATGCGCTCCTTCGAACTCATCACGTTGACAGAGCGGTCGGAGTAGCGCGGACGGCGTTTGTAGGTCACGTTGGCAGAATAGTTGACCTGCGGCTTGCCTTCGAAACCGCGCTTTGTGGTCACCACGATGACGCCGTTGGCGGCCTTGGTACCGTAGATGGCTGTGGCGGCTGCATCCTTCAGCACGTCGATGCGCTCGATGTCCTGAGGGTTGATGCCGGAGATGGCGTTACCGATGCGGTTGACGTAGTCGGGGTCGTTGAGCTCCTCGGCAGCGATGTCGACGGGGTCTTGCACAACGATACCGTCGACCACCCACAGCGGTTCGCGGTTACCGATGAGTGTCGAAGTGCCACGGATGCGGATCTTGGGGGCCACGCCCACCTCGGCAGAGTTGTTGGTGACGAGCAGGTCGGGAATCTTGCCTTCGAGCATCTGGTCGAGGCTGCTCATGTCGGCACGTTCCAGGTCTTTCATCTTCACGGAGGTGACGGCCGATGTGAGGCTTCGCTTGTCGAGCACCTGGTAACCCGTCACGACAACGTCGTCGAGTGTTGACGCATCTTCGTGGAGCACCACGCGCATAAGCTTGCCATTACCCTTGCTTACATGCACGCGCTCTTTCTTCATGCCGAGGTAGCTGAAGGTGAGGTAGCCCGAATAGTTGTCGGGCACGTCGAGCATGAATTGTCCGTAAGCGTCGGTAGTGGCGCCTACACGCTTGCCTTCCATCGTCACCCATGCGCCCACTATGGGGTTGCCCATGTCGTCGAGCACTGTGCCCTTGACGGTGGTGGTGCCGTTACTGTGGCTGGTGTCGCCTGCGGGTGCCGCTGTCGTGTAGCTGGCGCGGGTGGCAGTAGCCTTGCGCGAGACGATGATAAACTTGCCGCCCGCCACCTTGTAGGTCAAGGGGTGTCCGCTGATGACGGTCTTAACGGCTGTTTCGGCATTCACTCCGGCGAGTTGCGTGCTCACTTTGTAGCCGTTCACGTCGTCGTAGGCGAATTCCACTCTCACCCCAGTCTTCTTGCCGATGGTCTTCAGCACTTCCGACAGAGGCGTGTTCTTGAACGTTGCGTTCATCTTCTTGCTCAGGTCTTGTGCCTGCATGCTCATGGTGAGCATGGCGAGCAGCAACAGAGCAAGGAAGGTTTTCTTTTTCTCTCTCTTCATAAAAAAGTGACGTCCTGTTTACTTAAAGTTAATCTATTTCTGTCTTTTTATACATTGGGACGAACAAAAATAAAAATCGGGTATGGTTTTGACAAAAAAGTGCAAAAAAAGTTTCAAAAAGATTGTTTCGGGGGGAAGAATTGTGAGAAATCATCAAGATTCTTGGTGTGCCTTGTGCCCGTCCGAATGCCAAATGGCGAAATGGCTCACCATGGTTTGTTTCACACAGAGCCGCAGAGGTTATTGAGCCACAGAGAACAAAGGCATGACCTCTGCGGCTCCAAAACCCTCTGCGGCTCTGCGTGAAAAAGAAAATGATTAATGTTAGTATGGCAATAAGTATATAAAAAAAGAGCATGTGCTCGGTGGTACATGCTCTCTCGGTCTCGGTTATTCTATTGTTATTTGATGGCCGTCGTATTCCACCTGGGCCTTGCCCATGCTGTGGAGCAGGTCCACGATCTCGTTGATGTCGCTGCTCTTGGGGGCGGCGAAGAAGATGCGCGTGTGCATCTTATCGGGCGAGTTGAACACCACGCTCACGTTGTACCACCGGCCTATCTCCTGAGCGATGGTGAGAAGCGTCTCGTTGTCGAAATAGAAGTCGCCCTCTTTCCATGCCGTGAAACGCTCGGTGTCGGTCTCGCTCACGATGATGCCGCTCTTGCCGATGCTGGCGTCTTCTCCTGGAGCTATTCGCTTGGTGTTGCGCTCGCAGGTCACCTCTACACTGCCTTCGAGCAGGGTGACGTGGGTGTCGGTCGGGGAGAAAGCGCGTACATTGAATTCGGTGCCGAGCACGCGGGTGGTGACGTTGCCTGCCTTCACGAGGAAGGGGTGGCTGGCATCGTGGGCCACCTTGAAGTAGGCTTCGCCCTGCAGCGTGACGTTGCGCGTGCGCCCGCCGAACTGTGCGGGATAGGTGAGCCGACTGCCGGCATTGAGCCAGACGGTGGTGCCGTCGGCAAGGGTCACTTCGGCTATGGCACCCTGCGGCGTTGCGATGGTATACTGTTGGGTGGTTGTGGGTGCTGGGGCTTGCTTGAGCTGGGCAGCGCTTACGGCCTGTGGTTTCTCGTCGTCTTGCTGCAGGGTTATCTGCCGGTCGGCGGTGCCGCTGCTTGCTTCGTAGGCCACTACGGCTCCTTTGGCCACGTGGAGGTGGTTGGTGTGCAACAGCGGGCGCAGGCAGATGAACAGCAGGGCTGCGGCGGCCACAGCGGCCACTGTGCGCAGAGCTACTGTTAGGTGGCGGTGGCGCACATTGATGTCGGGACGCTGCATGAAGGCTTCAAGCTCTCCTGCCACGTCGGGGGCGGGATGGGCCTGGCGGAGCAGACAACTGCGCAGGGCAATCTCTTCTCTTGTGAAGTCTTCGGTGGATGATGTGTCGTGGTTCATCTGTCTTTGGTTTTGCTGTTACCTTTATATATAAGACGTACAATCAGGATAATCGGGTATTCTTTTTGTCTTTATAAAGCTCTCTTAATATTTTTAATGCTTTCGAGATGTGTTTCTTTACCGTGTTCGGGCTTATCTGCAGCGATTCGGCCACTTCGGCATATTTCATGCGCTGCAGGTAGCACATGCGCAGAATCTGGTCGGTGGGAGGGGTGAGCTGGGCGAACATCTGCGCCACGAGGCGGTCGGTGTCGCCGTTGTCGGGCATCTCGCAGTAGTAGAGTTCTGTCTCGCGCAGATATTCCTCGTTGTATTGCGTCTGCCGCGTTTCGCGTCGCATGATGTCGACGGCATGGTTGTGCACGGAGGTGAAGAGATACGACTTCACGTTGCTGTCGGCCACTTCGTCGAGATGACTCCACAGGTTGGCAAACACGTCGCTGAGCAGATCCTTGCACGCATCGTCGTTGTCGATGATGTGCAGGGCAAAGTAATACAGCTGCACGTAGTGTGCAGTGTATATTGCTTCGAATCGGCTCTTCTTGGAGTGTGCTCGGCCTATGTTCATGTCTCGCTTTCGGAGGCTGCAGGGACGTTCGGGTGTGCCGCCCGCAACCGTTTCTTTCTATATATCTCTCTTGTAGATGCCGGCTCAGAGCCGGCCTATCCGTTTGCAAAGTTAGCATTTTGAAGTCGAATAAAGAAAAAACGGAAATGGATTTTTCAGCCTCCCGTCAAGAGATTCTGTCCATTCCCGCTTGGTGCAAGGAGAAATGCGGAAAGTAGTGATGCTGGTGATACGAAAAGGGCTGACACTTCGTGAGAAGCGTCAGCCCTTTTCGGTGTTTGTCCAAAAGAAGTCTAACAGGAGGGTAGGGGTATTAAACCTCGAACTTGCCAGACCTTTCGTATTG
>CAZXGQ010000094.1:0-9549 GCA_964640415.1 uncultured Prevotella sp.
CTAAGTACGAGTAATTTGGAAGATACTCAAGAAGTAAACTCTTACCTCTGATTACAATTTCATTTTCAACACAAAAGCCTCCTTACCTTTATCGGTTAGGAGGCTTTTTCATGTATGATACTATATTCTTCCGTGCTTCTTCTTGATGAGCAGAATGCGCCGCACGCTTTCGTTGATGCGGTCTTCAGAAATCTTGCCGGCCTGCACAGCCTGCACCACGGCATCGAACGCTTTTTTGTAGCTGTGTATGCAAAGCACCACATCCACGCCTGCCTGAATGCTTTTCACTGCAGCATCTTCGGGCGTATACTGGTCGGTGATGGCTCCCATCTCCATGGCGTCGGTCACGATGATGTTGTTGTAGCCCAGTTCGTTGCGCAGCTTGTCTTGCAGAATGATGCTTGAGAGCGTAGACGGCACGTTGGCTGCATCCACGTTGGGTGCGGTGATGTGTGCGGTCATTATGGTCTCCACGCCGTGCTGTATGCCGGCTTTGAAGGGAACCATCTCACAGGTCAGCATCTCGGCCCATGTCTTCTGTGTCTCGGCATAGCCCAGGTGTGTGTCGGTCTGTGTGTCGCCATGTCCGGGGAAGTGCTTGATGCAACCGATGATGCCGTTGGCACTGAGTCCGTCGAGATAGCTGCACACCATCGTGGCTACAGAGTCGGGGTCACTGCTGAATGCGCGTACGCCGATGATGGGGTTGTTGGGGTTGCTGTTCACGTCGGCCACGGGGGCAAAGTCGACATCGAAGCCATACTCCTTAAGATATGATCCGATGTAGTCGGCTGCACTGTAGACCATGGGCGCACCGCCGTGCTGGCAGAGCCAGGTCATGCTTGTGAACTTCTTCAGGCCGAAAGCATCGTTGTTGGCCAGTCGGGCCACACGTCCGCCCTCTTCGTCGATGCAGAGCAGCGGCGAGTTCTTGAGTGCCTTGATCTGCGGCACGAAGGTCTTGAGCTGCTGCGGGTCCACACAGTTGTGTGCAAAGAGTATTACGCCGCCGGCAGGATACTCTTCGTCGAGCGCTTTCATCTCGTCGGTGATGCTTGTCACGTTGTACGATGGCCAGTCTTTTGTGGCAGGCTGCACCTCACCCGATGCAATCTTTTCGATCAGATACTCGGGTCTGATCCAGAACATCTGTCCAACCTTCTCGCGAAGGGTCATCTTGTCGAGCACCTGCTCCACATACTCCTGGTCGGTGGGAGTCGGCGTGTCGGAACTGTTGTCGCTACATGCCGCAAAGGTGAATGCCACACACAGCAGCACCCACGCTTTGACTAAAAGAAACTTGTTAGTATTCATCTGTTTTGGTATAATTCAGGTGCAAAGGTAATGCTTTTTCCAAATTTCACAAATGAATCCCTTATTTCAAATAATGTGGAGTAAGAACAGCGCTTGCTGCTAATCCATCCGGTTCTTATAGTCCTCGAATGCGAATTCCTTGAGCATGCTCAGCTCCCCATCCTCCTTTGCCAGCATTATGGAAGGGTGGGAGATGCCGTTGAACATATTGGTTTTTACGGTTGTATAATGAAGCATGTCCTCGAAAATGACGTTCTCACCAATTGCCAGTTCATGGTCGAACTGCCAATAGCCCATGAAGTCGCCGCTGAGGCAGGAATTGCCGCCTAATCTGTAGACGTGGTCGCCGACATTCTCGTCAAGCGTCTTGGCGAACCTCACGGCTGGTTTGTAAGGCATCTCAAGGCAGTCGGGCATGTGGCATGTGAAACTGACATTGAGGATTGCGGTCCTTATGCCCTTGTTCTCCACTATGTCAACGACCTGACTGACGAGAGGACCCGTTTGCCACCCGAAAGCGCTTCCGGGTTCAAGGATAACCTTCAGCCAAGGGTAACGGCGGTGAAAACCGTTGAGCGTATCGATGAGCAGTTGCACGTCGTAGTCTTTCCGTGTCATTAGGTGGCCACCACCGAAGTTGATCCATTTCAGCTGCTTGAACCATGTTGAGAAACGCTCTTCTATATGGCTGAGCGTGCGCACGAAGACATCGGAACCGCTCTCGCAATGGCAGTGGCAATGGAATCCTTCAATGCAGGCGGGCAGTTGGGCAGGCAGATTGTCGGAGCAGACGCCAAACCTTGTGCCGGGTGCGCAGGGATTATAAATGTCGGTACCCACTTCGCTGTATTCAGGGTTGACACGCAGGCCGAGGCTCACCGTGCTGTTGGCCTTCAACGCACGGTCAGCGAAGCGTTCCATTTGTGTCAACGAATTGAATGTCAGATGACTGGAGCATTTGGCTATATCATCTATTTCATAGTCGGTATAGGCCGGCGAAAAGGTATGCGTGGCACTGCCGAACTCTTCCTTTCCGAGTCTTGCCTCGTAGAGGGAGCTGGCTGTAGTGGCGGAAATATATTCCCTGAAGATGGGGAAAGTTTTCCACAGGGCATAGGCTTTAAAGGCCAGTATTATTTCGACATCGGCAGACTTCGCGACATGGGAAATCAGTTGAAGGTTTCGCCTTAAACGCGACTCCTCAAGGATATAAGCCGGGCGGTTAAGACCTTCGAAAGTGTTAAGATTAATGTACATGAATCAAGAATTTGTGCAAAGATAATTTTTATTTTCCTATTTTATTGCTGATATGCAAGAAAATTCATACTTTTGCAACACACTTCTATTATAACATCACAAAAATGAGTGAAGAAAATAACTCTTTCTTAGTGTTCTCTGGAACTAACACACGCTATTTGGCAGAGAAGATTTGTCAGGAGTTGGGTTGCCCGCTTGGCAATCTTGTAGTTACGAAATTCTCCGACGGAGAGTTTTCCGTATCCTACGAGGAGTCTATCCGCGGTAAGGACGTTTTCCTTGTGCAGAGCACATTCCCCAATTCAGACAATCTCATGGAGCTTCTTTTGATGATTGACGCAGCCAAGCGCGCTTCGGCAAGTCACATCATCGCCGTAATTCCTTATTTCGGTTGGGCAAGACAGGACCGCAAGGACAAGCCCCGCGTGAGCATCGGTGCAAAGCTTGTGTCGGACATGCTGGCTGCTGCCGGCATCGACCGCCTCATCACTATGGATCTGCATGCCGACCAGATTCAGGGATTCTTCAACGTGCCCGTTGACCATCTCTACGCAAGCAACATCCTCCTTCCTTACGTTCAGAGCCTCCACCTCAAGGACCTCGTGATTGCCTCACCTGACGTAGGCGGTTCAAAGCGTGCCAACACTTATGCCAAGTATCTGGGTTGCCCATTGGTGCTTTGCAACAAGACCCGCGCACGTGCCAACGTGGTAGAGAGCATGCAGATCATCGGTGACGTGAAGGGCAAGAACGTTGTCATCGTCGACGACATGGTTGACACTGCCGGCACCATAACCAAAGCTGCCAACATCATGTTGGAGGGTGGTGCAAAGAGCGTCAGGGCTATGGCTTCCCACTGCGTGATGAGCGGTCCAGCATCAGAGCGCGTACAGAAATCAGCATTGGAGGAGATCGTGTTTACCGACTCCATTCCTTACACCCAGCGTTGCTCAAAGGTCAAGCAGCTCAGCGTTGCACGCCTCTTCGCCGAGACCATTCGCCGAGTGGTGGACAACAAGAGCATCAGCTCTCAATATTTAGTATAAGCTAAAGGGGATAACGTTATAGTTGTCAATATATTATAAGCCATGACTTTAATGAAAGCCATGGCTTATTTCTTTTCCATCATCCGCCTTATCTTGTTTGCAGCAATGTGGTAGCTTGCCTTTAGCGAGCCTTCCGACGTTCCAAGCCGTGTGCTCATCTCCGAATACTTCAGGTCGTCGTAATATCGCATAGTGAAGACACCGCGCTGTACCTCCGGCAAACTGGCAACGGCCTGCTGAAGACGTGCCAGCACTTCGTCACCGTCGAAGTATTCGTCTGCCATAAGCTGTTGGGCAATGCATACGGCTTCGGGAGAGTCGATGTTTACCATGTCCTTCGTTCGCCTGAGGAAGTCGATGGCCTCGTTCACCGCTATCCGGTAGAGCCACGTTGAGAACTTGGCCTTTCCCTCGAAACTGTTGAGGTTGACCCAAGCCTTGGCAAGAGTATCCTGCAACACGTCGTCGGCATCGTCGTGGGAGAGAACGATATGCAGAATCTTCATGTATAGAGGTTCGGCATATTTCTCTACCATGCTGGAAAAAGTCTGTTCGCGTGTAACAGGGTTTCCGAGGAGGCTTGCCAGCTGGCTGTATGTTATGGTCTCTTCCACATCTTTGTTTTTGGGAATGCTTGCTCTATAAATAGTTCTTGAGATAATTGAAGACTATCGGGTCGTAACCGTAGATGTCGGTATGGCTTCTCAATACACCCTTGTCGTCAGGATAGAGGGTATAATACCACAGATATACGGGCACGTTAGGCTCTACCTTTGCCTTGCCGATAAGCATGTCGCGCCTGAGCGTATCGGCCACGGCCTGCTGTTTTGCCGACAGTTCGCTCTTGTTTTTCCCGAGACACGACACGTCGGCATTGATGGAGTACCATACCTGACCGATGGTCTTCTCGTTGTCGCCGAGAAGGAAGGCTGCAAGCCTGAACGGTTGGTCGACACGTATGCAGCCGTGGCTTACGTCGCGGTTGGGCTTGTCGAATATCTCTTTTGACGATGTGTCGTGAAGATAGATGGACAGGCCGTTGTTGAAGCGGAATATCATCCTGCCCAGTGCATTGCCTTCGCCTCCTTCCTGAATGGCAAGCTGCCTGCCGTTGAGCAGTGCATCGGCAGAAGCGGCTGCAGGGCTGACGATTTTTCCGGTGGCGCGGTCGCGTATGAAATAGTGTCTTGAAGCAAACCAGCCAGTATTGCCGAGACGGGGCACGATGGTCTTCTTCACTATGCTCCGCGGCATTATCCATTGCGGGTTGATGTCTATCCGGCTTATGTTGCCGTCGAGTAGGGGAGACTTGGTGGCGGACGCACCGCACCCTATGCGCAACACCAGTACGCTGTCTTTGCATTTGGCTACAAGGTGAAGGGCAGGCAGATTCACGAGCACGTATCTGTCGTGATTCCACGGATAGTCGTTGAGCCGCCATCTGCTCCGCTCAAGGTTCACAAGCAGCAGGGCGCGGTTGAACGAACCGGCCGAATCGCTGTTGAGCGTGCCCAGCAGCTGCTTGTATAAAGGCGACTGCGGTTCGCAGGAATCGAGGAAGGAGCCTATCCTTCCTTGCCTCACATGCTGCAGGGCATCTTCATAGAATTTCTTGTTGGGCCGCGGACTGTCGAGGGCGTAGAGCTGCCTGTAGGCTCTGGAAGCTGTGTCGTGCGGGTCTACATAGTCGAGGCGGTTCAGAAGCCTTGACGGGACGGTGTATCCGAACCGTTGCCCTGCTGAAAATCTGAACAGTGCCTTGGTGAGGTTGTATTCCAACCGTGCAAGGACTTTTGCCGCAGGGTGGTCATCGTCGAAGCGGAGCTCGCGCACACGTTTGAGGTCACGGCTTATCTCTGAAACACGGAACCGGCTCGGGTTGAAGCCCATCGCTTTGACCGCATCCAACCTTTCCAGCAGGCTGTCGGCGCTCAAGCTGACGCCTTTGCGGCTTATCCATGCCAGGGAGCCGCAACTGTTGTAGTGTTTCCTGACGTAATAGTCGCTCAGAGTGGTGTCGCCGTCGTTGCGCATCATCTTTTGCAACTCCTGCTTCACTTTGCCTGCCGAAACACCGTAGGCGGGGATAGCCAGGGAGTCGTAATAAGACAACGACAAGTCCTTGTTGGGACTTGTCTTCCTTTCTTCGCATGATACCCCAAAAGCCAGCAGCGACAGTATTGCCAGCGCAATCTTAAGCGACGGCAATCTTTCTGACCACATTGCCGACTTTTACGATATAGCAACCGCTATGAAGGTTGAGGTTCCAGCTCTTGTCGTCGCCGTCTATCTTCTGGCACATCACCTTCGCGCCGGTAAGACTGTAGACAGACAGGGTAAGGTTGGCTCCTCCGGTAACACGGAGTGTGGAACCTGAAAAATATATGTTCACCCCGGAAGCGAGAGATGTCTCTGCCGGCAATGCCGGGAAAAGCGTCTCGGCACTTGACAGGCATGGCGCCGTCACCATTCCAATAAAGGCGATAAGAAGTAAAAGTTTTCTCATAAGCACTTATGTTTGTTGCCGGTGTTTTTATTTTGATTCTATCTTCAAATGTCCTTTGTAGCTGACCGTCACGTCCACCTGGTAGCTGCCCATGCTGTCGCCGGGCTTTATCAGCGAGGCCGTGTAGTGTATTCCCTTGTCGTCGCAATGGTCGAAGGTGAGGTCACTCAATATGCTTCCGTTGAGGAATTGCGAGGGCACGCGTTTCGTGAACTGCTGTTTCTTGAAGTCGCCGCCAAAGAGCTTTTGGGCTCCGTGGAACACGTTGAGGTTTATGATGTTGTCGTAATAGACGTTGTCTACCTCCACTCCGTCGTCGTTGTAGGATGGGGTTGTCACCTTATACGTTGTAGGATTCACTTGAACGTAGCAGTGGTAACGCTCTCCGTTATAGTCGATTACCGTGTCCCGTTTGATTACTTGGTTCTGGTTTATCGGCAAGGGTCTCCGTGATGAGAAGAAGGTGGCATCGTCGGGGTCGTCGCTCAGCACGCATCTCACCTCGTCGCCGTTTTGGTTGCGGAACACGAAGAGGTGCGCCGTCTGTTTCACTACGGGATACTTGGCCACGTTGGCCCCGTGCAGCACCAGTGTGTCGTCTATTATCTGGAAGTAGACAGGCTGCGATGTGGAGTCGGGGTAGAATATGGTGTCTCCCTTTGCCTTGAAGGCCACGTCCTGTTCGTCCTCGTCGACCCAGATGCCCTGCAGCATCTTCTTTGCTGCCAGGTTCTCTTGCTTTGCTTCCTGCGATGGGCTGCTGCTTTTCCGGCATGAGCTGATGCCCGCGAGCAGCATGGCGCAAAGCAAATATACGGAATACTTCATAGCGCCCACTTCTATTCAAACACGTCAGCCTCGGCAAAGGTCTTGCCCTTGAGGTCTTTCTCGCTTGTCACAACGTCCTTCGGGTCAATGGGCCATTCTATGCCGATGGTCTCGTCGTTCCACCTGATGCTTGCCTCCTGCTGCGGGGCATAGAGGTTGTCAACTTTGTATGTGAATACGGCCTCCTGACTCAGGACGAGAAAACCGTGGGCAAAGCCGCGCGGTATGAACAGCTGGCGCTTGTTGTCCTCTGAAAGCTCCACGGCTACATGCTGGCCGAAGGTGGGAGAGGAGCGGCGCAGGTCCACAGCCACGTCGATGACACGTCCTTTTATCACGCGCACGAGCTTGGCCTGGGAGTAGGGGCCTTTCTGGTAATGGAGACCGCGGAGCACTCCATAGGATGACTTCGACTCGTTGTCCTGCACAAAATCAACGTGATAGCCCACGTGGCTGTCAAACTCCGCCTGCTTCCAGGCTTCGAAAAAGTAGCCGCGAGCGTCGTTGAAAACCTTGGGCGTTATAGTCCACACTCCTTTTATATGTGTCTCTTCGTAAATCATGGTCAATCTCTCAAATTAGATTGGCACAAAGATAATAAACTTTTTTATAACGGGCAACACATGCTGCCAATATTTTGTTTTTATTTATTTTGGCCCTTGATTTTTTTGGAGGATATGTGGGATTTTAATAATTTTGCAACAGTGATAGAGATAAACAGACATATAGAGATACTTCTTTTGAGCAACGATTGCGTCATAGTGCCTGGTTTTGGCGGCTTTATGGCCCACTATGTCGACGCTCGTAAAGATGAGGCTGACGGGAGCTTTCTTCCGCCAATCCGTAACATTGGCTTCAATCCGAAGGTTACGGTCAACGACTCTTTGTTGGTACAGTCGTTTGTCGATTCCTATGACATAAGCTATCCCGAGGCTTGCAAAAGGGTTGAGAAGAATGTGGAGGAACTGAAGCACCGCATCTCAACCGAAGGCTACTATGAGTTCAACGGCATAGGCACGGTCAGCGTAAACAGCGAGGGCAACTATGAGTTCACCCCCTGCAAGGCCGGCATTCTCACTCCCGAGCTCTATGGCCTCGGCAGCTTTGGCATGCAGACTCTCAGCGAGCTCAATGGCATCGGCGCAAAGCCGTGGACTGTTGTCAGCAGCGAGCAGACTTCAGCAGAAAAGGAGACAACGGCACCTGACGACTATTGCGATTTTGACGACTACGACGAGAAGAAGCACACCCAGCGCGTCATAGCCCTGTGGCGCAATGTGGCCGTGGCGTGCATTGCCGCAATAGTGTTCCTCGTCATTCCTTCGCCGCTGGTAAACAGTGCGCAGATGGCGGGCAACAGCATCGATTTCCGTCTGCTCAACCGCGTCATGCCGCATGAGGTAACCACGGGAAGACAGAATGTAGAGACCGCCATAAAGAATACTTCGAAGGTTGCCAAAATGGTTGAAAGCCAGAATGTTGAAGCCGTAGGTTCAACCGAAGCATCAACCGATGAGGCTCAGCCTGCAGGCCGCTTCTCGATAGTGTTGGCAAGCCGTGTCACCAAGGCCAACGCCGAGGCTTATGTTGCCAAGCTGACCAAGCGCGGCTATAAGGACGTGATGGTTCATCAGAACGGCCATGTAAAGGTGGTGATGGGGGCTTTCTCCACCCGCGAAGAAGCCATGAAAGCTCTTCAGAAGCTTCGCGCCAACCAAGAGTTTTCCGGAGCGTGGGTCGTGGAGCTGTAATAACCACAGCCCGCTGATATTCAGTTTTTAAAACATTTTCCATGAAAAGAGTACGCTGCCCGAAATGTGACGAGTTTATCACTTTCGACGAGACCAAGTATAATTCTTCTTCCACTCTCATCTTCACCTGCCCTTATTGCAGCAAGCAGTTCGGCATTCGTCTCGGCACCACCAAATTGCGGCCGCGGCAGGACGATGAAAATCCGGAAGAGGAGGCAAAGGCCAACGACAACGGCTGCGGTAGCATCACCGTCATCGAGAACGACTACTGCTACAAGCAGGTGCTGCCCCTGCAGATGGGCGACAACAGCATAGGCCGATACATGAAGGGCAACAAGATAACCATGCCTATAGAGACGGGTGACCTGACAATGGACTTGCTGCATTGTGTCATCAATGTCTCGCGCAACAAGCGCGGCCAGCTCAAGTATGTGCTTCGCGACGGACCGTCGAACCACGGCACTTTCCTCAACGGCGAGCGCATTGACCCGAAAGAGAAGCTGATATTGGACAACGGTGCCGTTTTCAATATCGGAGTGACGACAATCATACTGAATACAGAGGCGATAGAATAGCGGCCAGCCGGTCAACCTAACCCCTCCGGCCTCTCCCTTTATCCCTCCCCCAACCAGGGGAAAGGGCCCCTCCCTTTATCCCTCCCCCAACCAGGTGAGGGACTGATGTGTTTCAAGGGATGAGAGCTGTAGTTTTTGTGTCATTTCTGATGGAAAAATACCATTCGGAAGTGGACGAACCTTAACCATTTCCTACCTGCCCCTGCAAGGCGCGAAATAACCGCTTCATATCGCCTTTCCCCACTTCTTATCGTCTTTTCCACTCTTATACC
>CAZXGQ010000094.1:9649-14257 GCA_964640415.1 uncultured Prevotella sp.
TCTTGATACATATTAACCCCCTCCCCTGGGTGGGGGAGGGGCTGGGGAGGGGCCGCTATTCCGTTGCCGTTGTCGACGGCAGTTCCTCGGCCGTGACCCCGTCGAGCAGAGTCTTCACGAAAGTGCCTTTGCGCTTGCCCTTAGAGCTTACCTGTCCGCTGGCCACAAACTTGGTGTCGGGCGAGTAGATGATGCGGTAGCCGTAGATGTTGTTGGCAGTGAAGGCGTCTGCCGTGTCGGCCACCTTGCTCTTGATGCCCACTCGGAACGAGCCTATCTCGTCGAGCGAGACAGTCTGCGAGTTCTGCAGGTGTGTCTTCATGGCCTCGAAGAGCTCGATGAGCACTGCCATGATGTCGGAACGGGTAACGGTGGTGGAGTGGCTTATCTCCTCGGCGAGCTGCTTGGTGGTGACCACACCCATGCTCACTGCCTTGCCATACCACTTCTTGTAGGTGCTGAATGCTTCAGCGGTCACTTGCTGCTTTTTGTAACGTATTGCCATAATCCATTAAAGTTTTAGAAATTAGTAAAATTATTTGATAAACACTTTGTCTTTTTTCTACATGCAAAGTTAGTAAAAATATTTGAGAAATCCGCTGTTTTTCAGTCTCTCCGCCAACAACTCCCGACTTTTCGTTTTTCTCTTGCTTTCTCTGAATATTCTTTACATTTTGCTCCTGCGTCAATTCTTTCGCTCTCACAGATTCTTCCCTCTTCCCTCTTCGTTCTTCCTCTTCGTTCTTCCCTCTTCCCTCTTCACTTCCCAAAGCCTCTGCCGTTAGAGCGTAGAGACGCAGGCATTAAGGCGTTAAGGCATTGCCGTTAGACCCTGCCTGCGGGTCAGGCTTGCTGGAGAGGAAAGAAATGTGACACACACAAAGTTACGGGTTACGGTTACGATAAGGATTTTCAAACTGGTGTGAGCACTTTTGTCTACGACTGTCTGTTTGCACCGGCACGCAGAGCCGCAGAGGAATGTGAGCCGCAGAGATTGTGCTGTATTGAAGACTGGAGTTTTCAAGAGAGCCTTCAGCCTTGGGAGTATTCTGTGGTTGGCTTCTCTCTTAGGGTCTTTAGATTTCTCATAAAAACTCTCTAAGCTCGACTCAAGATAATACAAGTCTTTTTAGGTCATACCCCAAAAATGGGGTATGTAAAAACTTAAGCTCTACTCAATAATACAAGTCTTTTAGGCTCTGCGACTCTGCGTGGGATAATTGGCTTGGCATGTATCTTCTTCTATTAAGGTTAATGCTCTTTTATATTAATGTTCGCGCGTACATTATTATAAATGCAAATTAGACTAATACAAGTCACGACGGCTATTATAGGGATGGCATCTTCTGCAAGGTCGTCGGTGGCACCAGCAGTTTGGAAAACCTTATCGTAACCGTAACCCGTAACCTGTGTGTTTTCGTTGGGTATTCTCGTCTTCGCTTTGTAGTGATGATGGTAATCCAACGATGTCTTTGATATGTGGTTTTTGGAAAATGTGGTGTGAGTTTTGCGATTTCTTTTCTGTATGTTTTAAATTATGTCATTATGTTCTGAAGATTGGAAGTTTTATGTATGTGCAGCTATGTAACGATATAACATAAAGTCTTTGACAGTTATGTCCCAACATGCCCCGATATGCCCCAACATGTACCGATATGTCCTGTTTTGTTATGTAATGTTAACATTTATTTTTGCTCGGCGGCTATTGTTTTCGCCTATTGTGAGGCTGCTAAAGCTATATCCATAATTGGTTAACCATTAGTATGTTTCGTTCGGTCTTCTAAAATATGCTTTAGCCTTAAGAGGCTATCTCGCTTACATACAGCCCGATGAAAAAAAGTGTTTAAAAAAACATGCCAAAGCGTGTTGCGGTCTCGAAAATATTTTGTAAATTTGTGATTGTAGAAAGCGAGGAAAATCCCCTCGCATAGGGCTACAGAAAAATATTATTTGTAATTTAGCATACGAAACATGAAAAACAAAACGCCCTTCAGGGGGTACAAAAGTAATAAAATGATGGAGGAAAACATCTCTATTAAAAAAAAGATGATGAACAATAAACCAACTGGAAGTCAGTTCAAACTGGACTCTTCCGCATTTACAAACGAAATTGCTAAGGCCGCGGAAGCCTTATTAAACACTGAAGCGACGGCGACGGATTCGTGCTGTTGCGCAGCTGGAGAAGTCGCGAAGACATTCCCAAGGCTGTTCGATTGCCAGAACACTGTATATGTCCCTACTCGCCTATGCACAGAAATAGAATTTGATTCTATTCTCGACAACCCATACGTGGCAAAGATAAACGATGATGTTTTTGAACTTACCCGGCGAATGCGGGCAGGCGAGATTACGTCTGAACAATATGAGGAAGAAAAAAAGATACTAAAATTAAAATTGCCCGCCTTTGTCTTTGTTGGCCATTCCACTACAGGCAAGCGTAATAACGAGGACACACTCCCTTCGGGGCTTGCCATGCTCGATTTGGACCATATGGTCCACGGCACCCCGGAAGAGCTATACGAGGACAAAATAAAAAGGCACGAGAAAGAACTCGGCATCGCTTTTGTGCACACGTCTCCCAGTGGCTTAGGCTTGCACGTCGGATTTCTGCAGAAAGTCGGAGAGAAGACAGAAGCAGCCCACGAACGCATCTTCAACATGTTGAACCTTCAGGGGGACACGAGGCTGCCGGAGGGTGGCTACGACAAAGGCGTACATGATGCGTCTCGTGCTTCGTTTGCCGTGCCTCGCAAACACTTCTTATATTTAGACCGCGACTTGCTTTTCCACCGCACTGATGATCCGCAGCTCTTCGCTGCGGCACAGGCAGCCGCTGCAACGAAACATTCAACCGCATCTAAGGCATCGGCATCTTCCGTGGCATCAGCACAACCGAAGAGCTGCGGCGACGCATCGAAAGCATCCAGTCATATCCAAGACGATATGACGGAAGAGCAGGCACTGGTGATATTCGACAGGGTGTGCACTGAGATAGCTGACATCGACATCAAAGCACTTGACACCCAAGGCCACCGCCACAACAACCTGATGACAGTTCTCAGCACTGGTATCACCAAGGTTGTTCCCATGGAGCTGATGCTGAAGGTGGTGGAGCAGCGCATGCCCTCGTATGCCACGGAGACAGAATGCAAATCGCTCATCAAAGACTTTTATGGACAATATCTTACCCCTAATCTCCCAATTACCAAACAACTAAGGGCGATTCGCAACCAAGTGCTCGGTCTGACTTCAAAAGCCACCGCTGACGACGATGTATCCGACGAAGCTGACACATGGGAAAACCGGCAGCTGCAGCTGAGCGACAGGATAACGAAGCTCCTGCCCCCGGGATTGAGCGACACGCTCTTTGGCGTGCCCCGCGACATGAAGATGCCCGTGCTCGTCGCTGTGTTGCCCATTGCAGCAGCTCATGCCAGCCATGTGAGGGTAGAGTATCTTGACGGCGCAACCCATTGTTTGGGCCTGATGTCAGCGATTATAGCACCATCGGGAAGCGGAAAGGGACTCTGCGCCAGGCGTGTCCAGCCATGGATGAAAAAGTGGGACGAGGAATCCAAGCAGGTATTCAAGGTAGAAGATGAGTGTAATGAGAAAAGCAGAACCCGCAAGTCGAACGAGAAAGCCCCTAAAGACCCGCACCTCGTCATGCATAAAGTGCCTTTCAACATCAGCCCGACCCGGCTCTTGTACCGCATGAAAATTGCCGAAGAGCAGGATCTTACGCTCTGCAGTTTCTGCGAGGAACTTGCAGCCGTAATCAGTTCAAACAACCGTGGAGAGTGGTCTAACAAACGCACGGCATATCTTGCCGCTTTCGACGCAGCCGAGTGGTCGCAAGACTTTCAGTCGGCGGAATCGGTAAGCGGTTCGGTGAATATGCGCTACAATTGGTCCGTCACCGGTACCCCAGACGCAATGAACAGGTTTTTCAAAGGCGATGCCATTGGAGGCGGCTTTACCTCGCGTGTATTTACCGCCACGATGCCAGACACCAGTTTTCAGCCCCTCATCAAGTGTCCGCAGTTGTCTGCCACAAACATTGCGCACATCGACGAGGCTGTGGAGAAGCTGTGCGCTGCCAAGGGCACGCTGAAGCTCAACCGCATCAGCAAGGCTATTGAGGCATGGCTCGAGAATAAGCGCCTTGAGGCTATGGCCAATGGTGACCATGCCGCTGCCTATTTCCGTAAGCGCGATGCTGTGATTGCTTTTCGCTGCGCAACGGTGGTCTACCTGCTCACTGGCAAGGAGAGGGAGAGCAAGAAGGTTGTGGAGTTTGCAGAGCTGATGGCCGAATACGTTTTCGGGGAGCATATGCACCTGTTTGCCAAGGCATACGACGACACTACTGTCAAGGCCAGCCAAGAGCAGCAGCGCTACACCGTAAACGGCATCATATTCGACAAGCTCGACACCAGGTTTACGCGTGATGACCTGGCCAAACTGAAGCGTGATGCAACAGTCGGCAACCTGAAGAAAATGATTTTCGACTGGAAGAAAGCCGGCTGGATAAAGAAAATTGCCAAAAACACGTGGGAGAAGACTGCCGACTATGCCACTCTGCTGAGCCGGAGCCAGCAAGCCGGA
>CAZXGQ010000095.1:0-8035 GCA_964640415.1 uncultured Prevotella sp.
TCGCGGTGGCTTTACGTTAGAATCGCGACGCGATAAGGCTACTATCGCAACCCGAATTCATGATTTTTGGGTCTAAAATCGGCCTAAAGGTGCCCCTTTTAACACTTCGGAGCCTCCGTGGGCGTTCTAGATGGTGTACCCCCCAAGTGTTAAAATCTTGCTATAAATCTTTACATTTCGAGTTATATACAGTCACGAAAAGCCGCCGCAATTCCCATTGGAATCGCGGCGGTTTTTCGTAGCACAGGTACAAGAGAACACTGCATATAATGCCAGCCCAGAAAGGGCGTGACAAAACAGCCCAGGGTGAGCAGAGCGGCAATAGCCGCGATGCGTAACCCTCGGTTTTCAAATTACTTGTTTGCGCCATTACAATTGCCCAAATATTTTTGCTAAAAAAAATAAAATCAGTAACTTTGCCATTTGAAAGAAAGTAACACGCATTAATGCAACCGACTTACAAGAACATTAGCACTTCATCAACAGTAACGGGAATCGCAGCCGGCATCTTCGCGGCGATTTTCTACGGCACCAACCCTCTGGGTGCTTTACCCCTTTATGCCGACGGCATATCCTCGGGCTCCGTCTTGTTCTATCGTTACGGCCTTTCCGTAATAGTCTTTATCCTGTGGCTCCTCTTGCGGGGCGAATCGCTGAAGATCAAGCGCGGACACGCCATCAAGCTCGCCGTGCTCGGGGTGATGTTCGCCATGTCGTCGCTGACGCTTTTTGAGAGTTTCCACTTTATGAGCGCGGGCATAGCCTCGACCATTCTCTTCTCCTACCCCATCATGACGGCCCTTATCATGGTCATGTTCTACCACGAACGCGTCAACTGGCGCACCACTGCCGCCATAGCGCTTGCCATAGCCGGCATCTCGCTGCTCTATCGTGGCGGAGGCGACGGAGGCGACACGCTGTCGGCTACGGGTGTCATGCTCGTGCTTTTCTCATCCTTGCTCTATGCCCTCTACATCGTCTACGTGAAGCAGTTCAAGATCGAGGGCATGTCGAGCGTCAAGTTCACCGCATGGGTCATCTTCTTCGGATGGTTAAGCCTCGTGCTGTTCATGCTGTTGAAGGGCGAGCCGCTCCAGATGCTCCACGGCACCCAGTGGCTTTGGGGCTGTCAGCTGGCTCTGCTGCCCACGGTGCTCAGCCTCTTCCTCATCAACATAGCCATAAAGAGCATCGGGGCCACGCCAACGGCTATAATGGGCGCACTCGAGCCGCTCACGGCGGTCGTGATATCGTGCACGCTCTTCGGCGAGGCGTTCACGCTCAGGCTGGCTATAGGCATTGTGCTGATACTCACAGCGGTAATGCTCGTCATCATCAAAAAGAAACAACATAGATAAAAGAACTATATTCTCCAGAGTTCATGATATATCATTACGATTTCCTCATCATCGGCGGCGGCGTAGCCGGTATGAGCTTTGCTCTCAAAGTTGCCAATGCCCATAAGGGCTCTGTCGCCATCATCTGCAAGACCACTCTCAACGAGGCCAACACCGCAAAGGCACAGGGCGGCATTGCGTCGGTTACCAACCTCGAGGTGGACAACTTCGAAAAGCACATCCACGACACTATGGTGGCGGGCGACTGGCTCTCGGACACCGATGCCGTGGAGCATGTGGTGAAAAATGCGCCCGAGGCGATAAAGGATCTCGTGAAATGGGGCGTCAACTTCGACAAGAAGTCGGACGGCTCGTTCGACCTTCACCGTGAGGGCGGACACTCTGAGTTCCGCATCCTACACCACCAGGACGACACGGGCTTCGAGATTCAGCGCGGATTGATGGAAGCCGTGAAAAGCAATCCGGCCATCACGGTACTCGAAAACCATTTCGCCGTGGAAATCATCACACAGCACCATCTCGGACAGGTGGTAACGCGACGCACACCGGACATCGAGTGCTACGGCGCTTACGTGATAAACCCTGAGACGCAGAAGGTGGACACATACCTCTCGCGCGTCACTCTTATGGCCACGGGTGGCACGGGTGCCGTCTATGCCACGACGTCAAACCCCGAGATAGCTACAGGCGACGGCATAGCAATGGCGTACCGCGCCAAGGCTACGGTGAAGGACATGGAGTTCGTGCAGTTCCACCCCACTGTGCTCTACAACCCGTCGGAGACACACCCCGCATACCTCATCACCGAGGCCATGCGCGGATACGGTGCCGTACTCAAGTTGCCCGACGGAACGGAATTCATGCAGAAATATGACCCGCGTCTCTCGCTCGCTCCGCGCGACATCGTGGCGCGCGCCATTGACCACGAGATGAAGATCCACGGACTCGACCATGTCTGCCTCGACGTGACAATGAAAGACCCGGAGCAGACAAAGAAGCACTTCCCGCATATCTACGAGAAATGCCTGTCCATCGGCATCGACATCACAAAGCAGATGATTCCTGTATGCCCTTCCGCCCACTACATGTGCGGCGGCATCAAGGTGGACCTCAATGCAGAGAGCTCTATCCACCGCCTCTACGCCGTCGGCGAATGTTCGTGCACTGGTCTGCATGGCGGCAACCGTCTGGCTTCCAACTCGCTCATCGAGGCGGTGGTGTATGCCAAGAGTGCGGCTGAACATGCCATTGCCAACATCGACAACTACCACTTCGAGGAGGAAGTACCCGAGTGGAACGACTTCGGTACGATGACCAACGAGGAGAAGGTGCTTATCACGCAAGACGAAAAAGAGGTGGGACAGGTGATGTCTACCTATGTGGGCATTGTGCGCTCCAACATCCGTCTGAAGCGTGCATGGACGCGTCTCGACATGCTCTACGAAGAGACGGAGGATCTCTTCCGACGTGTAAAGCCTACCCGCGACATCTGCGAGCTGCGCAACATGATCAACGTGGGCTACCTCATCACGCGCCAGGCCATCGAGCGCCACGAAAGCCGCGGACTGCACTATAATATCGACTACCCGGCCTCTCCCCGCAAAGTCCTTTAAGACTTTGCTTCCCCTCCCCCACCCAGGGGAGGGGGACAATTACTGAGATAAACGTTTATTGCCGTAACATAAATACACCGCAAAGTTGAAAGACGACAAGCGCCCGCATGGCTATGAAACGGCTGATGCTATAAACTATTGTATGCTCAAGGCCTTCGCTCTTGAAAACAGGAGAGACCAGACTTTCGCTGAAAAGTTGCTGTGAGAGGAAATCAGCAAGAACAGGTATGGCATCAGGTTTCGCAGACAACATGCCATCGGACAATTCATTGCCGACTTTGTTTGTCTCAAGTATCGTCTTGTCATCGAGGTAGACGGTGGTTATCATGGTGAAAGCGGCCAGCAGGTCTCCGACGCCCAAAGGACGCAAGCCCTGAACGATGCAGGCTTCAAGGTCGTAAGATTTACCAACGACGAGGTAAAAGCCAACCCTAAGGCCATTGCCGAGCAAATATACGACGAAATCTTCAATATGGAAACCGATGGTTGACAACACTATTGAAGAATACATAAGAAACAAATAATTGAAAAAATAAATAGAATGGAAGATAATAAGAAGAACGAGAGCAAGACGTCTCTTGAAAGTAATCAGACCCCTCCCCTGGGTGGGGGAGGGGCAAGGGGAGGGGCCGAACTTGTCCGTTCCCTGGCCAAGTCGCGTCACGCTCTCATCCTCGCCCATTACTACACCCGTCCTGAGATACAGGAGGTGGCCGACTTCATTGGCGACTCGCTTGCCCTGGCACGCAAGGCCGCCGAGACCGACGCACCGGTGCTGGTGATGTGTGGTGTGCATTTCATGGCAGAGACCTGCAAACTGTTGTCGCCCGACAAGATAGTGCTGGAGCCGGACCCGTCGGCAGGTTGTTCGCTCGCCGACAGCTGCAACGCCAGCGACCTTGCCAGATTCAAGAAGGAACATCCCGACCACAAGGTCATCAGCTACGTCAACACCACGGCAGCGGTGAAGGCTCTGTCCGACTGTTGTGTCACCTCGGGCAATGCAGTGAAGGTAATCAACAGCTTGCCCGAGGACGAGAAGCTCATCTTCGGTCCCGACTATAACCTCGGCAACTATATCAACTCTATCTCCGGCCGCAAGATGCTGCTCTGGAACGGCGGCTGCCACGTGCACGAGAAGTTCTCCGTCAGGGCCATCCTCGCCTTGAAGAAGCAGTATCCCGACGCCGTTGTCATGGCTCACCTTGAGTGCAAGGCGCCCGTGCTCGCCGTGGCCGACGTGAAAGGCTCTACGGCAAGCATGCTCACCTATGCCAAGGCTCATCCCGAGCAGAAGCAGTTCATCGTGGCTACCGAGGCCGGCATATTGTTCGAACTGAGCAAGCAGTGTCCCGACCAGGAGTTCATCCCAGTCCCGCCGGAGGTCACAGAAGGCGAGAACGGCATTGGCTCCACAAAGGCGGAAGGCGGCATACCTGCCTCCTGTTCATGCAACGAGTGTGAGTTCATGAAGCTCAACACCCTCGACAAGATCATCAAATGTCTTGAGACAATGCAGCCTCAGGTCGACATACCTGCCGACGTAGCCCGCGACGCCGTGAAGCCCATAGAGAAAATGCTCTCTCTTTCATAGTATCAACAGGCACCCCTGCACCGGCAGTCCCGGTACCCTTGCCCCGCACCGGCAATCCCGGTACCCCCGGTGCCCTTGCCCTGCACCGGCAATCCCGGTACCCCCAGTGCCCTTTGCCTGCACCGGCAATCCCGGCACCCCCGGTGCCCCCCTCGCGAGTTCTGTGCTCTGCCGCCCTCGGCAGAGCCTACCCCCCTAAAAAAGCCCCGCCCCTCATCAAAAGTATCAACCCCCTCGCGAGTCCTGTGCTCTGCCGCCCTCGGCAGAGCCTCCGGGCTCCCGACCCAACACCAACCATCCATGAACTACAAGCAAACAGAAGAAGAACTTACCGACCGTCTTATCGACCTCTCCTTTTCCGAGGACATTGGCGACGGCGACCACACCACCCTTTGCTGCATCCCAGCCGACGCCATGGGCGAGAGCTTGCTGGTGATCAAGGAAGAAGGCATCTTTGCCGGCGAGCGCGCGGCGAAGGAAGTGTTCAAGCGCTTCGACCCTGAGATGAAGGTCACCATGCTCAAGCACGACGGCGACCACGTGCGTCCGGGCGACATCGTGCTCTCGGTGACCGGTCGCGAACAGAGCCTCCTCACCACCGAGCGTCTCATGCTCAACATCTGCCAGCGCATGAGCGGCATTGCCACCATGGCTCACCGCTACCAGCAGGCTCTCATCGACGCAGGCACAAAGACACGCGTGCTCGACACACGCAAGACCACTCCGGGCATGCGCATGCTGGAGAAAGAGGCGGTGCGCATCGGTGGCGGAATGAACCACCGCATAGGTCTCTTCGACATGATTCTGCTCAAGGACAACCACATCGACTTCTGCGGTGGCGTGCACAACGCCATTACCCGCGCACGCCAGTATTGCAAGGACAAAGGTCTCGACCTGAAAATCGAGTGCGAGGTGCGCGACTTCACCGAACTGCACGAGGCTCTCAAAGACCTGCCCGACCGCATCATGTTCGACAACTTCACTCCTGAAGACACCATTAAGGCGGTGGAGCTCGTTCACGCTGCCAAGAACGCCGACGGTACACCTGCCAACATAGAGACGGAGTCGTCGGGCGGCATCACCTTCGACACGATGATACCGTATGCTAAGGCCGGTGTTGACTTCATCTCCTTCGGCGCACTCACCCACAGCGTCAAGTCGCTCGACATGAGCCTCAAGGCAAAGGGTTCGTCTAAGCTCTCTGTCTGAGCCTAAGAAAAAAGGGGCTGTGTTGATTCGTATGGGGCACATCATTTTTCTTTTCCCCACACGTACCGACACAGCCCCAAAATGAAATGAATTAATACAAGAAATGACTTTATACCATTCGATGAGGCCAATGCTCGCCTTGGCTCTCTGCGTGCTTATGGCAGCCTGCGGAAGCAAGGATGACAAGAAAAGCGAGAAGCCTGAGGCAATGCCAGCAGCAACAATGACCGTCGACACGGCGTTGCAGTCGCGCCTCAAAGCGTTCTGTGCACAACCGCGCGTGCAAGGCAGCTTCGGACTCTATGTCTACGACCTCACCGCTGACAAGCCTGTCACTGCCGAAAACATCGACCATGCTCAGCCGGTGGCATCGTGCACGAAGGTTATGGCGGGCGTGGCTGCGCTCAACAAGCTCGGAGCCGACTACTCCTACCGCACAACGCTTTACACCCGTGGCAACATTGCCAAGGACACGTTGCGCGGCGACATCATGCTCATGGCTGGCCTTGACCCGTTGCTCAAGGCGCAAGACATGACCCTGTTTGCACGCCACTTGCGCAGGATGGGTGTGAAATATGTCGACGGCAAGTGTTTCATGAACCTCACGCTGAAGGAGAAGGTGAAAGCTGAGCAGCACTGGTATCCTTGGGATCTCTCCTTCTCCAAGTATGGTGTCTTGTTCAAGGGACCCGACGCTGTTGAGAAAGCCTTGAAGATGGCGCTTACCTCGCAAGGCATAAGGATAAAAGACGGTTTTGAACAAGGCTTGCCCAAGGACGGCAGAGCCAACAAATGGAGAGGCCGCATTCGCGTGGTCTGCCCTGTGAAGGCGGTAACAAAGTTTATGTGGAAAAACTCCAGCAACACCAAGGCCACAAGTCTGCTCTATGCTTTGGGCAATGCCGTCAACCCCGGCAATAACGGTTCGGCTGATGCTCTTGCCTCTGCCGGCGTGAACTACATACGGGCTTTCATGCGCGACTCGCTGCACCTCACCGACACGACTCTTGTGATTCACGACGGCTGCGGACTCTGCACCAGCAACCACTTGTCGCCTAAAGCTCTCGTCGCTGTGCTTCAGTTCGGCTATCACCACCCGTCCATCCACAAGCAGCTCATGCAGAACCTCGCTATATCAGGTGTTGACGGCACACTCTGCCGACTGCTCTACGACCCAAGACTGAGAGGACTCATCCATGGCAAGACCGGCACGCTGTCGCATCCTTACGGCATCTCGTCGCTCGCCGGCTACTGCAAGGGTGCCGACGGACACGACTTGTGCTTCGCTTTCCTCAACTCGGAGATGTCGGTGCTCGACGCGCATGTGCTGCAACGCAAACTGTGCCTCGCACTTGTTGGCAAACAGGGACGGCGATAAGAAACGGCATAACCCTGAAAGTGTTCACACAACGGCTTATCCATAATTACATATCATAAACCTTCAGACATGAAAAAGATTATAGCAAAACATATCCCTGCCGCTGAGATTCCAGTGCAACTGCAGGACGTGCCTGCGCTTCTCGATGCCAAGGGCGTGGAGTTTGTCGCCATAGACACCAACAACTGGGCATCCGACTATCCTTATGCGCCTAAGGTGGAGTTTCGCATTGCCCACACTGGCAATAGCATTGTGCTCAACTACCGCGTATCGGAAGATTCGGTGAGGGCCGTGGCTGCCGACGACGGCAACGTATGGGAAGACTCATGCTGCGAGTTCTTCTCAGTTCCAGCGGGCGACGACATATATTATAATATTGAGTGCAATTGCGCAGCACACATGCTCATAGGTTGCGGTCCCGAGCGCGAGAACCGCGAGCGCGCCACGCAGCAAGTGCTCGACACCGTGAAGCGTTGGTCTTCGCTTGGCAACGTGCCTTTCGAAGAGAAAGATGCACCGGCAGAGTGGCAGTTAGTGCTTGTTGTTCCTGTCTCGGCATTCTACAACCACAACATTACCGACCTCTCCGGCACTACCGTCCGCGCCAACTTCTATAAGTGCGGCGACAAGCTCCGCAATATGCACTTCCTCTCGTGGAACCCAATCGACGTGCCGCGTCCCGACTTCCATTGCCCTAAATTCTTCGGCGAGGTGGAGTTTGAGCGTTGATGTGAATAGCGCATTCTTGCATTTATGCTTTGCAGGGGCGGACCCTGTGCCCGCCCCTGCAAAGCATAAAATAGGAAACCATGGGATTCCTAATCGGCGAAGCCGAAATTTCGTGAACTTAAAATTTCGTGGACATTCGTGACTTTCGTGGACA
>CAZXGQ010000095.1:8135-13436 GCA_964640415.1 uncultured Prevotella sp.
AATATAACTATCAGCTTTATCATTTTGTCATCGGCGAAGCCGAAATTTCGTGGACTTAAAATTTCGTGGACATTCGTGACTTTCGTGGACAAATATAACTATCAGCTTTATCATTTTGTCATCGGCGAAGCCGAAATTTCGTGGACATTCGTGACTTTCGTGGACAAATAAATTTATCAAACTGTATTTCTTTTCCACCTTAATACTGCCCTTTGTAGCAATTAATGCGTACCGCGTTTACATTTTTGCCGACTAAGAGCAAAAATAATAAATAAAAACATTAACTTTGTATCCATAATTTGCAAAATGCAATTATTTTGCACGTTTCGATAACAAACAGTATTTACAAAAGGAGAGATTATGGATTCTATCAATGCGTTTTTCACCACGCTAAGCAGCCTTCTATGGGGATGGCCAATGATTATCTTACTGCTTGGCACGCATATCTTTCTAACCATCCGCCTGCGTTTTCCACAGTTAAAAATATTCACCGCCATCCGGTTATCGGTGAAACGTGACGATGACGCTTCGGGTGACGTGTCGCAGTTTGGTGCGCTGGCTACCGCTCTTGCAGCAACCATCGGCACAGGAAACATCGTTGGTGTGGCAACGGCCATAGCATTGGGTGGTCCCGGAGCGGTGTTCTGGTGTTGGCTTACCGGCGTCTTCGGCATTGCCACCAAATACTCTGAAGCTCTGTTGGCTATAAAATATCGCGAGACGACTCCCGACGGCAGGATGCTTGGAGGACCGATGTATGCGCTTGAGAAAGGCTTGGGATGGAAATGGATGGCTGTGCTCTTTGCAGCATTCACCGCTTGCGCATCGTTCGGCATAGGCAGTACGGTACAGGCTAATGCCATAGCAACCATCACTCACGAAACGTATGGCATATCAACCACAGTAGTTGGCATTGTGATAAGTCTGCTCATAGCAGCCGTCGTCTTGGGTGGAGTGAAGAGCATTGCCAAGGTGTGCGGTTTCCTCGTGCCGTTCATGGCTCTCTTCTACGTGTGCGGATGCGCATATATCCTCGTCGTCAACAGCAGTTTTGTGTGGCCTGCCATTAAACTGATAGTGGAGTCTGCATTCACGCCGCAGGCTGCTGGCGGAGGCTTCGCAGGCTCATCAGTATTGTTGGCTGCCCGTTACGGTATATCGCGCGGTCTCTTCTCCAATGAGTCGGGATTAGGCTCCGCACCTATCGTGGCTGCAGCAGCACGCACTCGCAACCCTGTGAGGCAGGCGTTGGTATCCAGCACCGGCACGTTCTGGGACACAGTGGTGATATGTGCGTTGACAGGCATCGTCATCGTGAGCAGCATCATCGCCTACCCCGACATCTCATACACCGACGGAGCGGCACTCACAAAAGTGGCTTTCGAGAAGATACCCTACGTTGGCAAGCCATTGTTAAGTTTCGGCCTCCTCACCTTTGCCTTCAGCACAATCCTCGGATGGAGCTATTACGGCGAAAGGGCGGTTGAATATCTGAAGGGAAAACGATGGATGATTGTCTACCGTATTACCTTCATCGTCACGGTCTTTATCGGTAGCGTTGCCAACCTCAATGTTGTTTGGAACATATCCGACTGCACCAATGCTTTAATGGCAATACCCAACCTCATTTCCCTTCTTCTCCTCAACGGCATCATCGTCCACGAGACAAGAAAATACTTGTGGCGCGGCCGCTTAGACAGCAAGATGTAGGCATAATGCCTTCCCGCCCTTATACCTCTTTGGCCGCTTAGGCCAAAGAGGTATATCCATTTTCCGCCCTATCTTCCTCTCCGTCTTCCGTCTCCGGCTTTGTTCTTCGTTCCGTCTTCCGTCTCCAGCTTTGTTCCTCGTTCCGTCTTCCGTCTCCGCCTTCCTCTCCTTCTTACGTTTCGCCTTCCTCTCCTTCTTCCATCTAGTCATGTGCCCCGCCGCCCTCGGCGGGGGGGTGTCTCCCTTTTTGCTTCTCCGCCCTCTTAGGCCTCTTGTGCCTCTTAGGCCTACAGTCTATCCCCGTCTATCCCTCGTCCGCTCCTGCCTAATATGCTTCTTATGCCCCCTATGCCTACCGTCTCCCCTTTTCGCCCCCAAAAAAAGCCCTCCCTCCCCAAAAAAAGCCAAAAAAAAAGCGTAGGGGCTTGCCCCTACGCTTTATCTTGCTTGTTTTTTGCTCAGTTCTTGTTAATCCCAAGTGGTCCAGGCGTTGAAGTTCTGCTTGGCACCAGCCTCGAATTCATCATCCTTGTTCTCCTCCACTTTGTGCTGTACATCACCTTCGATGTCCTGAATTGAGATGGCATGCAACAGACTCTCCATCTTCACATCGTAGACAACAACGGATGGCTTAACATATATCTTTTTCATAATTCTGTCGATATTTTCAATTGTTTACTTTACGATGAACTTCTTACCGTTCTGGATGTACACGCCCTTGGCAAGACCGTCGTGAGACGTTGCATTGGCACGTACGAGCTGACCGTTGACATTGTAGATGTTGCTGCTCTCGCGTGCATTCAGGTCATCAACGATGCTCTGGATGCCAGTGTAAGTGTAGTCGAGAGTATAAAGCTCGTCGTCGAACATGTACTCAAACTTCTTGGCATTAACGTTAGCACCAGTCACAGGCTGGAGCCAGCCACGGAAGCCCTTAGAAGCTGTCTCAGCGGTGCGGTAGTACCAAAGACCGGCTGTAACGTTGTCTGTATTCTGACCAGCCAGAACATAGCTGTTGGCAGGAATCTTATTGTCGTTGCCCAACTTAACGTAAGTTCCGACGAACTGCACCTGTGCTGTTTCACCGTAAGCTTCAGCACCCTTGTCGCCTTCAATCTTTTTGCTATAGTCGACATCCTTTACGTCTGAAGCTCTCATGAAGGTGATGCCAGGGAATGTGTAGTAGCTGGTGTACTTGAGATTCTTGTATCCGTCAGCGTCAACAGCGACTTCGTCCTGGTCTTTAGGCATTGACTTGCCCTCATCAACCTTTACGAGGTAGAGCTTGCCGGCCTTGACAGCGATCTCAGCAGACTGGTCACGGCTTACGTTGATCTTCTCGAAGATGAGACGGTTAGGATGCTCAGCGTCTGTAGCGCCCTTGAACTCAGAGATGCGGACGTTGTCACCGAAAGCAGACTTCATGTTACCCACTGTGACGTCAACGGGGAGAACGAGAGTGTTCCACTTGCCGGCGTTCATTGTGCGGTGGAGATACATAGTTGATGTACCCAGAGGCTCATTGTCTGGAGTGGCCTGAGCTTTGATGTAAGTACCGTCGATCTGGTCTTCGTCGAGCACGAGGTTATGCTTCGGGTCGCCGGCATATTGTATAGCGAAGTCGTCGAAACATGTCCAAGTGCCTTCAACTGCACCATCAACATAGATACCGAAGGTGAGCTGCTGGTTCGCATAGTCAGAAACATACACACGAACCGAGACATCGTATGTTGTGCCTTCAGAGCTAAGGAGATCAGATGCAGCAACGTAAGTTGCGGGAACGTCAGAGACAGTGGTTATAGCCTGGTATCCGTAGTTCTTCGTCTGTGCGTCAGAAGAGCCATCGCCCAGAGTGCTGTTGGCTGCAGCCCAGAGACGCACCTTGCCAGTTGTTGACGTTGTGAATGCCTTACAAGAGATGGTGTAGTAACCGTTCTTCAGCATGTCAGCCTTATCGATAGACTGGTAAACCTTACCGGAAGCACCATGAATGTTGGCAGTCCACTTGCCACCATATTCCTGCTGGAGGTGATGCTCAATGCTCAAGGTCTCGCCTGTGATAGGGTCAATGGAGTATTTACCATCATCGTAACCGTTACCGATGTAGTAAGTAGCGGACTGATTAGAAGGCTTGACCACAGACTTCCCTGAGAAGCTGAGTGAACCTGTAGAAGTCTTCCAGTTGCTGCAAGCATTGTCGTTACGGGCAAAGTCGAAGTCGTACATCAAGAACGTTGCGTTGACTGGTGAAGCATAAGCAACTTCAGCATTTTTGAACGCTTCGCGGCGGTCATCCTCGCTCACGAGAATCCACTGACTATATTCACCGTTTGCACTGCTTGTAGCTGACACACTCCTGTCAGCGGCAGCAGTCATATAGAAAGTCTTGCCGTAGTAATCTGATTTAATTGTTTTATTCTTATCATCCTTCTTTGAATACTTAGGCGTGAATTTGAGGTTATAAATTTTGAATTCACCATCGCTGCTGGCATTAGAAACGGCAACTGCAGTGATACCCTGGTTTGCAGACTCAGATGAAGCACGGTCGATATAGAAATTTCCCTTATCCCAATCTGAGTTCACACCGTCCATAATTGTGAGGTAACCGTCGCCAGTTTTAGTACCCTCTCCTTTCACGTGAGATTGCAATGTGAAAGTCTTTGCAGAGCTATCATATGTAAGCGTGAAGAGTGTACCCTCATAGCTCACGTCAGCTTCGGTGCCCCAGCGTCCACCTTTACCAAGAAAAGACTTTGTACCCACATTGTAGAGGTAAACGTTCTTGCCGTTCATAGCAGACGGAGCGTTACCAGTCCAGTCGGTAGCCATCGCATCAACGCTGCCCAAGCATGCGAGAGCGAGGATCAACAATGAGAGCAATGCACTGTGTACATTGCCAAGGGGTGCATGCTCCTTCTTGGACGTGCACCTACGAAGCAGTTTACAATCTGCCTTCACTTGATGTAAATAACCAATCATATATAATTAGAATTTAATATTTCACTAAGATTATTGTAACTATCTATAATGTCTTCCCTAATGTTTTTGTAGTCTCTATATTTCTTTTAATCTACTTTCAGCTATATCGTGCAAAGTTAGTAAACTTCAAGCATTTAGCAAAAGAAATAGGGAGGAAAATAAAAGGAAAACAAAAAAATATGAAATATCTAAACAAAGGCCATAATTAAAACCCATAAACTCAGCACATCTAACAACAAAGCTTAGTGTTTACCTTCCTCCGCCCACTAATACATACCCTTAAACCGGGATTACAGCATGGGTATTGTGACAACTAAAGTAATGTCAGCATAACGCAAATTATGCTTTGTGGTGACCTTTCTCCACATACACGCAGTCCCGAGTGATAGTATGCCACTGCCGATTACTTCACGCAGAGCCGCTGAGATTGATGAGCCGCTGAGATTGATGAGCCGCTGAGATTGTGCATTTTGAAGCACTGAGCTTGCAAGAGAGGCCTTCGGCCTTGAAGAGCATAGCCATGAGTGTTCAGGTTATGTATACAGCCCTGCAAGAGGACACAAGTAATGGTATTTATGATAGCCCTGCAATACCACACAAGTAATGGTATTT
>CAZXGQ010000096.1:0-13391 GCA_964640415.1 uncultured Prevotella sp.
TTCCTGTCTTTCCCCCGATTCTGTATCCCTCCACGCCGGCTGCAGAACCTGTTCCGGTCATAGTCCCGTCTCCTGCGATTACGTGATAAAGATACGTTCGAAGCGTCTCCGAGGTCTCCTGCGAAATCGTTCGCTTCATGATCACGGAATTCATTGTCTGTACAGTCGCACCGCTGCTGTCCACAATCTTCTTCACCACATGAGGCACGTAATAATAGCCGCGGTTGGCTATCGTAGCGCCCAAGTTGGCAATCTGCAACGGTGTGAGGTTGACCTCACCCTGGCCAATGCTTATACTTATAATGGTAAGTCCATTCCATGAGCCTTTATAAGCCTTGTCGTAGAATGTGGCGTTAGGAATCAGGCCGCGTTTCTCACCGGGCAGGTCGATGCCGAGACGATAGCCAAAACCCATGGACACCATATAGTCGCGCCATGTGTTCATGGCCTCATCCACGTTTTTGTACTTTGCGCGGTTGCTCATCATGTTGAACAATCCCCAGCAGAAGAATCCGTTGCACGAGGTGCTTATGGCTGGCACGAGGCTCAGCGGAGCGGCGTGGCTATGGCAACCCACATGAAGGCCCCTATAATAGAACCCTCGGTGGCACGGATATTGGGTAGCTGGCGAGATAATGCCTTCAGAAAGGAAGGTTAGACCCTGCGTGGTCTTGAAAGTAGAGCCGGGAGGATACTGGCCCATGATGGCACGGTTGAGCAACGGCTTGCGGGTATCGCGTGCTAGAAGCTTGTGGTACTTGCTGCGATTCTTGGTGCCGAACTGACGCGGGTCGTAGGTCGGCGATGACACCATACAGAGAATCTGGCCTGTAGAAGGCTCTATGGCGACAATGGCACCTATCTTTCCGCGCATCATGCGCTCGCCAAGGGCCTGTAGATTAATGTCAAGGCCGAGGGTCAGGTCTTTGCCCGGCACAGGACGGTGATCGAACCTGCCGTTTTGATAATGACCCTGCACACGGCCATGTGCATCGCGAAGAAGAACCTGGACGCCCTTTATGCCGCGGAGCTGTTTCTCATAGCTCCGCTCCACGCCCAACTTGCCGATGTAATCGCCTGGCTGATAATAGTTATCGTCCTCTATGTCGCCTTGCGACACTTCCGACACTTCACCAAGGATGTGGGCTCCATAAGGATACATGTATTGACGAATGGTTCGCTTCTGGATATAAAAACCGGGGAAACGGAACATCTTCTCACGAAACACGCTGAAGTTCTTGTCATCAACCTGAGTCATGAACAGTTGCTGGGTGAAACGGGAGTATCCGGGATTCTTTAGTGGGTCTTTGATGGCCTCCATCCTTTTGATGAACTCGTCTTTGGTAATGCCCAAAGTATTGCAAAAGTCCATAGTGTCAAGATGATTGCGTTCCTCGTTCATCACTACCATGATGTCGTAGGAAGGCTGATTGAAAACCAGCAACTTGCCGTTCCTGTCGCGTATGATGCCACGGCTGGGGAACTCTACCTTCTTAAAGAAAGCATTGGAGTCGGCACTCTTGCGATAGTCGTCACTCATCACCTGAAGCGCAAAAAGACGCAAAACATAGACCAACACAATACCGACAGCAATGCCGCCGATAACTCTTTTCCTGTTCTCAAGACTGAAATCCTTCATCAGAGCAGACCTCCCCCTATGCTTGCACTAAAAGCGTCTCAAATTGTCGACAACCAACACAAGGAGAAGCGTCAGCAATACGCTTGTGCCCATATTCAACAACCATTGAATCCAGTTGAAAAACGTGAACGACTCCAATGTGAAGAAGACAACGCAATAAACAAAAGTCAGAATCAACGCAAACAACGAGAACTTGCCCAATCCGAATGTCAGGATTGACGGAAGCACCTCGTCGTCGTCGCCGCGCTGGATAAACAGTTCGAGCAAGTAGGGCTGCACAGCGGCCACCAACGTCATTGATGCCGCAGCAAGGCCGGGTGTATTGGAGAACACGTCAATGCTCAAACCCAAGAGGAAACTCCAAACGAGCATCGCCCATTTCGGCGTGCCACGTCTGAAGGATATGGCAAAATAGACATACAGCAAGGGTGTAGCCACGCCAAAAAGATGGACGTGGTTGAGCACCAACGCCTGAACAAGCATCAGCCCAAAGAAAAGCAGCAAACGTTTCAGGAAATCTATATTCATCCTTTTACCTCTTCCTCCTATTCAACTTTTACTTATCTACGAATACCTTTACTTATACGCATTTGCAAACCAATTGCCTACATTCGTTGTTTACCTAAATGCGTCTCAACCTACACTATATAATCCACGTCACTTGCCATCATTGGTCTTCAGCGAGTCTTGTGCAGCACGCAACACTTCGAGGCGTTCCAATACAGGGGCGTTGTCGATGACGCACACGTCGCGCAGACGAGAGAAATCGGTAGCCAACTTCACTTGAAGACGATAGGATACGCCGTCGATTGAATTATAAACATGAAGTATCTTTCCCACCAATATGCCAGCTGGGAAAACAGAAGAATAGCCACTTGTCTCCACGTTGTCGTACAACTTGAAGCGGGCATGGCGCGGCACCTCTTCAACATAAGCCTTTTGCGAATCGCCGCCCGCCCAATGAAGATAACCGAAATAGTTTCTTCCCTGAATACGGCAACTGATGTTCGACTTCGTGTTGATGACGGGAATCACGATGGAATAATGCGGTGACGTGAGGTACACAATTCCCACAACGCCACTGCCGCAAGCAACGCCCATGTCGGCTTTTACTCCGTCGAGCGAACCCTTGTCGATCGTGATAAGATTGTTGGCATGAACCACCGAGTTGCTCACGACCTTGGCAGGAATAAGCCTGAAGCTCTTGAGCAATTTCACACCAGCCGTATCGGTCCATGTGGTGTCCTTGGTGACATCATACAGACGTGTGGAAAGCTTCTTCACCTGCTGTTCCAAATAAAGGTTGCGCTGGGTAAGTTCCTGATTGACCTTACCCAGTGAGAAGAAGCTTTCCACAGCGGAGTTCCACGAGTCCAACTTGCCAGTGACAGTATTGGCCGATGTGAACCAAACGCTACCTTGGTAGCTGTTGTATTGGAACAACAAGACCATGCTGATCACTTCGAGCAAGACGAAGAGGAACCAGTGGCTATGCTTTTGTATAAAATCAATTAAATTGTGCATCGCACAATTAACGCATAAGGAACGAGAACCTGTCTACATTCTTAAGCGCGATGCCAGCGCCCTTTGCCACACTGTGGAGAGGGTCCTCTGCGATATGGAAAGGAATGTTGATCTTGTCTTGCAGACGCTTGTCAAGACCACGGAGCAACGCGCCACCGCCAGTAAGCCAAATACCGTTCTTCACGATATCAGCATAGAGCTCAGGCGGAGTAGCCTCCAATGCCGAGAGCACCGCATTCTCTATCTTTGCCACTGTCTTGTCGAGGCAATGGGCAATCTCCTGATAGCATACAGGCACCTCCATAGGCAGTGCGGTGATGCGGTTAGGACCATGCACCACATAGTCTTCCGGAGCCTCTTCGCCAAGATCGGTAAGGGCAGAACCCACATGTATCTTGATGCGCTCGGCCATACGCTCTGAAACCTTCACGTTGTGCTGGCGGCTCATATACTCCTGGATGTCTGCCGTGAGGTCGTCGCCGGCAATACGGATAGAGTTGTTGCTCACAATACCGCCAAGAGAGATGACGGCAATCTCGGTAGAGCCACCGCCGATATCGACAATCATGTTGCCCTCCGGGGCTTCCACGTCGATGCCAATGCCAATGGCGGCTGCCATAGGCTCGAATATAAGATAAACATCGCGGCCGTCGGCATGCTCGGCAGAGTCGCGCACGGCACGAAGTTCTACCTCGGTAGAGCCGGAAGGCACACCGATGACCATGCGAAGTGTCGGAGAGAAGAGACGGCTGCCTGTGTGCACCATCTTGATAAGACCACGCATCATCTGCTCACATGCCGTAAAATCGGCAATCACTCCGTCACGGAGCGGACGAATGGTGCGTATATTGTCGTGGGTCTTCTCATACATCATCTTGGCCTTCTCGCCAACTGCGATCATCTTGCCACTACGGCGGTCAAGGGCAACAACAGAAGGCTCGTCAACCACAATCTTGTCATCGCTGATGATGATTGTGTTGGCGGTTCCGAGGTCCATTGCTATCTCTTGAACGAAAGAAAAAATTCCCATCTAATTTCCTATTTCTTTATTATGTTTCTTGATTGACGCTTCAATGACATGGTTAGCGTACAGATGCGAACCACTCATGGATAGCGGTGTCATAATGGCTCGACACGCCAAAAGCTCTCTCGGCGAGCATGCGGCGGTCCTCCAGGTCGGTCACGGCACCATTCTTGTTGAGCAGCTCCAAAAGCACAGGATACTCCGCCTTGCTTGGGATAATGACAACATCCTTGAAGTTCTTGGCTCCGGCACGGATGAGCGAGATGCCGCCGATGTCTATCTTCTCAATGATGTCCTGCTCAGATGCTCCGCTTGCCACGGTCTGCTCGAATGGATAGAGGTCCACGACGACAAGGTCGATGGAAGGAATCTCATATTCCGCCATCTGCTGCTTGTCGCCCTCATTGTCGCGACGGGCAAGGATGCCACCGAAGATTTTTGGATGAAGGGTCTTCACTCTGCCTCCGAGGATGGAAGGATACGTAGTGACGTCCTCCACTTTCTGGCATTCGTAGCCCAGCCCTTCTATGAATTTCTGCGTACCGCCGGTGCTAAGGAATTTAACACCCTCCTCATTAAGCTTTTTAAGGAGATCCTCCAGTCCATCTTTGTGGAACACGGAAATAAGCGCAGTCTTGATTTGTCTTGATTCAGCCATTTTAAGATACTATTTTTATCTCGATACCAATTGGTATGCAAAGTTAGTTTATTTTAATCGAATCGTTACAGAAAATGGGAAGAAAATAATTGCCGAAACGTTAAATTGTCACAAGTCAAGTGTTTTTTTTTACGCCTTGACTTTTTTTGTTTATTTTTGTACCCCAAACAGATTACTTAGACATTTATTTATGAAGTACGTCGCTTATTTATGCGTCCTCCTTTTCTCTATGCTGCCATTGCGGCAAGCCAACGCTCAGCGGCACGTCATGGTCTACGACCCGGAAGTGAGCCGCCCCGTGCAAGGCTTTCACATATGGGCCGACAAGCAAAAGGGTGACACGACAAACGTGTTCGGTTCGGCAGAGGTGCCGGAAAAGTTCGACACCTTGTTTCTCGTCAAGCCAGGCTATGTAGCCTTGCGCATTCCGGCAAAGCTCGTGGCCGACACCATTCCCGTGATAAAGGACTACAACGACATCGGCGAAGTAGTGGTATATGGTTCACAGTCAGACAATTTCAAGAAGGCCGTAAACCGATGGACCAAGGAAGACCGCATAGAGATGGCGCTGCAACACCCCATCACGGGCATCGACTTCAACCTCGCCGACTTGCTCAACTCCAAGCGCCGCCGCGACCATCGCAACGCGAAGAAGATGGCAAAGATATTCAAGAGAATGGACGACGCCGACAACGACCCTATAATCCACGCTTACCGGAAGGCATTGGGGATAACATCAAGACATTAAAGACAAGCCACTGACATCAAGGCAACAACACGAAGGCATTAACTATATAACATTCAGACAAAGAAAATGAAACACACCGCTTTACTCATCCTCTCCCTATTTCTCTCGCATTGCGCCATGGCGCAGCAAATGCAAAGACGCAGATGCGGAACGGCGATAATGATGGAGCGCGAGGCCGCGAAGGGAAACGTCCAAAAGATCATTTCCAAGAGCGGTTCTTACGTAAGCCATACCGGCAGCGTAACCATTCCTGTCATACTTGTAAACTTCCCCGATGTAAAATTTACGATAAACGAACCACAAAAAGCCTTTGAGCAGTTGTTCAACGGTGAGAAACAGGAAGACCTCGGCAACGCCAACCACAAGAACCACGGCTCGGTTGCCCAGTATTTCAACGACATGAGCAGCAGTTCGTTCACACCGAAGTTCAAGGTCTATGGACCTGTGACAGTCGACAGCCTGGAGACATATTATGGCGGCAGCAGCGAGGACGGTGACGACGAGAAACCACGCCAACTTGTAAAAGACGCCCTCTCGCTTATAGAGACTTCTGTGTCCGAAAGCGACCTTAAGTCTTTCAGTCTCGACGGTAGCACCATAGAGGCGGTTTACATAATATTTGCGGGCATCGACCAAAACGACGGCGGACCCAACACGGCTGTATGGGCCAACACATGGACCACCGCCGGAGCCACATTGGGCGGCAAGAAGGTCAGGTGGTACACCATGTCGGGTGAGCGCAGTCCGTTCAACATCGACAGCAACGGCAACTCCTGCGCCACAAGCACTGCCAACTCAAGCCCAGTCATCGCCGGTCTGGGTGTGGCCTGCCATGAGTTCTCCCATGCGCTCGGCTTGCCAGACTTCTATCCCACTGTTTCTACCGCTCAAATCGACAACCAGGAGATGGAATATTGGGATCTCATGGACGGTGGCGAGTATACCAACAACGGATTCCGCCCCACAGCTTACACGGCATTCGAGAAAGAGCAAATGGAATGGCCGGTAGACATCAAGACACTCGACAGCGACGCGAGCATCACCATGACAACATCCACAGAGCAAGGCGGTACGGCTTACAAGGTGGTGAACCCACAAAACCAAAACGAGTATTTCATGCTCGAATACATACAGAAAACAGGATGGAACACGTCGCTGCTGGGCAACGGACTGCTCGTTTATCACGTGAACCAGCCAAGCACGACCATTTCCGTAGGCACACGTCTCAACAACACTCCGGGCTATCCAGGCATGGCGGTGGTGCCAGCCGACGGAGCCTGTCTGTCATCTTATATCTATGCCAACAACTCCAACTATTCCAAGAGCCTAAAGGGCGACCTCTTCCCCGGCACAGGCAACATCGACAGCCAGAACGTCACAGAGCTCAGCGACACCAATTCGCAACCAAACTTCTGCTGGTACAACACGGCGAAGACCGCAAAGCTGAAGACCAACAAGGCCCTGAAGAACATAAAATATGAGAACGGCACCGTCTCGTTCGACTACGTCCACGACGTGGCAAGCGGAATACTTCCCGTTTGGGACAACAGCCAAGCCACCGACGGCAAGATCTACTCCGTCAACGGCGTGTTCATGGGTTACGACCTTTCCACCCTGCCCCACGGCATATACATCATAAACGGTCAAAAGACCGTGAAATAAAGGCGCCGCACGGGTTGGAAGCAGCACAAGACAAACAGCGCAAACCGAAAGCGCCAGATATGGCAAAGCCCCGTCGTCCTTCGCAGGACGGCGGGGCTTTTTCAATCCACACAATCTTTTTACAAGTAACCTATAAAGAAACTACCTATCTAAATCCTCCTTCCAATCCCTCTTCCATTCTTTCCGATGATTATCCTATCTCAATTCTTCTTCCGTTCACGCAGACATCGCTCTTCTTGATCTTGGGAAGCCAAATGCTCAAGATGCCGTCTTCCACCTTAGCGGAAATCTTCTCCTTCTCCACATCGTCGGGCAGACTGTAGGTCTGCTGGTAGTTGGTGTAAGAGAACTCGCGGCGCAGATAGTGCTCTCTGTGTTCAGTCTTGCCGTCTTGCTCATGATGTTCGAGCTTGTTCTCGATGGCAAGTTCAAGGTCACCGTCCTTGTTGAGGTCAATGCGGACGAACTCTTTCTTGATGCCCGGAACGGCCACTTCCATCGTGTATTTGTCGGCGTCCTCTTTCACGTTCACTGCCGGAGCAGTAGCGTTTACGCGGCGCAAACCGCTCATCATGTTGTCACTGAAATCGTTGTCAAACCAATCGTTCAATACTGGGAATAACATAGTCTTAACCTCCTAATTATTATGTTTTTACTTTGTTTTTTATCTCGGAGCTCTTACGGGCTTCACCCCCAATATTGCAACCTTTGTGCCCAAATATCACTAATGCCACAATGTCATATTATGGTGACATTGTGGCATTATAGCTTTCGTTATGTCCAGAACTTTGTTTCTCCTGTGAACTTCATTTCTCCTCCGCACTTGGGGCAGGTGTGGCAGTCCCACACCACTATGCGGCTGCCGCCACATCTGAGGCATAGCCTTCCGGCAAGGCCGTTAAACGACGGTGCGTTGTTGCCGATGATTCCGCCAACCACAAGCGGCTGCACGGTATGGCAATCGGGACAACTCATGCTGACGATGTGCTGGCGCATGAAGCCCGTGCCTTCATAGTCGTGGCACTCATAGCCGCACTTTTCGCACCTGTATGTCTTTCTCTGTGCCATGGCTATCCCCTCAACACGTCTATTACCTGCGTTGCAACCTCTCTCGCCCAACCCGAGTCGAAACCAGCGTCAACCCTGACATACTCCCGTCCGGGTTTTCGGGTAGTGAGCACGAGTTGGTATTGCCCAAGCGTGTAAGGTGTGGCAGTGTTCACCGTAGCCACGTCAACCACGTCGTCAATGTTCAGGGGTTCACCAGCCACGAGCAGCAAGCCCTTGGCTTTATAAACAAGTATGCAGCCCGCCGCCTCGTTGGCGCACGTGGCATCCACAACGATGCAATCGTCCGGCTCGCCATACTCGGCATTGGCCTCCTCCATAGTGAGCAGACTACGAGTTGCCACAGTGTCCTTATGATAATGCTTACGGAAGAGGAATATGGGTATGAACACCATGAGTGCCAGAAGCACATAACCGTTGAGCTTAAACGTGACAAGCACGATGGCGACTATTGCGACAATGGATATAAGGATTTTCTTCATAATGTTTATATATTATAATGTGGATGTGTCGGGCATATTGCAATTGGAGAGTTGCCGTGCCATCATGTTCAACATGTGGCATTGGTCGCGGGTTATGGGCGTCTTTCCGGCATGATAATCCCACGGGGAGAGCATGAGCATAAGGCCACGGGCACAAGCGTCGAAAGCCCTGCCGCCTGGTTTCTCGTATTGTCCGAATCCGTTTTCCCTAAGAATTATGACCGGGCAACCTTGCTCATAGGCTTTTCCCATCACTACCTTCTCACCAGGAGATATTGCAGCAGAGACAAACACCGAGCCTTGCCGGAAGTCAGGCTCCAGCGTTGTCAGCAGTAGGGCTATGTCTGCATCGGTCAGCCTTCTTGAGCATTGCACACAGATACGTCGAGGATAGCCGAGAAGAAACTCGTTGCCCATGGCATCAAACGTGAAGCCTGCAGCCTTGAGATGATGCTTTACCGTGAAGAGGTCTTTACGGCTGGCTTTCAGCAATCGGCGCCGCGGGTTGTCGGCGAGATATTGCTGCCAGGCTTGCAGTTCGCCCTCACGCCATAGAATCTTGTCGTTGAAGCCAGGCTCAAAGAGCACACCGCAGCGGCTCTTGCGCTTCTCCTGTAGGGCTTTCTGCTGTTCCTCTATGATATAAGCCGGCAATGGCGGCAAGGCTCCGGCTTCCACAAGCGCCCGGTATGCCTTGCGGCATTCGGCTTCAAAGATTCTCACCACCGTGCCGAGCGTCACATCGGAGACCGCAGTGAAGAAAATGATGAAGTGCAGGTGGTCGGGCATGAGCTGGAGGTCGAGGTTTCTCAAGGCGGGAAAACGAAGGGGCAGCTCCTTCCATGCCTTGACTACGGCTCTGCCAAACTGCGAAGGCACGAGGGCTGCGCAACCCCTCTCGCCCTTTTTCTTCATTGGGTCACCGGTAAGGGTGCCGAGCAATGGCCTGCGGCCCTCTACCACAAGGGTTACCATGTACATGCAGCGGGAGCGGTAGTCGTGGTTTGTGCACCGCCGCTTCATGTTGTGGCGGATGGGAAGGCGAGGCGCCGGGCTTTCGTTATTCATAGGGGAAGCGTTTTCGGGTAAGCATCTCCGGTGCCGAGGGCGGCACCGCACTGAACTAAACTAAACAAAAAAGCTGAAGAAAAGCAACTGCCAAAGAGCCAAAGCTAAGCAGCAGGCAAAGAGCAAGGGCAAGGCGCAGGCAAAGAGCCAAAGAGCCAAAGCCAAGCAGCAAGCAAAGAGCGAGGGCAAGGCGCAGGCTAAGGATCAAAGCCAAGCGGCAGGCAAAGAGCGAGGGCAAGGCGCAGGCAAAGAGCCAAAGCTAAGCAGCAGGCTAAGAGCCAAAACAAGGCGGCAGGCAATGCGGGGCCGGGTTCTGTGCTCTGCCGCCCTCGGCAGAGCGTCAAACCTCGGCGCAGCCTTTATTGCTCCACCTTCTTGTATATGGCGTTCCACCAAGTGTCATCGCCCTTGAGATAGCGCTGGAACCAGGCCATGGTGGTGTTGTGCCACTTCACGCGCTTTCCATAGTCGTAGATGTGATGGTCCTGACCGTCGACCACAACGAAGGCCGTGGGTCTGCCAAGGAGCTTGAGGGCCGTGAACATCTGTATGCTCTCGCCTATAGGCACGTTGGTGTCGGCATTGCCGTGGAGGAAGAGCAGCGGTGTGTGGATCTTCTCGGCGTTGAACAGCGGGCTCTGGTCAACATAGAGGTCTTTGCGCGTCCAGGGGTAGCTGTCGGCCATCGACACCTCGCTGTAGCTGTAGCCCCAATAGCCCTCGCCCCAATAGCTCGTGTGGTCGCTGATGCCGGCATGCGATATGGCACAGGCGAAGATGTCGGTCTGGGTCTGCAGATACTGTGTCATGAAACCTCCGTAGCTTGCACCAATGCAGCCCACCTTGGTGCTGTCGGTAAAGGCATGCTGACGGCAGAAGGTCTGTGTGGCTTCGATAATGTCTTCGGCAACGCCCTTGCCCGCCGTGTTGACGTGGCGCGACGAGAACTCCTGGCCGAAACCCACGGCACCGCTCGGGTTGACCACCAGCACCACATAGCCGGCAGCGGCATACACATGGTGGGGATAACGCGACTCGAAATCGCGGCTTGTGGGCGAACACCCGCCATAATAGTTGACGATGACGGGGTAACTCTTCGAACTGTCGAAGTGGGGCGGCAGATAATAGCGGCAACAGATGGTGTCGCCACGGCTGCTGACAAACGACCACGGCTCGCAACTGCCAAGCTCTACGCCTTTCACGTTGTCCTTGTTGAGGTCTTCCAGAAGCGTCGACTTGCCAGTGGCGGTGTCGAGGCAATAGAGGCGGTCGCTGTTGCTTGCGCTCTGACCTTGCCACAGCAGTTTTGTAGCATTGTCGGCCACAGCTATCTGGTTTACCATGTCCTCCGGTTCCTCCACCTGCGAGATATTGCCGCTGGCAGGGTCACATTTGTAAAGGTGGCAATAGTCGCGGTCGTAGGCGGTGAACCAGATGTTGCCGTCGGCCTTCGACCATTCGTAGGCGTTTATGCCGGGGTTGAACAGCTTCGTCAAGGCCTTGACCTTGCCTGAGGCTATGTCCAGGGTGTAGAGCTGATAGTCGTACATGCTCGGGATGCGGCCCTCGGGCACGTTCTTGCCCACTCCGCCGAAGCTCTCAGGCGAACCCATCACTGCAATCTGCTTTCCGTCGGGCGAGAACTTTGCGCTCGCCACGAATCCATCGTCCTTCACGAGGCACTCGGCCTTCATTGTGGTCAGATCCATGCGCCAGATAGACATGAGCGTGGTGGGACGTGCGGTGAGCCTGCGGTTTGAGGTGGAGAAAAGTATATACTTGCTGTCCTGGCTGATGTCGAGCAGCGACACGTTGTGGAAGCCGAATGTCAACGGCTGCGCCACGCCCGTCTTTATGTCGAGGAGCGACAGGCTGGTGCGGTTGCGCCACCCCGGCTGACGGTCTTCGGGCTCCACCACCTGAAACACGTCCTTGTCTTCCTCGGGGCCCTTGTTCTCGTGAGAGAGGATTATGAAGTTGCCGTCGGGCGTGATGTCCCAACCGTCGCCCTTGGGGAGGTTCTGCACCACCACCGTCTCGCTGCCGTCGGCAATGGAGGTCCTCACGAGCTGGCGTTTGCCTTCGCCGCCGTCACGCTCAGTGAGCAAGTCGCTGCTGCCGGGCCAGAACCTCATGTTCGAGGTGCTCACGCACAGCACCTTGCCCGTTGACGTTTCCCTCAACGTCCACGACCACACCATCTTTCCGCCCTCGTGGGTATCGTAGCAGCCCGAGATGGCATAGCGGCCGTCGGGTGAGAGGTTGAGACCCCAATAGCGCTTGCAGACGAGCATGTCTTTCAGCGCGATGACACGGCTTGCGCCCGGCTCAAGAATGGTCAGGGCGGCATCGTTGTCGGCGGAAATGGTAACCTTGGGTTTCACGGCTGCACCGTGCAGCAGCGTGCGGATCTCAACGTGGTGGGTGCCCGGTTCAAGGGTCAGGTCGGCACCGCTCTCGTTGCCGTCGACATATATCTTGTTGGTTTTCAGACCTGCCACATCGAGCTTGGCCTTGGTATAAACGGTTGTCTCTACATCGAAAGAGAGGGAAGCCAGAGCCAATGCCGACTCCGACTGCAATTTCTGTCCGGAAGCGAGAGTCTGCGTGCCTTTCTCCAGCAACGGACGGTCCAGGAAAGCGTCATCGCTGAAAGCCTTGCCGTTGACGTCGACACTGTCGAGCATAAAGGGACGGCTCAGCGCCACAGGACCATTGAGACGAAAACTGCCTACAACATGGTTGCCGGCTAACATCGGCATGCCGAATGTTGAAAATAAAAGGAAAGACGATAATATTTTTTTCATGCCATGCATTTTATCAATACTACAAAATTACGCATTTTCAGGAAAGAAACAACTAATTGTCAAAGGAATAATCGCCATCGGAAGAATAAATGCCGGCGCATCCGACAAATCCCATGGAGCGCGACTCTTGCAGCTACCACAAAACTGTTGGCAAATAAACACGTCATCCCAACTATCCGGTGAAGCATAGTACCATTTGCGGAAAACGTGGATAGAACAAGCTATCTCAGTGAGGGGAAAAATGTAAAGATTTATAGCAAGATTTTAACACTTGGGGGGCACACCATCCAGAACGACAAAAGAGGCTCTGAAGTGTTAAAAGGGGCACCTTCAACCCAATTTAAGGCCCCAAAACCATAAAATCGCGCCGCGATAGTAGCACTATCGCGGCGCGATTCTAACGTAAAGGCATCGCGATTCTAACGTAAACGCGCTGCGATTCTAACGTAAACGCGACTCGAAAGCCCCAATTGAGACCGCGTTTCAGACTACAAAAAGTATAACCGCTTAACTGCCAGAGTATTACAAAACTTGCGCAAAATTAGCCTCAAATCGGACAAGAGGAAAAGTTTTTCAAAAAAAACGATTCTCAGAGAGCCTTTTGTAGTGATTTTTCATTACGCAAGCTGATTCGCATGAACCTTAGTTAAGGGCGGTTCTATAAATCAGCTTTGTCTGGTTGCGCGGCTATGGTCGAGGTCGAAACGGTCT
>CAZXGQ010000097.1:0-13167 GCA_964640415.1 uncultured Prevotella sp.
CTTTACGTTAGAATCGCGCCGCGATAAGGCTACTATCGCGACCCGATTTCATGGTTTTTGGGCCAAAAATCGGTTTGAAGGTGCCCCTTTTAACACTTCAGAGCCTCCTTGGCCGTTCTGGATGGTGTGTCTTCCAAGTGTTAAAATCTTGCTATAAATCTTTACATTTTCCCAACGCCGGGACGGCTTGTATTTTGCTTTTGCTTTAAGACACGATGAACCCCGAAAGCCAGACAAATGGCTTCTGGGGTTCATGCTGGTTTCGACACATCTTTTTATTATATTTCTTTCAGCCCCTTGGGTTGTTAAATATAACTAAAAGAAAATGTTAAAAATGGTATTGCATAGTTAAGATGATAACAATATTAGTAAATTTGCAACTGCAAACTAATATCTTTTGATAATAATTTAGTTAATATATATAACCTATTATAAAACAGTTTACTTATGAACAAGAAAGTCAAGACTGCCGGTATGATGATGGCATTGTTGGCTGCTCCGTTGAGCGGTGGACAGCTGGCATATGCGGCTGGCTCGAACAATGCGCCACATCTGAGTTCTGTACAGCAGAAAGATGGTACATGTAAGGGCGTTGTGAAAGATGCCACTGGCGAAGGCGTTATTGGTGCTTCGGTTTTTGTCGATGGTACCAACCTCGGCACGGTGACAGACATTGACGGAAACTTCTCGTTGTCTGGCGTAAAGCCAGGAGCCACAATCAGGATTTCCTACATTGGCTACACAACAAAGACTGTGAAGTGGAACGGTTCTTCTCTCAACGTGCTGCTCGAAGACGACAAGAAAACCTTGGACGAGGTCGTTGTCGTGGGTTTCGGTACACAGAAGAAGGTTAACCTCACCGGTGCCGTATCGACAGTTGACTCAAAGGTTCTCTCAGCCCGTCCGGTCAACTCAGTTGTCGACGCCTTGCAGGGCACTGTGGCTGGTATGAACTTCTCTGCGCCAAGCAGCGGCGGTACGCTCAACTCTACCAAGTCGTTCAACATCCGCGGTACAGGCACCATCGGCTCAGGCTCTTCAGTGTCGCCGCTCGTCCTTATCGACGGCATGGAAGGCGACATGAACGCCCTCAACCCACAGGACATCGAAAACATCTCCGTGTTGAAGGATGCTTCGGCTTCTTCTATTTACGGTTCGCGTGCAGCCGGCGGTGTGATTCTCATCACTACCAAGAGCGGTAAGAAGGGTAAGGCATCTGTCAACTACAACAACTCGTTCCGCTTCGACTCTCCGCTCAACATGCCGGAGATGATGGACTCGTACACATGGGCAAAATACATGAACGACGCTTCTGTATGCCAGGGCTCGGGTATCTGGTTCACCGACGAAAAGCTGGCACAGATAAAGCAGGCCCAGACCGACAAGTCGATGCAGAAGATGTTCAAGAACTCCAACAACCGTTGGGAGGTTTGGAACGACACGCCCAACCTGCCTTTGGGCAACACCGACTGGCTCAAGGAGCAGTTTGGCAACGCCTTCTCGCAGGAGCACACCCTCAGCCTCAATGGCGGCGACGACCGCATACAATATTATGTGTCGGCCAACTATCTTGACCGCGGCGGTCTTCTCCGTCATGGCAACGACAGCCAGAAGCGCTACAACCTGACTGGCAAGGTCACGGCACAGCTCGCCAAATGGTTGCGCATGACATACAACACGCGTTTCTCACGCACCGACTTCAATTCTCCAACCGACCTTATCAACGGTACCGACGTGTTCTACCACAACATGTGCCGCTACTGGCCTATCGTGCCTGTGACCGACCCTAACGGCAACTACGTGCCAGAGTCGAACGTCTACCAGCTCGAGAATGGCGGACGCGCCAAGAACCAGACCGACCGCATTGCACAGCAGCTGTCGTTTGTGGCAACTCCCGTTAAGGGCCTTACCCTCAACGCCGAGCTCAACTACCGCATCATCACACAGTTCAACCACCGCGACTGGCAGACTGTGTACGGCTACGACTGCGACAACAACCCGTATGTGATTTCCAACTCTACGTCGAGCGTGTATGAGTACACCTTCAAGTCTAACTATTTCAACCCGAACCTCTTTGCCGAGTATGCTCATTCGTTCGGCGACCACAACATGAAGATCATGGGCGGTTTCCAGAGCGAGTGGTTCCGTCAGCGCAACGTCACCGCACAGAAAGACGGCATCATGTCGGGTCTGGCTACTCTCAGCACCACGACAAGCAACCCCAAAACCTCAGGTGCATACAACGCATGGACAACAGCCGGCTTCTTCGGCCGCTTGAACTACGACTATGCAGGCCGTTACCTCTTCGAGGCCAACATCCGCTACGACGGTTCGTCACGCTTCCTCCGTGCAAACCGCTGGAACGTGTTCCCCTCATTCTCAGCAGGTTGGAACATCGCACAGGAGAAGTTCTGGGAGCCGATCAGCAACTATGTAAACACATTGAAGCTCCGCGCTTCTTGGGGTCAGCTCGGTAACCAGAACACCGACAACTGGTATCCTTTCTATCCCACAATCGGCTTCACCTCGCAGGGCGGCAGCTGGCTCGTCAACGGTAAGAAGCCAAACATCGCATCGCAGCCTTCGCTCGTGTCGTCTTCACTCACATGGGAGAAGAGCCGCACATGGGAAATCGGTCTCGACTGGGGCGCATTCAACAACCGCCTGACAGGATCGTTCGGCTACTTCCAGCGCAAGACATTCGACATGGTAGGTCCGGCTCCTGAGCTTCCCGACGTGCTCGGTGCTGCAGCTCCTAAGGTGAACAACCTCGACATGACATCAAAGGGATGGGATTTGCAGATCAGCTGGCGCGACATTATCAACGACTTCAGCTACGGCGTATCTTTCGTGTTGAGCGACAACCAGGTTACCATCGACAAGTATCCTAACCCGTCGAAGGACCTCGACTCTTACTATGCCGGCGCTAAGCTCGGCGACATCTGGGGCTACACCACTGAAGGCATTGCCAACAGCCAGGAAGAGATGGACGCACACCTCGCAAAGGCCGACCAGAGCTCACTCGGCAGCGGTTGGACAGCCGGTGACATCATGTATGCCGACCTCAACAACGACGGCAAGGTGAACAGCGGACAGAACACACTCGCCGACCACGGCGACCTGCGCATCATCGGCAACTCTACACCGCGCTACAACTTCGGTCTCAACCTCGACGCTGCTTGGAAGGGCTTCGACCTCAAGGTGTTCTTCCAGGGTACACTCAAGCGCGACTACGCTGCCAGCGGAGCCGTGTTCTGGGGTGCTATCGGCACCGGCAAGTGGCAGGCAACAGGCTTCAAGTTCCACGAGGACTACTGGCGTGAGGACAACCAGGACGCCTACTATCCACGTGCCAACTGGAGCGGCGGCCGCGACACCTACACACAGACACGCTATCTGCAGAACGCAGCCTACTGCCGTCTGAAGAACCTCACTCTCGGCTACACCATTCCGCAGAACATCACAAAGAGGTTCTATGTAGAGAAGCTCCGCCTGTTCGTTTCTGCCGAGAACCTGCTCACTATCACCAACTTCACCGAGGCAGGCGATCCTGAGCTCATCGGCGCTGGCTACGGCGGACAGATAGGTAAGACCTATCCATTGTCGAAGACCTATTCGTTCGGTCTCAGTGTGACATTCTAACGCATCATTAGTCTTATAGATCATATAGAAAGGAAACAAACTATGAAGCTAAAATATATTTCAATGCTCGTATTGGGCGCATCGCTCGGCCTGACAAGCTGCAACGACTACCTTGACAAGGAGCCGGAGAGCAGCGTTACGCCAGCGTCATATTTCACAAGTGCCGACGACCTGTCTGCCTACACTGTGAATCTCTACTCGTTCTTCACGTCAATCTCGCAGGGAAGCTACGGCATAAGCACCTTCGGCAACGACAACGCCACCGACAACCAGGCTGCCGTGGACTATTCAAGCCGCTGGGCACCGGGCGAATGGCTCGTGGGTTCAACAACATCGTCAAGCTCGCGCAGCGCAGCCTGGAACTTCTACCAGATTCGCGACTGCAACTATTTCCTGGCTCAGGTGTTGCCGAAGTATGAGGCAAAGCAGATTTCCGGCTCTGAATCAGACGTGCGCCACTACATCGGCGAAGGCTACTTCCTTCGTGCCTACGCTTATTTTGACAAGCTTCAGACCATAGGCGACTGCCCGATATTCGAGAATGTGCTCAACGACGACTACGACGAGCTGCTCGCTGCCTCAAAGCGCGAGCCCCGCAACAAGGTGGCACAGTTCATTCTCGATGACCTCGACAAGGCTCTCGACTATCTCGGAACATCAACTCCCGGCGGCAAGAACCGCATATCTCGCGATGCCGCTCTCCTGCTCCGCTCACGCGTGGCCCTCTTCGAGGCAACATGGGAGAAATATCACAAGGGCACAGCTTTCGTGCCGGGCGGCTCGGGCTGGCCAGGCAAGGCTGAGGACGTGCAGGGCTTCGACATCGACAGCTCTATCAACCACTTCCTTGAGGAGGCCATGACATCGGCCAAGGAGCTTGGCGACAAGCTCGTGGGCGATCTCGTGCAGAATACTGATGCTGCAGAGGGACAGGATGCCAACCTCAACAGCCTTAACCCTTACTACACAATGTTCTGCGACAAGGACATGAGCGGCTATAGCGAGGTGCTCATGTACCGCGCTTTCGACAAGTCGAGCGCCAACGTGACACACAACGTGCAGATGCAGCTCCAGCGCAACGGCGGCGGCACAGGCTGGACACGCGGCCTCGTCAACTCGTTCCTCATGCGCAACGGTCTGCCAATATATGCAGCCGGCTCAGGCTACGACACCAATTGGGAGAACCAGGGTGTGAAGGCTACTCTGCAGAACCGCGACTCACGTATACAGATCTTCACCAAGATGGACGGTTCGATAGAGAACTACACCAGCGAGGGAGCTGTTGAGACAGACCTCTCATGGACGGTGAAGGGCAACAGCGAGACCCGCATGGTAACTGGCTTCGCTCTGAAGAAGGGCAAGAACTACGACTCTCAGCAGGGCTTGAACCACGACTACGGCGAGAGCGGAAGCATCGTCTTCCGTGGCACAGAGGCTTTGCTCAACTATATGGAGGCTTCTTGGCTGCGCAACAACACCATCGACGCTACTGCCGACAAGTATTGGCGTGCTCTGCGCACTCGCGCAAAGGTTGACCCCGACTACACCAAGACCATTGCCGCAACCGACATGAACGAGGAAGCCAAGTGGGACTTCGGTGCTTACTCTCACGGACAGCTTGTCGACGCTACAACCTACAACATCCGCCGCGAGCGCCGCAACGAGTTCATCGGCGAGGGCATGCGTTGGAACGACTTGAGGCGTTGGCGTGCTTGCGACCAGATTGACGGCTATCAGATTGAGGGCATGAAATACTGGGGCACTGTCTACGAAGGCGCTTGGAAGGATGGCGAGACCAATCTCGTGCAGGTGAGCGTGGCCGACGGTAAGGGTAACATGAGCGACAAGACCATCAGCGGCGACTACATCCGCCCGTACCAGATTTCCAACGTGAACAACTCCGTGTTCAACGGCTATCACTTTACTGCCGCCCACTATCTCTCTCCGCTGCCGCAGAGCACGTTCCGCCAGACAGCTTCGGGCGACCAGACAGATCTCTCTACTTCAAACGTCTACCAGAACCCGGGTTGGCCTATGATTGCAGGCCAAGGTCCTACAGACATCAAGTAAGTTGGTTGTGACATTATAGCAGAAACTACATTATAGCAAAAAGGCTGGCTCCTGTGTTGGGAACCAGCCTTTTTTGCATTGGCAGCAAATGAAGTCAATAGAAAAGATTTCCAACGATTTGTTTTTCTGTCTGAATGGGATTTTATATTTTTGCGGTCAAGTAACTTGACTATGCTATCTAATATTGAACAAAACCTTTTAAATTTTATATCATGAAAACAGCAAAAAATGTATTGAGCCTTGATTCTAAGGAGGCTATGGATTATTTCCTGAAAACAGAACAGTATCATGGTTTTGAACTGCCTGAGTATTTTGTATTTGACGAACTGCTGAACTTTGTGAGGGAAACCGTTGCTGATACGCCATACGAGCAATGTCTTGCAAACGATGTCTTGCCCGATGACCTGCCTGACGTAAACCTCGACATATTGTTGAACAAGGACGGCCACTATGCAGTACGCCCCATAATCCTTGCCAATCCCTATCTTTATTACTTCCTCGTGCGCGAGATATGCAACGAACAGTCGTGGAAAACCGTTAACCAACTGTTTGAGAAATTCAATGTGCCGAATATCACATCGTGTGCGTTGCCAGTGATAAGAAACGATAAAGAGAAATTCCATAATGCCACAACCGTATTCAATTGGTGGAACTCGATGGAGCAGCGCAGTATAGAACTGTCGCTGGAATACCGGTATATGTTTATGACCGACATCACCAATTGTTATGGCTCCGTTAATCCGCAGGCATTCGACTGGGCGTTCACGCTCAAGGACACGCAATACGAGGCAAAGACGGAAAGCAGTATCTCGAAGAACATCCAGAAGTATCTGCGTGCTTTCCAACAGGGCCGCAACATCGGCATACCGCAGGGCAGTGCCATATTCGATTTCGTGGGCGAAATAATCCTCGGCTATTCAGACCTCCTCCTGTATGAAGCCATACAACGGGAAAAGATAACTGCCCGGTATGAAATAATACGTTACCGTGACGACTATCGTATCTTCTGCAACGACAAGGGAGAGCTTGAAAAGATATCATACATCCTGCAGCACGTGCTGGAGAAATTGAATTTCCGCATGAACAGCAAGAAGACCAAGGTAAGCGACGACATAGTGGCCGATTCGATAAAGCCCGACAAGCTCGCCTATATCCAAAACACACCTATCTGCAACAAGGAAGGCTACGACTTCGACAGCTTTGAGAAACATCTGCTCTACATTCTTGGGTTTGCCCGCAAATATCCTGACAGTGGTTCCGTAAAGACCTTGCTCTCAGAATTTGATGAAAGATTAAAGAATTGGTTTGATGACAAGGATAAAAAGGCAGAGAAAGAAGACCAGAGTGAAGAGGTTGAATTGGGTTTTGACGTTGAGGGAATAGGACATATTAACGTATTTAATTCGGCAAAAATATATGGTGCCAAGCATTATATACCTGGCGGCAATGTTCGTGCCATGGTTGCGGTATGCACGCAGATAGCCCTGGAGAATGTAGGCTGTTGCCCTAAAGCCTTGCAGATTATCAGCAGAATGGTAGAAAAATCAGTGAAGGATGAAGACGAAAAATGGGATATCATAGATAAGGTATACACCAAGCTCAAAAACCTCCCTAACTCCGACTACAACCAATTGTGGCTTCAGAACATCACCTACCAGCATGACAAGAAGACCGGCAAATCGCCATATCCAATGAGACTGTGCCGCGTGACTGCCGGCGACAAAGATGTTGAACCGTGGAACAACAAGTGGTTGAAAACTTCTTTCACCAAAAACTTCCCTGGCAGCAGCATGATAGACCAAGAAGTGCTGAAGAATGTCACACCTATCATAACTTTCAGGGAAAGAAGACAGTATGACGAGATGAATATCCAATGATGTGAACTCACTTGAAATTATGAACGACACACTGATAGACAGACTTAAAGGGACGATATACGGCCAGGCCATTGGCGACGCACTTGGACTCGGCACCGAGGGCATGACCGATGAGGACATGGCATGGAAATACCCCAATGGCATCACCCTTTACAGCGACATCTTCCAAGACCGGCACCGCAGGAGATGGAAGACTGGCGACTGGACAGATGACACGGACATGATGCTGTGCATTGCCCGGACCGTTGTGAAGGACAGGGGCGTAAACCTGACGTCCATAGCTCAGAACTTCAAGGAGTGGGCTATGGGCGAACCAATGGGTATAGGTGATACAACCTACAAGGTGCTGATGGTTGCCGATTATGTGGAGAAACCTTTCGAGGTTTCCAAGCTGGTTTGGGAAATGGGGCACCGCCGTGGCGCGGCCAACGGAGGGCTGATGCGTACTTCCGTGGTCGGCACCTTTCCCAAGGCTGTGGAAGAATGTGCGGCCAACATATGCAGGCTGACCCATTATGACCCTCGCTGCGTGGGCTCCTGTGTCGTGGTTTCAAAGTTGATTCACAGTCTGATATACGAAAACAAAGGCTTGTCGTATTACGACATGATAGACTGTGCCGGGAGATACGACAGGCGCATAGCTGAGTATATTGATTCGGCCAAGTTGGCTCTGGACATCAGAGATCTCGAGCTGCAGGATGAATATTCCGTGGGCTATACGCTGAGATGCATGTCGGCTGCGCTGTGGGCTTATTGGAATGCCAAATCGTTTGAGCACGGTCTGCTCACCGTGGTGAGGGCTGGAGGCGATGCCGACACCAATGCGGCAGTGGCCTGTGCTGTGCTTGGTGCGAAATACGGATACGAAGCCATACCCGACGAGTATAAGGAAGGCTTGGTCTATAGGGACCAGCTGGATGAGGTCATAGAAGGGCTGAAGAGCTTGTTGCACTGAGATTTGCCAACGAAGAAGCGGCTTCATAGAAACGATGGTTCTATGAAGCCGCTTTATTCTGTGTGTAGGTGTACACTATCGGACGCTTGTGTCCGCCCCTGCTCTGTGGCTTATACGGCGACGGATAGAAGTTTGTAGACAAGAAAAGCGGCTTTGCGGAACTGTTGTGGTTCTGCGGAGCCGCTTCTTGGTTTATAGTGTGTTGCAAGTTGATAACGACATTACAGCAAATTCAGTATTCATGCGTAGCCGTTATATCTCTGGCTCACGAAGTTATACACTTGGTCGCGATAAAAGCCTATGCTCGTTTCGGGATAACTCTCTGGCAGTTCCTGCCATAGTGTGTCGCGTATCGTTACAATGATGGCAGCCTTTGTAGCCGGCTTGTCGAACGGATGGTCCATGCCTTTCAGTTCGGACTTTATCTTTTCGAGCAGTTCTGTTGCCACGAGTTTCAGCTTCTTGATTTCTGCCTTAGTAAGGTTATCCTTCACAAGAAGTTCATACAGCGCCAGTTCCTCGTCGCTCTTGAAACCCTCACGCACATAGCGCAGCTCCTCTTCCGTGAGAGAACTGGTGAGGTCTATCAGGTCTTCGAATGTCTTTTCTATCGCAGCGCGGTTTTGCTCCAGGTTATATGCCTTGATTATTTCCTGGTACCGCTCATAGAAATTGATGCGCGAAGGGTTGGCTGCGAGCATCCGGGCAATGCGTTCCTTCAACAGCTCCTGTATGTCGCGCAGTATGAGGTTCTTCTCCCGGCTCTTGGCAAATTCGCGCTGCAGCAGTTGGAAATCGATGCTGCTGATGTCGAAGCGCCGTCCCTCTGCCACGGCTGTAGTCGTGCTGTCGGTGTCTACCTCCAGGTGTTCGTTCACGATGTCGTTGATGGCTACGCTGAGGTCGGTTATGTCAGAGTGCTTGCGCTTTTTCTGCAGTTCTTTCCAGATGGCCTCTATGGCATCCTTCTTGGGCTTCATCTCCGGCGTCATGTCTTCGCGGTCGAGATATTTCCACAGTTTCAGCAGCGTGGTGGCAAAGGTGCAGAACGACTTGCGTACCTCTGCTGTCTCGCACATGGCATTGGCGGCTTGCTTTAGCAGTTCGAGCTTTTCAAAAGCCTCGGCATCTATTAGCTGCTGAAGTTCGAAACCGTGGTCGTGCAGATATTCTTCTGCTGCCGTTATGGTCTCAATGACGTGCTTGATGAGTTCCGCCTTGTCTACCGTAGGGTCGTTGCCGTGTCCTGCACCGTCGGGGTTGGCAGTGTAGTCGGCAAGAGCCTGCCGCAGGGCTTTCACTATGCCGATGTAGTCCACCACCAGTCCGTTGGTCTTTCCCTCTGCCACTCGGTTGGCACGTGCAATGGTCTGCATCAGCGTGTGCGCCTTCATAGGTTTGTCGATGTAGAGGCACGAGAGCGATTTCACATCGAAGCCCGTGAGCCACATGGCACAGACAAACACCACGCGCAACGGGTTTGCGGCATCCTTAAACTCCTTGTCCAGTTCGCGTTTCTCCATCTTCATGCGATGGGGAGTAATGTCGAGCCGCCACTTCTTGAAGGTCTGTATCTCGTTCTGCTCCTGCGATATGACCACCGCCATCTCCGTCTGCTCCATCCATTGCAGTTTGCGGCGCAGTTCCTGAGTCTCCTGCTGGTAGATGTTTTCTTCTATATGTTTGCGCAGGGCATTTGTTTCCTTCTTCCAATACTCCTGCACATAGTTGTACATCCTCACGCAGGTCACCTTGTTGAAGCTCACTACCATGGCCTTGCCGCTCGTCCACAGGTCGCTGTAGTGGCGCACAAAGTCGTGTGCCACCACGCGCAGTCGTTTCTCTGCCGTGAGCAGATGCACCTCTTGGGCAAATTCGCGCTCCAGTTTTGCCTGCTGCGACGGGTCGAGGTTTTCCTCGTCGAGCCGTGCGGCAATCTCGGCGTTTATCTCCGGGTTCTTCAACTCTTGTAGTTTTTCGCCCCGGTTCTCATAGTATAGGGGCACGGTGGCATGGTCCTCTACGGCCCGTTTGAAGTCGTAGACGCTGACGTATCCGCCGAAGGTGCGGGCTGTGATGTTGTCATTGCTCAGCAGTGGGGTGCCGGTGAAGCCGATGCGGTGGGCTGTGGGCAACATGTGCATCATGTTGTCGGCAAAGATGCCATTCTGCGTACGGTGTGCCTCGTCGCTCATCACGATGATGTCGTGGTCGGGGCGGATAGGAGTGGCTTTGGGCTGGTTGAACTTCTGTATCAGCGAGAAGACGAACGACGGGTTGCCTGTGAGCTTTGTGCGCAGGTCTTCGCCGCTCTGTGCGATAAACTGCTTGGCTTTCTGCGCACCGAGCAGTCCGCAGTTCTCGAAGGTGTCGGAGATTTGCTTGTTGAGTTCGTCGCGGTCGGTGAGGACGACGATGGTGGGCGAGCCTTCAAACTTCCGCCTTATCTTCTGCGAGAGGAAGAGCATGGAGTAGCTCTTGCCCGAGCCTTGCGTGTGCCAGAACACGCCGAGTTTGCCGTTCTTCAGTTTGCGGTCGCGGTACATCTCCGCGGCTTGGTTCACGCCCAGATACTGGTGGTTGCGGGCCATGATCTTCACGGTGCGGCCGTCGCTGTGGTCGTAAAGGATGAAGTTTTCCAGCAGGTCGAGAAAGTTCTCTTTCCGGCAGATGCCTCGCAGCATGGTGGGCAGTTCGATGCTTCCCTCGTCGGTCTCGGCAAGACGTTTCCATTCGCTGAAGAACTCCCATTTTGATTCTATTGTGCCCACGCGTGCCTCCAGTCCGTTGCTGAACATGATGAAGGCATTGTGGTAGAACAGTTGCGGTACGGTGTCGAGATAGTCGCGGTAGTTTTGCGTGAAGGCATCTTCCACCTCCACATCGTGGTTCTTCAGTTCCATGAAGAGCAGCGGCAATCCGTTTACATAGCCCACGATGTCGGCGCGCCGTCGGTAGAGCTTGCCGTGTACCCACAACTCTCTCACGCAGAGAAACTCGTTTTTCTCCGGTGCTTGAAAGTCGATGACCTTTGCCCGCACAGTCTCCGTTTCACCGCCCGGCTTCCGCTGTGTCACTGGCACACCGTCTCGGATATACGAGTATTTCTGCTCGTTTATCTGCATCAGCGTCTGACTACTCATGTGTTCCTTCATGCGCTCCACGGCTTCATCCGTCTGCACTTCGGTGAGCCAGGGGTTGAGAGCCTTGAGTGCCGCCTTGAAGTGGCGCACCAGCACCACCTCGCCGTAGCTCTGCCTGCCCAGCGTGCCGTCCTTGCCGAGCTTCTCGGCGTCCCAGGCCATGATGCTCTTCCAGCCCAGTTCTTCTTCAAGCAGCTGGGCTGTGCTTTTCTGTATGAGGTTGTCCTCCGAATAGTCGTGTGACATAAGCGGTGATGTTTGTTATTTAGTCATTTCCTCGTTTTCCTCAAACTCCTCTATCCATTCCTTCACCTTGGCTTGCAGCAGTTCTTTGTTGGGCAGATAGAGTGCATAGGCCGAGGCGTAGATGTTGGCATCTTTGGGCAGAGTCAGTTCCACCAGTGTGTCATTTTTCTCTTTGCAGAGCAGAATGCCGATGGTGGGTTTCTCGAAGTCTTGCTTTACGTAGCGGTCGAAATAGTTGACGTACATCTGCATCTGTCCGAGGTCTTGATGTGTCAGTTTGTCTATCTTCAGGTCTATCAGCACATAGCACTGCAGCAGACGGTTGTAGAGCACCAAGTCTACATAGTAGTTGTCTTCGTCGAAGGTAAACCGTTTCTGGCGTGCTTCAAAGAGGAAGCCCTTGCCCATTTCGAGCAGGAAGTTCTGTATCTTGCTGATAATGGCATTCTCAAGTTTCGTCTCACTGTATGATTCGTCTGGCTTCAGACCGAGAAACTCCAGTGTGATGGGACTTTTGATAATGTCGGACGGTTTTTCTATTGTCTGCCCTTCTGTGGCTAACCGCATCACGTCTTTTTTGTCACGGCTGAGCGCCAGTCGCTCATAGAGACTTGAGTTGTATTGGCGTTGCAACCACTTATACCCCCAATTTTGTTGTTTCGCCTCTATCTCATAGAACTTTCTCTCGTCGGAATTGCCAATACGCATCAAAATTTGATAGTGATTCCATGACAATGTGAACTCAGGAGCAGAAATCGTCTGCACTGCGGACGATTTCTCATTCGGCTGAGATTTCGTCTGCCCATCAGACGAAATTGAATAAGCACAATAGAATTTTCTGCATTTAGTCAGTGTTTCCACAGACCATCCCTTTCCAAACCTGTCGGTTAGTCTGCAGGATAGTTGTTGTAGCACTTTCTTGCCGTATGCCGCCCGTTGGTTGTTGTTTTGCTCGTTCTCCACGATATGCCTGCCTATATTATAATAGGTGTACACCATAGCCGTGTTCACGGCTTTCTTCACATGCTGCCGTGCTTCTTCTATGAGGTGCGATATTTCCTCGAAGAGGTTGTCTTTCGTTGCTTGTATTTCTTCCATAACCGTATCGTCTTTATTGTTCTAACTCGCCAAATTGGTCACCAGCTTGGGGACCAATTATATTTTCAACTCTATTTCGCCCGACATTAGCTTTGGGAGAAGGCGGTCGCGAGACTCCGTGAGGAGGGTGAGTTGA
>CAZXGQ010000098.1:0-13162 GCA_964640415.1 uncultured Prevotella sp.
TTGTGCAATGAAAAATCACAACAAAAGGCTCTCTGAGAATCGATTTTTTTGAAAAGCTTTTCCTCTTGTGCGCATTTGAACGATTTTTGAGTATTTTTTATAACTTCCTCACAGACAAGATGTTATACTTTTATAGTCGAAAATATGACCTAAAATCAGAGCTTTTGAATCGGCTTTACGTTAGAATCGCAACGCCTTTACGTTAGAATCGCAACGCCTTTACGTTAGAATCGCAACGCGATAGTGCTACTATCGCAACCCGATTTCATGCTTATTGGGCATGAAATTGGTTGGAAGTCGCCCTTTTTAACACTTTAGACCCTCTTTCTTCGTTCTAAATGGTGTGCTCCCCAAGTGTTAAAATTCTGCTATAAATCTTTACATTTTCCCAACACTAAGGCGGCTTGTTCTATCAGCGTTTTCACGAAAATGATACTATGCTTCACCATAAATTTGGAATAATGTGTTATTTGTCAACAACGTAGCCCCCGCAACAATCCTCACCGGTGTTGTAGGAACACACTATTTTTGCTTTCTCGGTGTAAACAGGAAATGCTAAGGATAAAGGAAATATCAAACAAATTTATTAACTTTGCAAATGACATTTGAAGATTCTGACTTTATTTAAAAACAAACACAATAAAAATGAACAAGTCTATCTTTTCGGCAATTGCCATTGCCTTTGCTTTCGCCATGCCGACAATGGCACAAGACGGCCTGCTAAAGAAATACGCACGGCTGCTGACCACACCACGTCATTATGTTTGCTACCGCACAAACGAGAAAATAAAGATCGACGGCAAGCTCAACGAGAAGTCGTGGGCCAAGGCTGCCGAGACAAAGTCGTTTGTAGACATCAGCGGTGAGGGTTTCCCCAAGCCAAAATACGACACCAAGGCCCGCATGATGTGGGACGACGACTATCTATATGTGTCTGCAGTGCTGGAGGAACCAAACATCGTGGCAAACCTGACTCAGCGCGACACAATAATATACCACGACAACGATTTTGAGGTGTTTCTTGACCCTACAGGCGACGGACAAACCTATTATGAGATAGAGAACAACGCACGCGGCGTGGTGTTCGACCTTATGCTCGACCGTGCTTACCGCTCCGGCGGCAACTTCTACGTGCAATGGGACTGCCCCGGACTGAAGCTTGCCGTGCAGCACGATGGCACGCTCAACAAGAAAAGCGACACCGACCGCTCGTGGACCGTGGAGATGGCAATACCCCACAAGGCCATAACACGCAGCTTCACCAACCCGCTGGTGGCCGGAAACATCTGGAGAATCAACTTCTCACGTGTGGAATGGTTGAAGAAGGGCGGACCTGAGGAGAACTGGGTATGGTCGCCTACCGGCGAGATCAACATGCACGCTCCGAACCAATGGGGCTACTTGCAGTTCTCCGACAAGGCTCTTGGAACCGGAACTGATGAGTTCAGCTTCCCATACAACATGGAGGCTTACAAACTGCTTTGGGCTATATTCCACGCACAATTCGAAGCCAAGGAGAAGACCGGCAGATACGTAAGTTCGCTTAATGCACTGGGAGTGACCGATACCGACCTTGCCACTCTGCCACAAGGCAGCAACGTTGAGGTGGAAGCCATCACAGGACAGTTCTCGGCAAGCATTCTTGTCGGCGGCACTGGCAAGCGATACACTGTAGACCAAAACGGAAAGTTTGAGATTAAATAACCTTCGGGAAATACGATAAAGACCAAAAGAAACGGCATTGGGCTACAAGCTCAATGCCGTTTCTTTTGGTCTTATACTGTCTTAGTATTACTCTTCCCAAACCAGGTATGCCGAAACAAGCCAATGGTTCATTTCGTCGCCCTTTATGGGCTGCGCATGTGGAATGGCAATGCTCAACGTGTGGTGTCCGGCAGCAATGCCGTTGAGAGGGATGTCCTCAGGTGCAACGTCTGAACCGGGACACCAGTTGGAACGAGAGAAGTCGGAAGAGCCTACAGGTTCCTCTATCTCCTTCTCGGTATATTCACCGTCCTCGCCTATATACGATGCCACTCGCTTTTCGAGCCAAACTCCCGTACCGGGGTTGAACCGGCGGAACGAAGCGCAGTCGTCGCGCCAAGGTGTGAACTTGTACACCTCATTGCCGTCCACCGTCAGTATGTTTTCTTGTGGGGTGAACTCGTCACCACCGTCGTGACCGCCATGGCCCGTCACGATATATTTCAGCCTGACATTCTTCGCTCCCTTTGGAAGATCGAAATCAGTGACCAGCGGCTTGCGTGCAAACAAGTCGGGGTATTCCTGACCTATATAATATACGGTGTTGACGACCGGCAGCACATGAGCACGGGGCATAGGCACACAACTTACCGGGCTCTCCTTGAACTGCAGCTCCACGCTTGCCAGATAGCCTTGCTCGGTCCACGTGTCGATAAACACGCCAACGTAGGCCTCATCCTCAAGCTCGGGATACAAGTCGGAGATGTCTTGCTGCCATTCCACGCAGTCGGCCCATTTGGGAATGTAGACCGGACGGCGCTTCGACGAGAGTTCATTGTCCTTGCCGCTGTAATAGCCCACGCCAAACGGTGTCATGAACCGCATCAGCTCAACGGTGGGCAGATAGTTCTTTCCTGCCACTATGCCGACAAACTTCTCGTATTTGGTGGAGTCGACGGCAGGGAAACTGTTCTTGCCCTCGGCTATAGTCATGAGGTTGATGGCCGACTTCTTTGGCAAGACAAACACAGAGCCCGACTTGTCCCAACGGTCACCGTTGGAAGCCACCGTGGTCTTTATATACACCCTTGTGTCCCGCTCATAGTGAGGCACTTGGATTTTCTTCAGTAGTATTCGTCCGTTTACAAGATGTATTATTCCGTCGGCATCGGCAGCATTATAGTTACCAAGCTTTGACGGTACGAAATGCACGGTGGCCTTTTCAAAGACCTTCACCGTCATATCGCCTTTTGCCGCATATTCCTTGTGGTTGGCGGCAAAAGACGTGATGGAAAACAGGATGGAAAGTGAAAGGATGATATGCTTCATCGAAACAATAATTTAGTTGCTTTCAATCACCTTGCCCGCTCCGCGATAGAGCTTTATCGGGCCGTCGAGCAACACGGCGACTACGGTTATCATGGGGTCGAGCGAGCGTTCGGGCACGTCGATATACAAGTTGCCGGGTACGTCGCTCCAATAGTTCTTGTTGTAGACCTTCGACGGAATGATCTCGCCGTCGCCAACAACCCATACGCGGTTAACCTTGTTCATCAATCCCTTTACCTCGATAGGACCTTGTGGCTTGTAGGGCAAGTAGAGATACAGAATGTCGCCGGCCTTGTTGAGCGTGGTGTAGCCCTGGAAATGCTCAGAAGGGATGCCGGCACGCGTGTCGTAAATAGCCTCCTGATGCTTTTTCGTCCAACGTCCGAACTCCTTGAGTATTGCGACCTGCTCCTCAGGTATGGTGCCGTCTTCCTTCGGGCCGATGTCGAGCAGCATATTGCCGCCCATGGAGAGGCAATCGACGAAAGTGCGCAGCAAGATATAGGGCGACTTGTAGTTGGTATCGGCATGCTGATAGCCCCACGAGTCGTTCATGGTCATGCACAGTTCCCATTGTTTGTCTTTCGGACGCACCACCGGTACGCCTTGTTCAGGTGTGGCATAGTCTCCATAGCCCTGTATGCGCGAGTTGATTATAACGTTCTTATTGGCCTTGCGCAGGTATGCAGACAAGCCCTTGGCATTCCAGGTCTCAGCGGTCTGCTCCCAGTCGCCGTCAAACCAATAGAGGTCTGGCTTGAACTGATTAAGCTCATCAAGCTGGTCGAAATCGAACTTCAGGAACTTTTTCCACCTTGTGGAGTCGTCTTTCACGCTGTAGCGTGTATCGACCTTTGTCATGTTGGGATAGTCGGGATGAGACCAATCGATAAGCGAATAGTAAAATCCGAGTTTCAGCCCGTGCTTGCGCACTTCCTTGACAAACGGTGTCACGATGTCGCGCTTGGCAGCAGTAGACTTCACAGTGTTGAGGTCGCTGTACTTCGTGTTCCACAAGGCCACGCCATCGTGATGTTTGGTGGTGAGTACCGTGTATTTGGCACCACTCTCCTTGATGAGGTCGAGCCAAGCCTTAGGATCATAGTTCTTGGCTGTGAAACCGTCGCGCTGGCTCATATACTGCTCATAGGGCAAGTACTTGTTGTAGAACGACCAGCTCTCCGACACACCATTGACGGCGTATATGCCATAATGAATAAAGATACCCAGCTTGGCGTGGTCGAACCACTCCATGCGCTTGTCTTTCTGCTCCTCTGTCTCGGTGTTTGGCGTTGCCGTCTGGGCTGTTGCACCCGTCATGGCTGCTGCACAGAACAAGGTGCACAAGAAACGATTGATAGTCATACGTGTTTGCATTTGTTCAAGATTTAATGTATAGTATTTCTTACAAAGTTATGAAATTATGCCCGCATGGCAATGCTTTTTGCCGTTTTTTCTTGCCAATAGAGTTAATAATAATTTTTTATGCGCCTTATAATGATGATTTGTCAAAATAGACCATTACCTTTGCATATAGACAAAGATTAAGACTATTTAAACCAAGCATCATGAAAAAACTCTTTTTAACCCTCACTTTGGTCTTGACTGCTTTCCTCGCAAACGCTAAAGGCAACAAGATTCCTGTATACGCATGGACAGGCTACGAGCAGAACACAGACGAGAAAAGTCTGACCGCCGACTTCAAGGCATGGAAGAAGCACGGCGTGACCGGCGTGTGTGTCAACGCCGGCATGGACATCGATAAAATACGCCTTGCCTCAAAGGTTGCCAAAAAGGTGGGACTGGAATACCACGCATGGGTACCTACCATGGTGCAGGGCGGTAAGCCCAAGAGCTGGTACACGGTGAACCGTTTGGGCGAATCGGCCTACGACAACCAAGCCTACGTGCCATATTACACCACGCTCGACCCACGCAATGCAGAGGTGAAAAAGTTCCTGACAGAGAAATTTGAGGAGATAGCCTCTATACCAGAGGTCGACTACGTGCAGCTCGACTACATCCGCTACGCCGACGTGATTCTTGCTCGCGGTCTGTGGGACAAGTATGGCCTCACCATGAACGGAGAGTATGCCAATGCCGACTATTGCTACTGCCCCGACTGCGTGGCAGCCTTCAAGAAGCAGAGCGGAATAGACATCACGAAGGTAACCGATCCGTCGAAGATAAAGGAGTGGGCACAGTTCCGCTGCAATGCGGTGACCGACCTCGTAAACACCATATCGGATGCCGTTCACGCAAAGGGCAAGAAAATCAGCGCCGACGTGTTCCCCGGACCAAAGAGCTACGCCGAGTGGATGGTACGCCAACAGTGGAACAACTGGAAGCTGGATGCCGTGTTCCCAATGAACTACAACGACTTCTACATGGAGCCTGCCAGCTGGGTTGGCAAGGTGACAAAGGAAGAAGCTGAATCCATCAAGGGAAAGAACACATTATTATATAGCGGCATCTTCATCTGCCACGACTGGAAAAACAAGGACAAGGTAATTGACCCCGAGAACTCCGGCTTGCTGCCTTCCGAGATTGAGGAAGCCGTTGAGTCGTCAATCTCAGCCGGAGCCAACGGCATAAGTCTGTTCACACCAAACTCCATGACCGAAGAGCACTGGGCTGAGCTGGAGAAGGTTATCAAAAAACTGGATAAATAAGATTCGGCTGTCTGGAAAAAACACAGACAACGAGATACGCATGACAAATGAAGCGTGCGTCATAATATAAAATGAACCCCGAAAGTCACTCATCTGACTTTCGGGGTTCATCATTTATTAAGAGAAAGAAAATAACTACCGCCAAACACAAACCTTATTGAACCGGAGCCACATCATTACTCCAGCCGATGTAAGTCCAAAAGGAAATGCCATCCAAACGCCAACCAGACCCAAGTTGAGCACGAAGCCACAAAAATAGCCAACCGGCAGAGAGATGACAAAGAAGGCGACAAAGGCTATAACCATGAGGGGCGTGACATCAGCAATGCCACGCAAGGCGTTGGCATAGGTTATTTGCAGACCATCGCCAAACTGGTAGATGAAAAATGGCAGCATGAGTGTGATGACCGTTGACGACACTTCTTGAGAGTCGGTAAACCAACCGCCAATATGGTTGCGCAGCAGGAAGATGATTCCACTGAGCAAAAACTCTAAAGCCACCATGACCTGCAAGCCGGCAACCACGGTTTGTCGCACATTCCTGCGGTCGCACTGACCATTGAAATAACTTGTGCGCACGGCTACCGCTGCTCCCAACCCGTAGTAGATCATGAAGGTGAACTGCGATATGGTGATCATCACTTGATGGGATGCCAAGGCAACGGTGCCAAGCCAGCCCACCATGATTATCGACAGAGAGAACGATGCCGTCTCCATGCCCATTTGCAAGGCTATGGGTGTGCCGAGTGACACCAGACGGTGTACCATATGGCGCGACCATCCCCTCCGCAGGAATCCCTCACGGTATGGCCTCATCTTCTTTGTCGACAGGAAAACAACGAGAAACATCGCCACCATAACTATGCGCGACATGAGGGTTGCCAAGCCGGCTCCCATCAATCCCATCTCCGGCACACCGGCCTTGCCGTAGATGAACACATAGTTGCCGACAATGTTGAGCAAGTTGCCCGAAAGCATAATCCACATCGATGTGCGCGTCTCGGTGATGCTATCGGTGAATTGCTTGAACGCATTGAACAGCATGACAAATGGAATCGACCCCAGCAATACCAAATAGTATGGCCTGATGTAGGGCAGCAATTCGTTCGGCTGCCCTATATTGCCAATGTTGAAATACAGTATTGCCAAAGCCGCCATCATAATCGCGCCAGCCATCAGGTTGGCCAACAACGCGCAACGGAGAGCCTTGCCGGCCTGCGGCAGTTCTTCTCGACCAAACAGTCCCCCAACTATTGGGGTAAGCCCATAAGAAAAACCCGTGGCAGAGATAATGACAAGGTTCATTATGTTGTTGACAAAAGAGGCGGCACCAAGCTCTGTCGTGCTGTGGTGCCCCACCATCATAGTGTCGGCGAACCCTAAGATTATCATTCCCAACTGACCAACCATTATTGGGATTCCGAGCGAAAGGAGGGAACGATAATGGTATGGATACAGTCTCATACCCTATCTTGGTTATCCGTTTACAGCTTTTGCAAGTTTCTCCAATGCTTCCTTTATATAAGCTTTTGGTGATCCGACGTTCAATCGCATGAAGCCCTCTCCGCCGGGTCCGAACATCTCACCGTCGTTGAGAGCCAGATGCGCCTTGTCGATGAAGAGGTCGAGCAAAGCGTCGTGGTCGAGATTCAGGCCACGGCAGTTGAGCCATACCAGAAAGCTGGCCTCGGGACGGATAGGCTTGATTAGCGGCATACGCTCGCGGCAGAAGTCCTCGACAAACCGGATGTTATCTTCCACAGTTGCAAGCATCTGCTTGCGCCATTCCTCACCTTTGCGGAAAGCCGTGACGGTGGCGATATGGGCAAAGATATGGGCCTCGTCAAGCTCGTTGGCTTTCAGCCAGCCGTAGAACCGCTTGCGGATGTCAGGATTAGGCACAATGGCATGAGACGAGACAATGCCTGCTATGTTGAAGGTCTTTGTGGGTGCCTGCATAGTGATGCTGATTTGGGCGGCTTTCTCCGAGACTGAGGCAAACGGAATGTGCTTGTGTCCGAAAAGCGCCATGTCGCAATGAATCTCATCGCTGATGACAAGCAAGTGGTGGTCGTAACAGAAATCGGCAAGGCGGACGAGTGTCTCGCGGCTCCAGCATATACCTCCGGGGTTGTGAGGATTGCACAGGATGAGAATGCGGCATTTGTCGTCGCACACCTTCTCAAGTCCCTCGAAGTCCATTTCATAATAGTCGCCCGCCTCCACATGGTCAGCCTCAAGTGCCTCGGGATGTACTTTCAAAGGATTCCACAGCACCTCGCGGTCGTTCGCGCGTGGCACAAGGAAGAACGGATGATAAACCGGTGGCATGACGATGACTTTCTCGTCGGGCTTGCAGAAAAGGCTGCTTATAAGGCCAATACCCTTGACGATACCCGGTATGAAGCTGATCCACTCAGGCTTTACGTCCCAGTTGTGGTGCTCTTTGATCCAATCGATTATGGCCGGGCGGTAGTCAGCCGGTTCCACAGTGTAGCCAAGGATTGGGTGCTCCAACCTTTTGCGCAATGCGTCGAGGATATCGGGCATGACCGCGAAATCCATGTCGGCCACCCACAACGGCTGGAGGTCGTCGCGGCCCCAGCGTGGCAACAGGGCCTCATGCATGAGGTCTCCGCTGCCCTTTCTGTCTATAACTGTACTGAAATCGTATTCCATATGAATCGTGTTTTTAGTTATAACGGTTGTTCAAGACAAGGCCTGCTTTATGTCGTCGAAGATGTCATCGACGTCTTCCAAGCCAACGCTCAAACGTATGGTAGTGTCAAGCACGTCCATTTTGGCCTTCTCCTCGGGAGTGAAATTGCCGAAGATGGTTGAGTAAGGGTGAATGGCAAGACTGCGGTTGTCGAAAAGGTTAGTGGCGCGATGCACCAGTTTCAGGTTGTTGAGGAAGTTGAAGCATGCCTCTTCGCTCTCAAGGTCTATGCAGACCATTGCGCCTGCCGTTTTGCCGAATTGCTTTTGGGCGAGCGAATGGAACTTGTTGTCTTCCAGTCCAACGTAGTTGACCATCTTGATCTGCTTCAAGTCGCGCAGCTTCGTGGCAAGCTGGAGGGCGTTCGACGACTGCACACGATAGCGGGCGTCGAGAGTCTCAAGACCCAAAGTCTGCATAAATGCTACCTGAGGGGTCATGTAAGCGCCAAAATTGAAAAGCAGCTCGCTCTTTACTGTAGAGGTAAATCCCTTGGTGTAGTCGGTGCCATAGTCTATTATCAAGCCGCCAAGCGATGTAGCGCCACCGCTGATATATTTTGTTGAAGACAGAACCTCGATGTCCACTCCAAGACTCTTCGACGAGAACATTGTGAAGGGAATGGTTGTGGTGTCTGCCACAAGGGGAATGTTGTGTTCGTGGGCTACGCTTGCGAGAGCCGACAGGTCGGCTACCTCCAGTTGTGGGTTGGTGATAATCTCAACAAAGATACAACAAGTATTGTCGTCGACAGCCTTCTTCACATCCTCTATATCGGTTAGGTCTGCCGTATGAAGGCCAACGCCGAACTTCTTCAACGAGCGGTTGAGCAGGTCGAAGGTGTTGCCGAACATGTGTGTAGACGACACCACGTTCTTGCCTTGTGCAGTGAGAGCAAGCATGACGGTGCTTATTGCAGCCATGCCACTGTTGAGAGCCGACACGCTGAATGCACCGGTAAGCGCACGCACGCGGTCTTCGAGATTGTCGACAGTAGGGTTCTCACAACGTGAATAGTCGGGCGCGTCAATGCGTTCGCAAAAAGCGTCTGCCATAGTCTTGGCGTCATCAAATTCGTATGCCACGGCGTTATAGACCGGCATGCTCAAGGCATCGTAAGCATCACGACGGCGATAAGGCAAATGAATTGCCTGCGTATTTTTCTTCATTTTAGATTATTGATTAGTACCATTGGACGGCGTTGCTGTAACCGGAACGCTTGTCATATTTCAATGCGTCGGTAAGTGTCGACGCGTTACAACGGAACGTGAAATTATAGCTTGCGTAAGGGGCGAGGACTACAGAGCAACTCATGTTGAAGCAGTGGAGGTCGCGCTGCAAGGATGCTGTGGTCATCGACAGCTTGTGGTTGTCGAAATCGTAGCCTGAGGAGAAACTGATGTTCCAACCGTCGGAGATACGGACATTTCCACTGACATTGAGTGTCTGCGTGAACTTATACGGGTAGCGCATGCTCTTGTAGTTGAACTTGCTCACATCCGTGTTCTCGCTCATGGTTATACCGTAACCGAATGTGAGCGACCATGGCATGGAGAATTTCATGTAGCCGTCACCGTCGGTATCTGCCTTGCCGCCTTCGTTGTCTTTTGAGGCTCCGCGCTGACCGTCAATCATCGTTTCGTCGACATTGCTTTCAATTTCAGTGTCTATTCCTTCTTCGTCGTCTCTCTTTTTCTTCTTGTTCTTATCGTCATCATCCTTTTCCCCACTAAACAGATTCTTTATCTTCTCCGGGGTCAAGGTATAAGAAATGTTTTGCGACATGCCCTGGAAACGTCCTATCTTTCCCATGCCCCAATAAGTATGGTTGCCGACGTATGGCTTGCCTTGGCTATCAAGCTCATAAGCGTAAGAAGCGAATACACCAGTCATGTTGAAAGTGTAGTTTTTCCACCATTTCAGTCGGAGGTTGACTGTGAGGTCACTGAGGGGCTTTTCCTTTGCGGCCATATTGTACGACATCGACCAACCGAGCTGGTCGATAAGACTGATCTTCTTGAATCCGGTGGAGTCGTCATCGCTCTTTATCTTCATCTCGATATTGTTGTCGAAACTCCACGATATGCTACCCGTGCGCCCTTTGCCCGGCACGCCATACAGCGCGTTTTGGTAAGGCGAGTATTGCACGAGGGAAACATTGCCGTCGGCGTCGGTCTTCTGGTATGTCTGATAATAACCGTAGCGCGAGGCGCTGAAATCAGGGGCATAACTGAAGCTCACCGTTGGAGTTATGACGTGTCTTATTGCCTGTATCTTGTCGCCGAAGATCTTGCGGCTTGGTTTCCAGAAACCATAAATCTTGGTTGAGGCCGACAACGAGAGATTCCAGTTGTACACGTTGTGGAAACCGTAAGTGGTGTCGGAGACTTCCTTTTGCGCCTTTTCGTCCCACGACTTGTTTACCTTGTTGGTATACATTCGGTCGGTGAAGTTGAACGAAGGATTAAGGTTGATATAGTTGAACAACGTGAAGTTTGCACTTATAGGTATGCTGTGTTGGAATCCATTGCGCCAATCCTTGATGAGGCTTGAGTGCATCAGCTTATCCTCCTTTGTACTGATCGAATTGGAGAACTGTCCGGTATAGCTCATGGATATCTTCTCATACCAACGCTCGTCGCCGGCAGCATGCTTGCGGCGCAAGGGGTAGAAGCGGGATATGCTTATGTTAAGGTCGGGCAGTGTCATCGAGATGGTTGAGTCGCGCATGTTTTGGCTAAGGTTGGCCGTGCTGCTCAGCGTCATGCCGATGCTGGAGAAAGTGGTGCTCCAGTTGACCGATGATGTACGTGTCGACTGCGTGAGCGACTGCGGGTTGTACATGCTCGTCAGGTTGTTGCGCTCATAACTCGATGTGGCAAAGTTGACACTGGCAGAGAGCGACATAAAGGGGTTTGCCTTGGAATCCTGTCTGTGGCTCCATTGCAACTTGAAACTGGTCTGCTTGGCATAATCGGGCATGCCCTTGTCGCCGGTACGCGTGTCTTGATAGCTGAAAAGGAACGAACCGTTAAACTTATAGCGCTTACGATAGTTGCTCGTTGCCGTGATTCCCCACGAGCCTTTTGTGTAGATCTCGCCTATGAGCTTCAGGTCCATCTTGTCGCTGATGGCAAAATAGTAGCCGCCGTCCCTAAGATAGAAGCCACGGTTCGACTCGTCGCCATAGCTCGGCATTATAAAACCGGAACTGTAACTCTTGGTGAAAGGGAAGAAACCATAAGGTATGGCAAACGGCAATGGCACGTCGGCCACGACGATATAAGCCGGGCCGAAAACGGCGTCTTTGCCGGGGCGCACCTTGGCTCGGGAAAGTGATATGTAGAAGTCGGGGTGTTCTTTGTCGCAAGTGGTATAGCGACCGTGGGCAAGATATACATCACCGGACTCTGTGCGCTTCGATATCTCGCTTCGCAGGTATCCGTCTTCCTGCTGGGTCAATGCGTTCTGTACCAAGCCTTTCTTGGTCTTGAAGTTGAAAGCTATGGTGTCGGTGTCGTAGTTGTCGGCACCCATAACGAAGACCGGACGACCTTTGATGCCAGTCTTCTCCGTGCTGTCAGGCGAACCCGTAGCATGAACAAGCGAAGAGTCGAGGTTCATACGTATCTTGTCGCTCTTCAAGTCCATGTTCTCATATTTCACTTCTGCGTTACCATAGAGCTTGGCGTCTTTGCTCATGGCGTCGTAGACCAAAGAGTCGTTTGCCGTATAGGTAACCGGGGCGTCGATTCCGTTTTTACTTGCACGGTTTATCGAGTCGGCCCGGATGGAGTCGTCTACGGCTTTGTTGTGATGGTAAACGGCAAGTTGGAGAGAGTCCATCGAGAGTGTGTCTATCTCAGCTTTGTCAACCTCCGCCTTGTCTATCTTGGTTGAATCCTTGCCCTCTTTGCCGTTTGCAGTTGCAGTTTTGTTCTTCTTGACAGGAAGCATGGTGTTGCCACCAGCCCAGGCACATACCACGGCGGAAATGAGCAATATGATGAAAGACTTAGTCCTTAAATATGTCCACATTATTAATGCATGTATTTTAGTGCATATATTATCGCATATAGACAATGCACAATATTAATGCAAAATTACAATATTATCTTGTGAAACTTTGCGTCTTTTCGCAAATTTAACGTCTTCCCAATGATTTATGCGGCACCTATATGCAACGACGAACGTTTATCTCGACCTTTCATTCATATATTGCATGGCGAAAGCACAAACCACCCTTAAGCTTTTATGTTAATATTGACTAAATATAATCAATTATCCGCATTCCGTTTTTGCAATTGTAAATAAATGGTTAACTTTGCAAAACCATTTCGGATTAGACGAATAATCAGGAATGTCTTTTGCCAAATAAATGGTTCCGTAGCTCAGCTGGATAGAGCAACAGATTTCTAATCTGTGGGTCTAGGGTTCGAATCCCTACGGAATCACTTTTAAGGTTTAAAAGGAAGCCTCAGATGGCTTCTTTTTTTTCGTTTATAATCAGCAAGTTATAAAGTTACGGGAAGTTAAGCGGTTGGTATCGAAGGCAATAGGGGATAGCAACCAAAGAAATAATATGCCACGATATGCCCTGATATGCCCTCCCAGTGTTTTACCTTGTTGTTTACCTCAAAACGGGCAGTGTTTACCACTGTGGGCAATAATAGACTCTGATAGGCAAAATAGACATTATAGACCGAATAGACAGCCAAAAACCAACAACGAACCTAAA
>CAZXGQ010000099.1:0-13082 GCA_964640415.1 uncultured Prevotella sp.
AATAAATACACACAAGAGAGATTATGAGAGATTATTTCAACTTTAGGCGCGTCTTGACGTTGCTGGCAGCGGCTCTTGTCTTGAGCCTTGTGCCTGTATCATCAAGAGCGCAGTCGTGGAACAAGAAAATCTCCATCCACCTGAAGTCGGTGGACATCAGCGAATTTTTCAGTGAGATCAACAGGAAGAGCGGGCTGGAGTTCATTTCGTCCTATGCCGAGATGAAGCATTCGCCCAGAGTCAGCGTCGACGAGACCGACACTCCCGTCGGCACCATTCTCGACCGGGTCCTCAAGCCGCTGGGTTATTCCTATCAGGTGAACGACGGCGTACTGTCGGTTCACGGACGCAAGCCGGCCACCAACATGAGGCTGTTCACCGGCACGCTCCGCGACGTTGAGGGCCAGCCTCTGCCCGGGGCACAAGTACACGTCGTGGGCACAAAGCTGTATACCGTTGCCGACATCGACGGCAACTTCGCCATCGACATCCCAACTGCGGAGACACAAGTCGAATACAGTTTTGTGGGCATGCGCAAGAAGACTGGCGTCATCAAGGCCGGTCAAGGCGACGAGTACCGCGACGTGGAACTGAGATACAACACCGACATCGACGAGGTTGTGGTAACCGGCTATCAGGATTTCGACAGGAAGCGCATGGCAGGTTCCGTGGCGCAAGTGTCGGCCAAGGACCTCAACATCAACGGCTTCAACAGCGTGGAGCAAGCCCTGCAGGGCAAGCTCGCCGGCGTGGCCGTCACCAACACGTCGGGCATGGTCGGGCGCACGGCCAAGACCCGCGTGCGCGGCACGTCTACGATGTTCGGCTCGCAGGAACCCATCTGGGTGGTCGACGGTGTCATACAGGAAGACCCGCTGCCTTTCAGCACGCAGACGCTCAATGCCCAAGGCGGCATCGACGAGAGCAACTTCGACTACATACGCAACTTCATCGGCAACTCCATCTCGTGGCTCAACCCGATGGACATCGACCGCATAACCGTCTTGAAGGACGCTTCAGCCACCGCCATCTACGGCACCAAGGCCGCCAACGGCGTCATCGTCATCAACACCAAGCGCGGCAAGGTAGGCTCGCTCTCCGTATCGTATTCGGGAGGCTTGCAGACCGGGCAACGCCTGAGCCACAAGGCTGAGGAGATGATGAACTCGAAAGAGCGCGTGGCCGTGAGCCGCGAGATATTCCAGCGCGGACTGTCGGCAAGCTGGACCAACAACAACATTGGCTACGCCGGAGTGTTGCAAGACTATCTCTTCGGCAAGATCTCGGCTACGGACTTTGAAAGCCAAGTGGCGACACTGGAAACCAACAACACCGACTGGTTCAAGCTGCTCTTCCGCAATCCGGTAAGCCAGAACCACAGCGTGTCGCTCTCGGGCGGCTCCGAAATGGCACGCTTCTATGCATCGCTGTCCTACAACGACACACAGGGCACGGCAATCGGCAACGACCAAAACAGCTACTCTGCCCACGTGGGACTCAACATGGACTTCTCGAAGAAGTTCAGGGTGAGCGTCGATGTGAACGGAAGCAAATCGAAGACCAACGGCTTCTACAAGTTCGACGCCTACACCTACGCCCACAACGTCAACCGAGTGATACCGGCCTACAATGCCGACGGCTCGCTCTACTACTACCAGAACCGCAGTCTCAAGACAGGCAGCAGCAGTGGCGGTTACCTCTACAACGCCATCAACGAGCGCAACAACACGGGTAACCAAAACAACAACATCTCGTTCAACTCATCGGTAAACGCCTATTACGACATATCGCACGACTTCCAGTTCAACACTCTCTTCTCCGTCAACGCCTCTTCGGTAAAAGGCGAGAGCTGGGCTTCGGAGAGAACCAACTACATTGCCGACAAGCGCGGCTACGACTACGGCGCATTCCTGCCCACCGACAGCAAGTACAAGGCATCAGGACTTCCCGTTGGCGGCGAGCTCAACACTTCGAACACCAACCAGACCACTTGGAGCTGGAGAAACTCGCTTCAGTTTGACCATGTTTACAACAAAGTTCACGCCGTGACAGCCATGCTCGGCATGGAGATGAGTTCTACACGCTACAAAGGCTACAACGACACACGCTACGGCTACATGCCCGAGAGAGGCAAGAGCTTCGCAGAGCTGCCCGCCACCGTAACCAACACCTACAGCGGGTCGGCAATGGCCAACCCACTATATGAGAACTACAGCGGACCCAGCATAACCGACACCAAGACCAACACCATGGGCGTCTACCTCACTGTCAACTATGCCTACGACAACCGCTATGTCGTGAACCTGAGCGTACGCGGCGACGCCAGCAACCGCTTCGGACAATACCACAACGAGAAGTTCAACCCCGTGTGGGCAGGCGGCTTCAGGTGGAACGTCGACCGCGAGAAGTGGTTCGGCAAGCAGAACATCGTCTCCGACCTCTCCTTCAGGGCCACATGGGGCTACCAGCGCAACATGGCAAGCAACTTCAGCCCAAGCCTGATAGTGAAGATACCAACCGGCTCGGCATCTAACATCACCGACCTGCGCACGGGCGACTACCTCCTCTCCATCTCCAACCTGCCCTACAACGACCTGCGCTGGGAGAAGACATTCTCGCAAAACTACGGTGTCGACTTCGGACTCTTCCAAAGCAAGATCCGCCTCAGCATGGAGTATTACCTGAAAAATGCCACCGACCTTATATCTACGCTCAGCATTCCCTACGAGTATGGCGTGGAGACCATGCCTGTCAACGGAGGCAGCATGAAAAACTCAGGATACGAGCTGACCGTGGGCTTCACACCCATCCGCACAAAGAACTTCACATGGGACGTGAGCCTCAACACCTCAAAAGCATTCAACGAGGTAACCAAGGTGGGACTTCAGAGCCAGTCCTACTCTTACGTCACGTCGGGAAGCTACTACAAGAAAGGCTATGCCGCCACATCGTTCTGGGCTTTCAAGTACGACGGTGTTGACCCGGAGACGGGCTACCCCATCATAGACCTTAGCATGGCCGACGGCCTCACAGCCGAAGAGAAGAAGGACCCAACCAACTTCATGGTCTACGCCGGCAAGATCGACCCCGACTTCACAGGCGGCTTAAGCACTGGATTCAGATACAAGAACCTGTCGCTGACCACGTCGCTTTACTTGCGCATCGGCGGCAAGACCCTGCTTCAGTCGGCTTACCAAAGCACATACCTGCCTTCCGAATTCGAGAACCTCACCAACGAGCTCGTCAACCGATGGACACCCGAGAATACCACCGCCACACTGCCGGGTCTGCCCGACATCAACGTGAAGTCGGTGAAGTTGCCCAACGGCGAGTATGCCACTGCTTACGAAATGTACAACTACAGCACCGACCGCATTGCGTCCACAACATCGCTCGCCTGCAACAACCTTGGGCTGACCTACTCTGCACCCTTCGAGTGGGTGAAGCGGCACCTGCATCTGCAGAGCCTCTCCATTGGGGCTTCGGTGACAAATCTGTTTATCATCCACACAGGCGACTTCAAGGGCCGTGACCCCGAGGTGGCAATGGGACAGCAGCCAAGGACACGCGCGCTGTCGTTCAACCTCAACGTGGCATTCTGACAAATAATCACATTAAACGACAACAACGATGAAAACATATATATCAAAATGGTGTCTCGCGGGAGCGCTTGCCGTGGCGCTTTCCTCATGCGGCAACTTCTTTGAGGAGTCGAGCCAAGACGAGATAAAGCCCACCACTGTGGAAGACCTTCAGGCGACCTTCTTCCACGACGGCTACCCCTACAACTTCAGTTCCGACTCTTATATCAACCTGCTCACCGATGAGGTGCAAAACAACGGCTTGACCGACGACCATTACGCCGACCGTCTGAAGATAGGACAGCCTGTCTTCACCTACAACACCGAAATGTTTGAAGGCAACCTCTCGTTTATCGACGACGAGAACTCCTGGAAAAACTATTACGCCCTCGTCATGGGCTGCAACGTCACGCTCGACTATGTCGGCGCCATGACCGGAACCGACGAAGCCAAGCTGAACCTCAAAGGACAGGCACGCCTGCTCAGGGCCTACTATTTTCTCAAGCTTGCCAATGCCTATTGCCAACCATACGCCAACGACCCGGACAACAATCTCGGCATATCCATCATAACGTCGTCGTCGGTCAGCGACGCTTACCCCAAACGCTCTACTCTGCGTGAGACCTACGACTTCATAGAGAGCGAACTGAAACAGGCCAAGCAGGAGCTTAACGGCTATAAGCCCACGACACATTACAGGGTGACGGCAGAATGTGCCGACATTCTCCTGTCGCGCCTATATCTCTACGAGGAGAAATGGGACGAGTGCATAGCCGCTGCCGACGAGGCCATTACCAACGGCCCGAAGCTCACCAACTTCAACTCGCTCATAGGCAGTGACAACAACATCTACGATGCGGCAAGCACTGAGGTGGTATGGAACTACCAAGGCAAGTTCTTCGACAGCCAGTACATCAACAAAAACGATATCTGGAGCACCGCCATTCCCTATTCGCTAAGCTCGAAGGTCGCCGCCCTGTATGACCAGGCCAACGACTTGCGCTACAAGAAATACATCAACAACTACTATACCTTCTACTTCGCCGGCAAGGTGTCGATGAACTCGCAATACGACGGCGAGCACGGGCTTCGCATGGCTGAAGTTTACCTCAACCGTGCCGAGGCTTATGCCCGGAAGAGTGTCAACGGCGACGCTGCAGCAGCGGCGAAGTCGCTTGCCGACATCAACACGCTGCGCGAGAGCCGCTACGCCGCCGGCACCTATACATCTGTTGCAGGCATGAGCGGCGACGAACTGCTGCAGTTTGTTCTCCAGGAAAGACAGCGCGAACTGGTATGGGAAGACGGATTCAGATGGATGGACATCAAGCGCAACCATCTCAGCGTGACACATGTCTACACCGACGACACGGGGGCAAGCCACGAATACACGCTCAAGGCTGACGACCCGCTCTATGCACTGCCAATACCGGCATCGGCAATTTCACGCAACCCCAACTTAGAACAAAACCCAAGATAACAACACTTATGAGATATTTCCATAAAACGATAGCCTGCGCTGCCATTGCTGCGCTGACGGCCTTTACCTCGTGCAGCTACGACGAAGACGAGTTGACACCGTCTGGCGTCACTTCTTCCTACCAGTTGCCACAAGGCTCACACGACTACGACGACACAATACAGAAATTCTACAACGACAACGGTGTCTACCTGCTGTACAAGTTCTCCGACAAGGACGCTTACTGGACTCCTTCAGGATGGACCAACGGCACTCCGTCGGATAGCGATGACGGCAAGACGGGATTCACAGTGAAGGCGGCCGACGAGAACTATGTGGGACAGCAACTGAGCCTGCTCGACGAGGTGTGGTTCAGCAAACTGAACGCATCGGCCAAAAAGCTCTTGCCCACTTTGATACTGTTGTGTTCGGAGGTCAACAACGTGGCCTACGCATACGATTTCTATCCCGTGTTCAAGGCATACTACAGCGAGTCGCCAATCCTGTCGCATTACAACTACGACAATATCTGCGTAACCTACGGCTCGGCGGCGGTAACATCGCTGACCGACGATCAGAAGAAAGAATTCGGAAGCAGCGTCATAAAGTCGTGGACAGAGTACATCTCCGAGCACAAGGCTGAGCCATCGAGCGAATTCTCTTCTTCGATAGACTACAGCAGCACTGCCATAACCTACCTTTCTACTCCGGCAGAATGCTGTGCGGCAGGAACGCTCAACGCCGGATACAACACTTCGGCCGCAAAAGACTGGCAGCTGTTTCTCGACATGATGATGCTGTATCCCGAAAGCTATCTCACCGAAGATGCGGGTGACCTCTCTAGCTACTGGAGCTTCACCAACTATGTCGACGGTGAATACGTGTACGACTACGACGGCATATTCCACGGCATACTCAATATCCAGAGAGACACCAACGGCATGCTTAAACAGCGTTACGACATAGTGAGAAACTACTTTATAACCAATTACGACTTTGATCCACAAGCGGTTGGCAACAGCCGTCAATAACCAATGGAAAAGAGAAACAACACATTAGTAAACGGTTGGCTTGCAGCCATAGCCGCCTTGTCGCTCTCGTCGACACCGGCCATGGCACAACAGCCCACCTCAACCCAAGCGCAACAGCCCGCAGGGGAAAAAGGCTTCGACAAGAGCACGGCCGTGGTCTCGCATGGCTTCCTGAGCAGTTACCAAAAGGATGGCAGGTATTATCTTGAGATACCCGACTCGGTTTTCGGCCGCGACATTCTCGTCACCATCACCATTACCAAGGGAGCTTACCGACAGGAGCGCAAGGACGACGAGCGCTTCGGCTTTGCCGGCGACTCCATGTACAGCAAATTGATACGCTTCACCAAGTCCGGCGACACCGTGTCACTTGTCTATCCCAATGTCACTTACCACGATGCCAATCCCGACAACATCGGGCACCTTGCCACCGACCTGCCGCCCATACACGCCAGCTTCAAGGTCGTGGCAAGCGAAAACGGTGCCGACATCATCGAGATAACCGACATGATAAAGAGCGACGACGAACTGTTCTCGCTGCGTGGCGGCGCCAACGACCTGCACATTGGCGCGGCTCTGAACCAGTACACACAGGTGGAGAGCATCCATGCCTTCCCCATGAACATCAACTTCCTCAGTCTGCGTTCCTATACCCTTAGCCGTCCGGTGGAAGGCGAAAACACCAACTCGCGCTGGGAAGTGTCGTCGAGCTGGTTTCTCCTGCCAAAGACCCCAATGACACCGCGCATATCCGACAACAGGGTTGGCTATTTTGCCTATGGCCTGCCCGGTCTGACCTATGCCAAGGGTTTCGACCTCGGCAGTATGGCCATAAGATGGCGACTGGAACCGAAAGACGAGGACATGGAGAAATACCGCCACGGAGAACTCGTTGAGCCGAAGAAGCCCATTGTCTACTACATCTCGCGCACGGTGCCCGAGTACCTGCGCCCGTATTTCGTCAAGGCTGTCAACAACTGGGAGCCGGCCTTCAGGGCAGCCGGCTTCAAGAATGCCATTCACGCCGAGATTGCTCCCGACGATTCGCTCTACAACGAGGGCGATGTGCGCTATCCGCTGGTCTCCTACAAGGCATCGCCCATACCCAACGCCTACGGCCCTTCTGTGGTCGACCCGCGTTCGGGAGAGATCATTACGTCGCACATCGGCATCTACCACTCGGTGCTCGACCTCATGCAGAGATGGTATTTCGTGATGTGTGGGCAGGTTGACCCGCGCGCCCGACAATATCCGCTCGACAAGAAAATCGTGGGCAAGCTCATGGAGACCGTGCTGACCCACGAGGTTGGCCATACACTTGGCTTGCGCCACAACTTCATAGCGTCGACACTCTACGACGCCGACAGTCTGCGCAACGAGGCTTTCGTAAAGGAGCACGGCCTCGGCGGCAGCATAATGGACTATCAGAGGTTCAACTTCATAGTGCAGCCAACTGACAAGATTACAGATTACGACAACCTCTTGCCACGTGTAAGCGACTACGACAAGTTTGCCATAAAGTGGGGCTACAGCCTCGACACCAAGGCTTCGCTTGAAGAAAACACCAAGGCACGCCGGCAATGGGTTACTGACATGCGCACCAAGCACAACTGGGCTAAGTACATCGAGGAGACGACTCTTGGCGACCCGCGCGTGCAGAGCGAGGACAGCGGCAGCGACGACATCAAGTCGAACACCTACGGCATGAAGAACCTCCAGTATATAATGGAGCACCTTGAGGAGTGGACCAATACGCCTGACAACGACTGGTATCCGCTACGCAGGCGATACCTATCCGTACAAAACCAATACTGGAACTATATTGGCCACGTCATACGCTACGTGGCCGGCATAATGGACGACAAATGCGACAACGGCGAGAAGCTGTACATCCAGCAGCCTGTTTCCCGTGAAGACCAGCTCCGGGCCCTGGACTTCATCGACAAGTACATGATAAAAGACCAAAAGTGGCTATGGCGACCCGAACTGATGAAGAAGACCGGGGTGGACTGGAGCTATGATCTCAGCAGGGCATCCAACCAGCTCGGCGTGCTGTTCCTGAAATACATCTCCATGGTAAACCAGGCAGGCAACACCGGTACGCAGGCTTCAAGTGAAATCTTCGACTATATCTACAATAAAGTCTATGCCGATTATCCGGCTGGCAGAAAGCTCTCCATACACGAGCGCACACTGCAGCGCGGCCTCCTCAGCGACATCACGATAAACGCCGAGAACCCGGCTTCGTTCGGTACAGGCGTAGGAGGACAGCTCAAGAAACTGCTTGAAAGGATCAAGGCGTATGCCGAGCAAGGCAGAAACAACGCCAAAGATGACATAACGAAAGCCCACTATGAAACAATGGCGAACTTCATCACCACATGGCAGACGGGCGACAACAAAGGACTATTAACAAAATAAGACATGAAATACACCATACAAACTCTGATGTTATTGGCAGCCCTCTCCACGTCTGCCCACACGCAAGCGGCAATGCCCGGCGACGGCAGCACCGTGGCAAAGGCCGACACTCTGCCTTTCAGCTACAAGAGCTTCATGGCGCAGGAGGGAATAAAGGCCGTCAATGGACAGGCCAACGCCAACAATCTGGCTCTCAACGTCTACCGCAAAGGCGACAACTGCTGGCTTGAGATACCGTGCAAGGCATTAGGCAAGGACATCCTCGCCCTGGCAATGGCTTATAAAGGCAACAACTATGTGTCTCCAGTCTCCGGACTGCTCAGGATAAAGGAGGGTGCCGACAAGCACTCGCTATACCTCACCTACAACCGCAGCCTCGACACCCAAACCGACTCCACTCACGCCAAGGCCGCATACGCCACCATGACGGAAGCCATACAAGGCAGCAACATGGAGCCGATAGACATGAGCCTCGACGTAGTGTCGATGGGCGAAGACGGCAAGTCGTACATTGTGGACATATCGTCAAGCATCAACTCGCCGCAAGGTCTCTTCGACGTGTCAAAGAATACCTATCTCAGCCATCCCGACCCGTCGCGGTCCAAGCTGCTGTCGGTGGAACCCATTAGCGGCGGCGTGGCATTCGACCTCTACCGCTCGCAGAGCGACATGGTGAACAAGACAATGGATACACAAGAGGAGCAGGCCTCGACCACATCGTTGAAGTTTGTGCTGCAACTGCTGCCAGAGAGAGGCACCAAACTGAAGTTGGACAATCCTTTCTACGGCTTCAATACCATCACGCGCCAGGAGTATGACACAAAGACCTACGTCTCAAGGCGGCGCAAGTATGTGTCGCGCTGGAATTTCAAGAGCGGTCCGATAACGGTCTACATCAATCCCCTCACTCCCAAGCCTTACCGCGAGTGCATACAGAAAGCGTTCGGCGAATGGGTGCCTGCGCTGAATGCCGCCGGGGTGAAGACACCGTTTGTCTTCACATCAGACGACAAAGAGGCCATGATGGGCTACCACCACATCTACGTAGACTGGTATGGGGCCACGACGCCCACCAACAAAGTTGTCAGCGACGCAACAACGGGAGAGATTCTCACGGCACGCATCGATGTGTGCAACTGGGGAACGGACGAACGCATGATGGAATATTACGTGAAATGCCGCAACATCGACAAGAGGATAGCCAAAGACATGCACAGCACGGACGTGAACCAGGACATCATACAGGCATACGTGGCCGGACAGGTGGGCGAGGTGCTTGGCCTGAAACGCAACGACAACGGCTACTATCAGTTCTCGCCGAAGCAGTTGAGGTCGAAGCAGTGGCTGAAAGACAACGGTACCACGTCATCGGTCACGGGCACGTTGACATTCAACTACATTCTCCAACCCACCGACGGCATAGGAGCAGAGGGGCTGTTCCCCAAAGTGTCGCTTTACGACCGCGCTGCCATCGGCTACCTCTACGGCAAGAGCACGAATGCTCCACAAGGCGAGGCAGGCTTCTTCTACCAGTATGACACGTCCAACTACATGACGAGCTGGAAGAACCCCAAGGCATATCTCTCCAGCGACCTCATTGAGGCTGCACGGCTGGGCATTGAACAGGTGAAGAGGCTCTACCCGTCGATACACACCGACATGAAAAAGCTCCCCAGTGACCAAAACGATGTCGCCCAGGAACACAACGTCGTGCTCAACACCTTGGGCCACTACCAGCAACTGCTTACAAACGTGGCGTCCGTCGTGGGCGACAAGAAGACGTTCCCCGTGCTGCGCGGCGTCAACGAGACACCCAATGTCTATCCGGCAAAGGCCGAGCAGCAGAAAGCCCTCGACCTTCTCAACAAGGAGATTCTGCACGGCGTGCCGGCATGGACCGACAACGAATTGCTGACCCGCATCAGCTCGGGCAACGTAAACGGCATGATGCGTGCCATAGCCGTAGCGGTGTACAAGGCCCTGCTCGACGAGGCGAAGATAAACAACCTCGTGTCTGCCGAGGACGAGCTGGGCGACAAGGCTTTCAAGGCCAGCGACCTCTTCTCGTTCATCGACCACAACCTCATGTGCGACTACGATGCCAACGCCGCCGTGCCCGAATACGTGAGGCTGATTCAGGCCAACGTACTGCCCGAACTGGCCGAGAACGTGTTCAAGGCCGATGTGTCTACCGCCATCAGCAACGAGGGCGCAACAATGCTCCATGCCTACTTCGTGAATCTCGCCAAGAAGGTGGAGCAGCTTTCCAAAAACAACATCGACAAGGCCACTCGCGACAACTATGAGTTCATCATGATGCGGTTCAAGCGCAACTATTTTGACAAACAACACTGATGGTAAGGTCTATCATTCTCTCTATACTTTTTCTCTCTGAGACACCCCTTGTCGCCCAAACGGCGACGGGGGTGTCCTTAATCGACGGCGAGCCGAAAGACACGGTCAACGTTGAACGTTACGACGACACCAACCTCCAGCCTCTGGTGAGCAGTCTGGAAACCGTGCCTTGGTTCCATTCCACGAAGGACAGATTTTGGTACACCTGGCACAAAGCAGGCGAAGAGTCAGAATCGGAATATCATGTCTGGGAAAGAGGGAAGGGGAAACGGAAGGTGACACGCGAAATTGCCGACAGCCTTATAGCCGGTCCCCTGCCACGACTGACACCATACGGCACAAGCAACGACTCTGTATGGCGCCTGTCTGTCGACTCGTTGCGCAACCTTGTGCTGGAAAACCTGCACACACACTCGCGTGCAACCCTCTGCCAAAGCGTGGACGACGATTTTCCCTTCGAGATCATCGACATGAAATGGTTGCCTGGCGACCGCTTCATCCTGCCGCGCATCGACCACCGTGGCGTAAGGAGGTTTGGCATGATGTGGGGCGGCGACTATATCACGCCCATGACATCGACCTACGAATATGAGATACCTGGCGACACGATAGTGAAAACCACACATTATTACATAGGCGACTGCAAGCTCCAGACTCTTCGCGAGGTGGACGTAGCCAAATGGGAGTGCCAGCAGATTGTGCCGCAGAAGGCGGACGGTGTAGACGACCGCATCTTTTTCTGGCGAAACAAGAAAACGCGCGACGTGGCTCAGCTCTGCACCATCGACAGTGAGGGCCGTCTGCGCGTGCTCATCACCGAGACCGCCAAGCCAAGGATCAACCCCGACATGTTCACCTGCACTGTCGCCAACAAGGGCAACGACATATTCTTGTGGAGCGACCGCACCGGATGGGGACACATATACCACTACGACGGTGACGGCCGACTGCTCAATGCCGTCACAACGGGCAACTGGACTGCTGGGCGGATATGCGCAGTCGACGGGAAAGCAAAGCGACTGTTCTTCTACGGATACGGTCGGGAGGCGGGACGCAACCCCTACTACCAGCATCTCTACAGAGCCGACTTCAACGGCAAGAACCTCCGGCTGCTTACGCCCGAGAATGCTGAGCACTCGGTGCACGTAAGCCCCAACTGCCGCATAGTGGTCGACAACTTCAGCACAGTGGACACCCCTCCCACAATAGTGGTGAGAAATTGCTACGGCAAGTTGCTCGACACCTTGGAGAAGAGCGACGTGAGCAAGCTCTACGAATATGGCTGGAAGGCACCCGAGCAGTTCAAGGTAAAGGCTGCAGACGGCAAGACCGACCTCTACGGACTGATGTGGAAGCCTTACGACTTTGACCCTACAAGGAAGTATCCCGTCATCTCGCAAGTGTATCCTGGGCCGTTCATCGAAACAGTGTGGAACAATTTCACCGTCTTTGACAAATACCACAACGCGGCACTGGCCCAGCGCGGATTCATCGTAGTGGTCTTCGGCCACCGCGGAAGCAGTCCGCTGCGCGACAAGGCTTACAACACCTTCGGCTACGGAAACCTGCGCGACTACCCGCTTGCCGACGACAAGGCCGGACTGGAGCAACTGGCAGAAAGCTGTCCGTTCATCGATCTGAACCGTGTAGGCATAGTGGGGCACAGCGGCGGCGGCATGATGGCAGCAGCAGCCATAATGACCTACCCCGACTTCTACAAGGCTGCAGTGGCAAGCTCGGGCAACTACGACAACCGCGTCTACAACCGCATGTGGGGCGAGACCTACCAAGGCATCGACGGCGACAAGGCTGCGTTCAAGGTAAGCACGGTGCAGGAGCTTGCGCCAAGGCTGAAAGGACATTTGATGCTCGTAACGGGCGATGTGGACCAAAACGTGCACCCGATACACACACAGCGGTTGGTGGAGGCCCTCATCAAGGCCAACAAAGACTTCGACCTGCTCGTGCTGCCAGGGCAGCAACACCACTACGACTTCAAGCACCAGATGTATTTCGAACGGCGCAAAAGAGACTTCTTCGAGAGGTGGCTGAAGTAAGGGAAAGGGCGGCACATCCGCCCCTCCCCGTGGAGCAGAGCTCTTGGCATGCCGGCAGACCGTTTGCTCACCAGAATCAACACTTGCTCTTAAATAAGGTTCATGCAAATCAGCTTGTGCAACGAAAAATCACAACAAAAGGCTCTCTGAGAATCGATTTTTTTGAAAAACTTTTCCT
>CAZXGQ010000100.1:0-12964 GCA_964640415.1 uncultured Prevotella sp.
AATTGGGAAACTAAAATGCTTTTGACATGGAACAGAAAGAAAGAGAATCAGATAACATCGAGTTGAGAAGCGAGAAGGTGCGTCGCGTCATTGGTGAGGTGCCGCCGTTGATTGTCCGCGTGGGAACGGTTGTTATCACGATTGCGATAATAGCCTTGGCTGTCGTTTTCTATATGATAGATAAATCTCAATTCTCTGATTAATAACATTTTACACAACACCATTACTTCCCCAGCGTAAAGCTGTCGGCTTTACGTTAGAATCCCGACGGCTTTACGCTGACAAGGCAACGGCTTCACGTTAGAATCGTGACGGCTTTACGGTGTAAAGCCGAAACGGTATGATTAACATCAACGTATGCCTGTTTTACGGAGGTACCCAACAGAACAAATAACATTTGATTTAACGCAAAAATGAGGCTTTTGCTTAAACTTCTCCGCAAGAACCATGTTTTTTTGAATAATTGCAGTATTTTTGCATAAAGTAAAATTTGAGCAGTCTAATAAACATATCATACTGAATGAAAAAGATTCTCTTAGCCTTAATCGCCCCATTCGCGGCGGTGTCGGCAATGGCGCAAACCAATCCTTTGTGGATGCGCTTCCCTGCCATCTCGCCCGATGGCAAGACGGTGGCGTTCTCCTACAAGGGCGACATCTGGACAGTGCCGGCCAATGGCGGACAGGCACGCCAAATCACTACAAACCCTGCATACGATGCCTACCCCGTGTGGAGCCCCGACTCTAAGCAGATAGCCTTTGCCTCAAGCCGCGAAGGGAGCATGGATGTCTACGTGGTAAGCAAAGACGGCGGTGCTCCGCGAAGGCTGACCACCGACAGCGGCGACGAGTATCCCATGGCTTGGAGCAACGACAGCACCATCATGCTGAAAGCCTCAATCATGCCCAAGGCAACGAGCATAATCTTTGCCGACTTTTCGCAGGTCTACGAGGTCAGCACCAACGGCGGCCGCATGCGTCTCTTCTCCGACATACCAATGGAGGACGTCAGCGTGGGCAAGGACGGCGCCTTGCTCTACCACGACAACAAAGGCTACGAAGACCCGTTCCGCAAGCACCACCAGTCGCCCATATGCCGCGACATCTGGCTCTGCAAGGGTGGCAACTACACCAAGCTGACCGACTTCGCCGGAGAAGACCGCACGCCGGTATGGGGCAACGACGCCAATACCTATTATTATCTTAGCGAAGAAGACGGCACATTCAACGTCTACAAACGCCGCATTGGCGAGACCGCCAAGACGCAGCTCACCCACTACAAGGGCAACCCCGTGCGTTACCTCACACGTGCTGCCGACGGCACGCTGTGCTACGCCTACGACGGCGCCATCTACACCCTGAAGGAGGGCAACCAGCCCGTTAGGCTCAGCCTTACGACGGTTGCCGACGACGGCAGCGACAAGCTTCAGCGACAGGTGCTCAGAAGCGGCGCCACAGAGTTCACCGTGTCGCCCTCTGGCAAGGAGATTGCTTTCGTAGTCCACGGCGACGTCTACGTCACATCAGTAGAATACTCCACCACAAAGCGCATAACCGACACACCGGAGCAGGAACGCAATGTCAACTTCTCACCCGACGGCCGCAGCCTCGTCTACGCCTCTGAGCGCGGCGGACTATGGCAAATCTACCAGACAAGCATAGTGAACAAGGACGAGAAACAGTTCACCTATGCCACCCAGCTCAAGGAAGAGCAGCTCGTGAAGTCGTCGTTGGTCGACATGCAGCCTGCCTACAGTCCCGACGGCAAGACCGTGGCCTACATCGAAGACCGCGGCGCATTGATGGCCGTTGACGTGAAGACGAAAGCCGTGCATCAGCTCATGGACGCCAAGTTCCAGTACAGCTACTCCGACGGCGACCTGTGGTTCGAATGGAGCCCCGACAGCAAGTGGCTGTTGTCAAACTATATCGGCACCGGTGGTTGGAACAACCGCGACATCGCCCTCGTGCCTGCCGACGGTAGCCAGAAGATAACCAACCTCACCAACAGCGGCTACAACGACAGCAACGGCCGGTGGGTGCTCGGCGGCAAGGCCATGCTCTTCATGAGCGACCGCGCCGGCTACCGCAGCCACGGCAGCTGGGGTGCCGAAGACGATGCCTACATCATGTTCTTCGACCTCGACGCCTACGAGCGCTTCCGCATGGGCAAGGAGGAGCGCGCACTCTACGACGAGACTCACAAGAAGGACAAGGAGAATGCCGACACCACAAAGAAGAAAAAGCCGTTCATAAAGCTGGGCAAGAAGACACAGGCCGACAAGAAGAAAGACGAGGCGAAGACCTTGAAGTTTGACCTTGCCAACTGCCGCGACCGCGTAATCCGCCTCACGGTCAACTCCTCAAACATGGCCGATGCCATTCTCTCGCCCGGCGGCGACACCTTGTATTATCAGGCAAGTTTCGAAGGCGGCTACGATCTCTGGAAGCACGACCTGGTAGAGAACAAGACCGAACTCGTGATGAAGGGCGCAGGCGCAGGGCTGGAGGCCGACAAGGACTTCAAGCACCTCTACGTCTACAACAACGGCATCAAGCAAATCGACCTTGCCAAGAACTCGCAGAAGAGCATCGACTTCGAGGCCAACTTCAACTACCGTCCTTACGAGGAGCGTGCCTACATCTTCAACCACGTGTGGCAGCAGGTGAAAGACAAGTTCTACGACCCCAAGCTCCACGGCGTCGACTGGGAGGGTTACAAGAACACCTATGCCAAGTTCCTGCCATACATAAACAACAACTACGACTTCCGCGACATGCTCTCCGAGATGCTCGGAGAGCTCAACGGCTCACACACCGGGTCGCGCTATTATCCTGCAGGCGCATCGCTCTCGACAGCAGCCTTGGGCCTTTTCTTCGACAACAACTATGAAGGCGACGGCCTGAAGGTGGAAGAGGTCATCGACCGCGGACCTTTCGCCGTGCGCAACACGGGCGTGAAGAAGGGGTGCGTAATAGAGGCCATCGACGGGCAGAAGATTCTGAAAGACTCCGACTACACGTCGCTGCTCGACGGCAAGGCGGGCAAGATGACGCGCGTCAGCGTCTTCGACCCAGCCAAGAAGAAACACTTCGATGTCACTATCAGGGCCATAAGCCGCTCGGCACAAACCGACCTGCTCTACCGCCGCTGGGTGGACCGCAACCGCAAGATGGTCGACTCGCTGTCGAACGGCACCATTGGCTATGTCCACGTCAAGGCCATGAACAGCGAGAGCTTCCGCACGGTATTCAGCCAACTGCTCTCCGACTCCATGCGCATGAAGAAAGCCGTCATCGTGGACGAGCGCCACAACGGTGGCGGATGGCTCCACGACGACCTCTGCACCTTGCTCTCGGGCAAGCAATATGCCAACTTCGTGGCCCATGGCAAATACATCGGCTACGACCCATGGAACAAATGGGTTAAGCCGTCGTGCGTCATGATTTGCGAAGACGACTACAGCAACGGTCACGGCTTCCCCGCTGTATACAAGACGCTGGGCATCGGCAAGCTCGTGGGAGCGCCTGTGGCTGGCACCATGACGGCTGTGTGGTGGGAACGCATGATGAACGGCATGGTCTTCGGCATTCCGCAGGTGGGCAACCAGGCAATGGACGGCACCTACTTTGAAAACCAAGAACTCAAGCCGGACATCGAGGTCTACAACACGCCTGCCGACTATGAGACAGGAAACGACAAGCAACTGAAAGCTGCGGTAGAGAGCCTCAAGTAACGGACCGCACCCGATTGTTTCGGGCCACTGCACAATTGGCAAATGGTCGCAATTAAGTGATAAATGTCAATTATGCAGCGGCCCGAATCATTTTAATGTTACATCTATGTTATAAAAAAGTGCCTAACAAGATGATTTTCAAGAAGAAATTGTAATTTTGCATATTAATAGCGATAGGTATCGCTCATTGTCTTACGAAAACACACAACTGATGAATATGAAATTCGGTATGCCTAAATGGTACCTCACGCGGGGTGCCCTCCCTTATTGGTGCGTCCTCATTACTGACCTGCTGATTGCCTATCTCTCGGGCATCCTCGTCTTTTGGTTCTACTACCGTGGAGCCGTGACGTTGGGCAACATTCTGCCATTGTCGAGAACTATCGGCGTCTATCTCATTTTCTTCCTGATTGGTTTCCGTGTGTTCCACACCTATAGCGGCATAATCCGCTATTCCTCTCTCGAAGACCTTCGGCGCATCTGCTATGCGCAAGCCTTGAGTTGCTTCATAGCCGAGGTGTTCCATTACGCTGTCATTTTCTTGCCACTACCGTTCGTGCCACTCGCCGGCCGGCAAGTTTTCCTGATATTTCTCGTATCCACAGCCTTAATGTGGGGCATGCGCATTCTTGCCAAGGCTCTCTACGATCAGCTGCTGGGCAGAAACGCCACCCACAACGTACTTATCTACGGTGCCCACTACGGTGCCGTGGCACTGGCAAAGTCGGTACAGGACAGTGGCAGGAAGTACAGGCTGAAGGGCTTTATCTCTCCCGACAAGAAGATGACCAACAAGACCATCATGGGAGAACGCGTGTACATGAACAACGAAGACCTCGTAGACATCATCAAGGGAAAAGACATCGACGCAGTACTGGTGTCTCCAGTTGCGATACGGAGTTTCCGCGACGACAACACCGTGCAAGACATGCTCCTCAGCAACAATATCAGCATTTATGTCATGAGCAACATGGAAGAATGGCATGAAGGCAACAAGATAGACACCGACAAACTCAGGGAGGTCAACATTTCCGACCTCTTGCCAAGAGACGAGATACAGGTCGACATCGATGCAATCGGTGCCATGCTGAAAGACCGCACCATACTCATCAGCGGCTCGGCCGGAAGCATAGGCTCGGAAATTGTGAGGCAGGTTGCCTCTTTCGGCCCAGCACACTTGGTGCTCATCGACTCTGCCGAGACTCCGCAGCACGACATCAGACTGATGATGCACAAGCGTTTCCCCGGCATCCACTGCGAGACCATAGTGGCAAGCATAACGCAGAAAAAGCTGATGGAGATGATTTTCAGCACGAGACACCCCGACTACGTGTTCCACGCAGCAGCCTACAAGCACGTGCCCATGATGGAGGACTCGCCTTCTGAGGCTATATACAATAATGTGTACGGCACGAAGATAATGGCCGACCTCAGCGTGAAATATGGAGTGAAGAAGTTTGTGATGATCTCCACCGACAAGGCTGTGAACCCAACCAATGTCATGGGATGCTCAAAGCGCCTGTGCGAGATCTACACGCAAAGCCTCAACGGCGCACAACAGACAACACAGTTTGTCACCACACGCTTTGGCAATGTGCTTGGCAGCAACGGCTCTGTCATTCCCATTTTCGAGAAGCAGATACGCAACGGTGGTCCTGTGACCGTGACCGATCCCAACGTGACACGATTCTTCATGCTCATTCCCGAGGCCTGCAAGCTCGTTCTGGAAGCCGGCACGCATGGACACGGCGGACAGATATTCGTGTTCGACATGGGCAAGTCGGTGCGCATTGCCGACCTCGCCAAACGCATAATAAAACTGTCCAACGCCAAGGACGTAAAGATTGTGTACACCGGATTGCGCCCAGGCGAGAAGCTCTACGAAGAGGTACTTGCCAACGAAGAAAGCACAGAGCCGACATTCAACAAGAACATCAGAATAGCCAAAGTAAGAGAATATGAGTTCACCCAGGTATCAAAAGACATCAACAATATCATCGACACTGCGTCGACCTACGACCAAAAGGCCGTTGTAAAGCTCATGCGACAGCTTGTGCCGGAATACAAGCCGGCCAACAGCCAATGGGGATAAGCTCACAACGCAGAACTTTATAAAAAATGGCAATATAAAAAACAGGGAATAACATGAAGATGTTATTCCCTGTTTTATTTTATGGGTCTATGTTGAATCGTATGGGTGTTTTTCTTTCTCACATTTATATTTTCATACAAATTCAATATAGACCCTTATTTATCAGTCTTGGAAATACACGCGCTTCACTCGGTTGCTGATGCCCGTAAGCACTTCGTAGGGAATGGTGTCGAGCACGTCGGAGAGCACCGTCACAGGCAGGTTGTCACCGAAGATCTCTACGCTGTCACCTTCCTTGCACTGGATGCCCGTTACATCTATCATTGCCACGTCCATGCAGATGTTGCCCACATACTCGGCCTTCTGGCCATTGACGAGGCAATAGCAGTGGCGGTTGCCGAGATGGCGGTTCAGGCCGTCGGCATAGCCTATTGGTATGGCGGCTATCACGCTGTCGTGGTCTACCTTGCCCTTACGGCTGTAGCCCACGGTGTCGCCTGCCGGCACGTTGCGCAACTGCAGTATGGTGGTCTTCAATGTCGAGACGTTGTTTATGACGTGGTTGTTGCGGCTATTGATGCCGTAGAGACCGAGGCCGAGACGGCACATGTCGAGCTGGCGCTCCGGGAAATGCTCAATGCCTGCCGAGTTGTCGATATGCCTCAGAATCTTGTGGCTGAACGCTGCCTGCAGTTTGGTGCTGGCCTTGTCGAAAAGCTCAAACTGGTGGGATGAGAAGGCATCGAAATCATCGCTGTCGGACCCCACGAAGTGGGAGAACACCGAACGTGGGATGACGGCGTCCTGGTGTTTCAGCCTGTCGATAAGCTTGTCCATGTCCTTTTCCGGATCAAAGCCAAGACGGCGCATGCCCGTGTCGAGCTTTATGTGTACAGGCCATCCCGTTATGCCCTCTTTCTCGGCTGCTTTCACAAGAGCGTCGAGAAGGCGGAAAGAGTACACCTCCGGTTCGAGATCGTAGTCGAACATCGTCTTGAATGCCGACATCTCGGGGTTCATTATCATGATGTTCGAAGTGATGCCGTTGCGGCGCAGCGTGGCACCCTCGTCGGCTACGGCCACAGCGAGGTAGTCAACCCGATGGTCTTGCAGCGTCTTGGCTATCTCCACGCTGCCGGCTCCATAGGCGTCGGCTTTGATCATGCACACGAGTTTTGTCTCGGGCTTCATGAACGAGCGGTAATAGTTGAGATTGCCAACCACAGCATTGAGGTTCACCTCCAGCACGGTCTCGTGCACCTTCTCCACCAAGAGGTCGGTTATCTGGTCGAAGCCAAACTGCCGTGCGCCCTTGATGAGGATGACCTCGTCGCGCAGGGTGCGGAACACCGTCGAGTCGAGGAACGAACTGACGCTGTTGAAGAAGAACGAGTTTTTGATGTCTATCCTGTTAGCGTTGTCCGATACCACCGGACCAATGCCGATAAACTTCTCCACGCCACGCTCCTTTGCCAGACGGCTCACCTCGCGATAGAGGTCTGCAGGCTTCATTCCGCTCTGCTGTATGTCACTAAGGATGAGCGTGCGATGGCGGTCCTTATGGTCTGGACGGCGGTTCATGAAGTCGAGGGCTATGTCGAGTGAGTTGATGTCGGAGTTGTAGGAGTCGTTGATGAGCGTGCAGCCGTGGCGACCCTCCTTCACCTCCAGACGCATGGCTATCGGTTCGAGTTGGGCCATGCGCTCCTTCAGTGCATCGATACCCACTCCAAGGCGCAAGGCCACAATGGCGGTGACGATGGAATCTTCTATGCTGGCATCGTCGATAAACGGGATGACATAGCTGCCTTCCACATTATTATATATATAGGAGATGGCGGTGGTTGCTTCCGACTTCTCTACATTCTTGACAAACATACTGGCCGTACTGTCCTTTCCCGACCAGCACAATTTCTCGCCCTTGTAGTCGAACGAGTCCACGACCTTTGCTACGGTGGCGTCGTCGGCGTTGTAGACTATCGACTGCGCATCGTGGAAGAGGATGAGCTTTTCTCTGCACTTTGCCTCCATCGACTCAAAGTTCTCCTGATGTGCAGACCCAAGGTTTGTCAGCACAGCTATGGTGGGCTGGATGATGTCGCGCAGGGCAAGCATCTCGCCGGGCTGGCTTATGCCGGCCTCAAAAACGCCCACCTTGGTGTCGTCGTTCATGAGCCATACCGACAACGGCACGCCGATCTGTGAGTTGTAGGAACGCGGCGAGCGTGTCACGAATGTGTCGGGCGAAAGCACCTGATAAAGCCATTCTTTCACCACGGTCTTGCCGTTGGAACCCGTGATGCCTACTATCGGCGTGTCGAACTCGTCGCGGTGGCGCTCGGCAAGGCGCTGCAGGGCCTCCAGGGTATTGGTGACTTTAAGGAAGTTGCCCTGCGGGAAGCGTGTCTCGTAACTGTCGGGCACTGATGTCACCACGAAGTTGCGCACGCCGCGCAGATAAAGGCTTGGTATATACTTATGACCGTCGTTGCGCTCCGACTTGATCGCGAAGAACAGTGTCTCCTCCGGGAAACAAAGCGAACGGCTGTCTGTAAGCAGGAATGCTATATTGGCATCTGCCGTTCCATAGCGACGCGCACCGATGAGGGTGGTTATTTTCTCAATGGTATAAGTCATTGGTATTGCTTTTAGAAATCTGCTGCAAAGTTAATAAAAAACTCTATACGGAGGCAAGCAATTCGGATAAAAGAAATGTGGTATCCGCTAATCGGCGGGCAGCAGGTTCATCTGGCACTCGCCACAACGGAAGTCGAGGCGGAAGCCTCTTCCGTCGCCCAGACGCAAGGTCAACGGCTCGCGCCACTCCGGCTTCTTGCCGCCACGGCGCACGCAGAACCCGAGCTCATAGCGTATGCAGTAGCGGCACTGCATCACCACGCTCTGCCTTGGCTCCGCCGTCTCCAGGGCCGGTTCGAGACCGCTCATGCCGTGGGCTTCGTAGAAAGCGCGCGCCTCGCGGTTGGCAACATTGAAAAGGTAGGGATATTTCTTGTATTCCTCCGACCAGAAGTGCGCCGGAGCGCCACTGCTTTCTTGGTCGCGGGTCATGCCCACGTCGCTCGTCGCCTTTTCGAGGGCGTTGGCATAAGCCGCCACCGCGTCGCGCCGAAGCTGTGCCAAAAGGCTGGAAGGAATAAACAGTTTTTTGGCTTCCTCACCAATGGTCAGGTTCTCAAGTTCGAAAATGGAGCCTCCGAGTTTGGAGAGTTGCTTGCGTATGTTGTCTTCCTGCGGGCGGTTGGCCTGCTGATGTCCGAAGGCCGTCTCCACTGTCCATTCCACCATCTGCCCCTCGCCTATCCTCACTCCCATAGCAAGGCTGAACCCGTCGCGGGTAGCATCAAACTGCATCGACACGGGGACGACCCTGCGTGCCGTCTCGCCTGCCAAAGCCTTGCCAAACGCCACGTCGTTGTTGCGATAGAGCGACATGCCACGCATCAGCCCGCGCGGCATGCGGAACGGGAAAAGGCGGTTGCCTTCAACGCGGTTCACGCGGAAACCTTCGAGCAGTTCTCCCTGCGGGGCATTGCCGTCGGCTTGTTCCCTGACGAAGCACAAGCCGTCGCCATTGGCAAACCCTGCGGTGCCCGACACCCGGAAGGAGTCGCCGCGGAGGTCTTTCACCGTGCCCACAAACTCGCCGAGAGCCTTGGGGGTGACCATGGTCGGCAAGCCGGGCTGGCGGCCCTTCAGGAAATAGTCGGTATAGCCGCGGTTGAATGTCTTGGCGAGGTCGGGCTTGAAACTGTAGTCCACCCTACCCCACGAGGCACGACGGTAGTCACGTCCACGCCTCTTGATGATGCTGTCGAGACGTTGCGAGTAGGCGGAAACCACGTTCTTCACGTAGTCGGCATCCTTCAGCCTGCCCTCTATCTTGAACGATGACGCACCTGCATCGGCAAGCTGCTCAAGATGGTCCACCATGCACAGGTCTTTCATCGACAGGAGGTAGCGGTCTTTCACCACCGTCCTGCCGTCGGCATCGACGAGGTCATAGCTCATTCTGCATACCTGCGCACACTCGCCGCGGTTGGCCGAGCGGCCGAAAAGGCGCTGCGAGGCATAGCACTGGCCCGAATAGCTCACGCATAGCGCGCCATGCACAAAGACCTCAAGCTCCACCTCGGGCACCGCCTCGTGGATGGCCTTGATTTCCTCGACCGACAGTTCTCTCGCCAGCACCGCACGCGTGAAGCCGAGATCGCGAAGCCACGCCACCTTTTCAGCCGTGCGGTTGTCCATCTGCGTGGAGGAGTGAAGAAGCGGCACGCGCCCCACCTTCTCCAGAGCCACGCGGCGCATGGCAAGCGTAGCCATGTCCTGCACGAGGAGGGCGTCTACTCCGGCCTCGGCGAGCTTCGTGATTAGCTCTTGGGTGGCGGCAAGCTCATCTTCATAGATAATGGTATTGACGGTGACATATACCTTCGCGCCATAGAGATGGGCGAAATCGCACAAGGCATGGATGTCGGCAACGCTGTTGCCTGCCGAGGCGCGTGCACCGAAATGGTCGGCACCGATATATACAGCATCGGCGCCGTGGCTGATGGCGGCAATGCCGCACTCAAGGTTCTTGGCGGGCGCCAAGAGTTCCAGTGTTCTCATGTATGGAAACAAATGAAGGGGCACGTGCGAGTTGGCACAAACCCCTTCGGTTGAACTTTGAAAGCCGGAGGCAGACAAGCACCGTCCGGCCTGATATGTTTTTATTCGTTGAAGCCTTCCGTGAGCTTGCAAATGCCCACAATGACCTCCACAGCCTTTTGCATGACCTGAATGGAGACAAACTCGTAGGGACCATGGAAGTTGACACCGCCGGCGAAGATGTTGGGGCAAGGCAGACCGCGGAACGACAGCTGTGCGCCGTCGGTACCGCCGCGGATAGGCTCCACCTTCGGTCTCACACCGCTCTCTTGCATGGCCTTGAGCACGATGTCGATGACATGCATGTTCGGATCAATCTTCTCCTTCATGTTGTAGTACTGATCCTTGATGTCTATCGTCACGGTGCCTTCACCGTACGTGGCGTTCATCTCTTCGGCGATGCGCTTCATGAAGTGCTTGCGCTGCTCAAACTTCTTGCGGTCGTGGTCACGTATGATGTAGGAGAGCTTGGCCTCCTCGCAATGACTGTTGATGGAGAGCAAGTGGTAGAATCCCTCGTAGCCCTCGGTGGTCTCGGGAATGTCGGCCTCGGGGATGTGGCTGTTGAACTCGCAAGCCAGACGCGATGCGTTTATCATCTTGCCCTTGGCATAGCCTGTGTGCACGCTCACGCCCTTGATGGTGATCTTGGCAGCAGCGGCGTTGAAGTTCTCATATTCCAAGTCGCCGATGTCGCCACCGTCCATGGTGTAAGCCCATTGGCAACCGAACTTCTCCACATCAAAGTGGTGGGCGCCCATACCTATCTCTTCATCGGGATTGAAAGCGACACGGATGTCGCCGTGCTTTATCTCGGAATGATCTCTCAAGTAACACATTGCCTGCACAATCTCGGCAATGCCGGCCTTGTCGTCAGCGCCGAGAAGCGTGGTGCCGTCGGTGACGATGAGGTCCTCGCCCTTGTGCTGGAGAAGCTCCGGGAACTTTTTAGGAGAAGAGACTATGCCTGGCGAAAGCTGTATGTCGCCACCGTCGTAGTTCTCAACGATGCGTGCCTTGATGTTGGCGCCGCTGGCATCGAGGGCGGTGTCGTAGTGGGAGATGAAACCTATCGTGGGCGCATCTTTCTTTGTGTTGCCGGGCAGGGTTGCATAGATGTAACCCATATCGTCCATTTCAACATCTTGAAGGCCCTCATGTTCCAACTCTTCTGTCAGATATTTGGCGAAGACAAGTTGTTTAGGTGTACTGGGCACAGTAGCAGAGTCTTCTGCCGACTGTGTGTCAAACTTGGTGTAATTGATGAATCTTTCTGCTAAATCCATATTTCGCGTGAGTCGCTTGATTATACTGTTGCAAAAGTAATGGTTTTTATGCAAACAAGGCGAACAATCGAGGCTTAATAATTATTAAATCCACACACTTCCATTTTAAACGTCCAGCTTGACTTGCCGCAGAGAACATGACAATTACCAGACTGGAATATTTACTCAAGTGTCGGATTTGTCATTTAGCAAGTGTCCCCGAAGGGGGCGTATATTCAAGCATAAATACCTAAATCCGAAACTTCAGTTAATGATGATTATACGTTCAAGAAAGCTTAACATTAATTGCCGTTAATCTCCCGTTAATTCTACATTAATCTTTTTTTTGTTTTCACGCCGATTATTTCACGCAGAGCCGCGGAGACTCTGCTTTTTGAAACGACGAGCTTTTAAGAGAGGCCTTCGGCGTTTGAGAGCGTAGCCATGCGTGATCATGGTAGATATAGCTCTGAAAGGGCGGTACATATCGGCCCGGGGTAAGCGGAACGGCACAGCCGTGACGCGCAACCCCGGGTTAAGCATGGGTGAGGAATGCTGGCCTACAGGGTCAGCACAACACTCACAATGGCTTTGTGGTGACCTTTCTCCACGCCTACCCAAACGCGGTTAACCCGGGGTTACGGCCGTCGCTGCGCTCCGTCCTTACCCCGGGCTGGTTTGTCAAGCCCCTTCAGGGCTTTGCGCCCATTGGGTTATACGACATGGACAACACCGTGTAGCATGAATTTCAGATGACGTACAGGGGCGGGTAGGGATGGTTAGTGCCCGTCCGCAAACGCTCGTAATGCTTCTTTTGGGTTCTTCCGGATAATGGAGTGAAGAATGAAGAATTCAAATAAAGATTGGAGAACCTTTAAGCGGGCATGCGAACTTCTTGCTGGGACGGGGCAAATTAAACATTACACACTAAACATTAAACATAATTCTTAACAAAAGGCTCTTTGAAAATCGATTTTTTTGAAAAACTTTTCCTCTCGTGCGATTTGAGGCCATTTTTGCGGGTTTTCCGTAATATTTTGACAGACAAGCTATTATGCTTTTTGCAGCCTAAAACACGGCCTTAATTTGAGCTCTTGTGTCGGCTTTACGCTAGAATCGCACCGCCCTTACGTTAGAATCGCGTCGCCTTTACGTTAGAATCGCGACGCGATAAGGCTACTATCGCGACCCGATTTCATG
>CAZXGQ010000101.1:0-12754 GCA_964640415.1 uncultured Prevotella sp.
CCGATGCAGAAGTGCTGGAAGATGTTGTTAAGTGTTTCTTGCGGAGTTATGCGATCTTGTCCTGTTATGTCTGCAAGATCATCTATGACAAGGCGGAGATCCTCGGCAAGGAGGTCGGCAGAGAGGCTGGCGTCAATGCCATCAACAACCCTCATGAGGTCATGGTAGGCTTTCATCAAATCGGCATAATGACGCGCATTGGTAACTATGACGTCAGATGATGACAATTCAGGAATATCAAGGTTATTGACAATCATCGACTCCAACTCGGCTATTCCCCTACCCTCTTTAGCACTTATCTCAATACTGGTCATGGTAGACGGCAACGAGACTGAAGAATGAGGCAAATCAGCCTTATTGATGACCACAAAGAGGTGCTTGCCGCCTGCCAACTTCTCCATCCGCACAATTTCCTCATCTGAAGGCTGGGCATCAACAACCCATAAGACGACGAATGCTTTATCGAGAGCTTCCATGGCACGTGATATTCCGATGTTCTCTATCTTGTCGTCGGTTTTTCGCAAGCCAGCGGTATCAATAAATCGGAACATTATGCCACCAATAGTTGTTGTGTCTTCTATCGTATCTCGCGTGGTTCCGTCGATATCGGAAACTATAGCGCGTTCCTCGCCAAGAATCGCATTGAGCAATGTCGATTTTCCCACATTTGTTTTACCAACAATTGCAACCGGAATGCCGGATTTCAACACCTTTCCCGTTTCAAAACTTTTTGCCAGACTCAATATATGATCGCATATATTCTTAGCCAGGCTCTCAAGTTCCGGACGGTCTGCAAACTCCAGGTCCTCATGGTCGGAGAAGTCGAGTTCGAGCTCCATAAGCGACGTCATCTTCAACAATCTCTCCCTCAACGAAGATAGTTCATTACTGAATCCGCCCTTAAGCTGACTCATTGCCAACTGGTGCTGCATCTTGTTGGTCGATGCTATCAAGTCGGCCACAGCCTCAGCTTGCGACAAGTCCAACTTTCCATTGAGATAGGCACGACGAGTGTACTCACCCGGTTCGGCCTGTCGGGCGCCACGCTGCTGCAAGAGAGCCAATATTCGTTGTATAATAAAACGTGAGCCATGGCAAGATATCTCTACGCTGTCCTCTCCAGTATAACTATGGGGTGCTTTAAAAACAGAGACTATAGCATCGTCGACGGTCTCGCCGTTTTCATCTATTATATCGCCATAATGGAAAGTGCCGCCACGGGCTTCCGTCACTTTGCCTGTAAATACACTTTGGGCAATTGGCAAAGCCTGGGGGCCGCTCAAGCGAATCACGGCTATCGCACCTCCAGCCGGTGTCGCAAGAGCGGATATAGTATCATAAAACAAACCTTTCGTCTGCATTTGTCTATATTGTTTTGCGTTTGAATCTATTTACCATGCATATGGTCCCATTTCAAGTAGATGCCTGCAAGAATGGTACCTGAAATGCTATGCCAAGCACAACTTATTGCGCATGGCAAGACGGCGAGTGGCTGAGATGCAAAGAAATTGGAAGCAAGCACCGTGGCGAGTCCAGCATTTTGCATACCCACTTCTATGGATATAGTGCGTTTCTTTGAAGTATTGAAGCCTGCAAGACGGCCTGCGCCCCACCCCAGTAGATAGCCGAGGCTATTGTGGCAAAACACGACCACGAAAGTCCAAAGGAAGAGAATCAGCCCGCGAGACACAAGATCGTCGTGAACAGTTGATATGACTCCACCCACTATCATTGCAAGGCATGTCACACTGACGCCTGGCATCAGACTCTGTATTTTAGGGAATGAAGGGCGGTTGCTGAAAAAATAGTTGAGTGCACAACCAATTGACACTGGAAGAATGGTGACTATCAGGATGTTGGTAAACATTCCTATTGTGTCGATATGGATAATTTCACCGGCCGTGATCTTCATGAGCAAAGGAGTCATAACAGGCGCCAAGACAGTAGAGGCACATGTCATGCCGACGCTGAAAGCCACATCACCATGACACAGATAACTCATGATGTTGCTCGACACGCCACCGGGACAGGCTCCGACAAGCAGTATGCCTAAGGCGAGCGCAGGATCAAGATGCCACACACGCACGAGGGTATAAGCCAGGCATGGCATGATGATAAACTGGGCACAGGCTCCGATGAATATGTCCAACGGACGGCGGGCAAGTATCTTGAAGTCTTCCGTAGTGAGCGTAAGTCCCATTGTGAGCATTATAATACCCAGGATAACCGTTTGGGTGTTGCCACGAACCCAATCAAAAATATGCGGCCAGATGAAGGTTATCACCGCAATGCCTATAATAAACAATGACGTATAATTAGCGAGCCAACGACTCACCGACTGGAACAGTTTCAACATATATAAACTTCTTTAGACTTCTACTATTTCATTTTCATTCAAACATCTCTTTCCAGGCAAGGAAGCGTTGCAAACCATCCTTGCCGAAACGGGCAATGCTCTTCTCGGCTTTTTCGAGCGATTTCTCGCGGTCAGGATGCGTCTTTGAGTAAAACTTGTCGGCATAGCACACGACTTTCTCCTCCAATGTCTCAGGAAGGAAATCCCTGTGGGGCAACGGAAGATTTTGGGCTATTATCTCATCCATCGTCAACCCTGCCCCTGTATGACGTTCACATACCCGCGCATGACGCGGATAACCTTCGGCAAGCAAAATCTCAGCCCCTATCATACCGTGACAGATATAAGGCTCAGTTCCAAAACAACAAATGCCGGGAGCATTGCAACGGAAAATGCCAAGGTCGTGAAGCATGGCTGCCTCTTCAACAAAAGAGCGGTCGAGGTGAAGCTCAGGATGAGCGTCGCAAATCTTTAGGGCCCGACGGGTTACAAGTGTAGAGTGGGTTAAGAAAATATCCCGAAGTTGATTGACTTCGGGATAATATTTGTCTATAATCTTGTTATAATCCATATAAAGAATAAGGTGCCATAATCATTATAGGCGTGTTTTTCAGAACACGCCTATTAATGGTGAAACCTTATGTTTTGATTACTTCTCGTCTCTCTTAATGTAAGCTATCACACTGCCTTTCTGCACTTTGGAGCCTTGCTTTGCATTGATTTCCACAAGTTTGCCGCCAAGGTCTGCCTTGACCTCAACAAACTCTCCCCAAGGAGCCTGGATCCAGCAGAACGCATCGCCCTCATTGTAGGTCTTGCCAATGAACGGCTCAAGAGCAGGCTCTGCCTCTCCGTCGCCCTGGAAGTCCCAGAAGATCTGTCCGCGTACAGGAGCCACAATAGCGTCGGCCTGAGCGTGCTTATAAGCAGCAGCCTCTTCTGGCGACACCTTAGCGCCCACCTTGGCATCCTGAGCCTTCTGCAAGTCGGCCAAGAAGTTTTTCTTTGCCTGACCGCTCTTGTAGTTGCGATACTGCTCCGGGTGCATGGCAAGCTCGAAGAGCTCCTCGTCGTCCTCTCCATACTCCCAACCGTTCTCGTCCATCTCCTTGCGGAAGTCGTCGAGAGCAGGCTTAAGCAGCGTGTGGGGATCCACATCTGTGAACTCGCGGTTCTGCTTCTTGGCAAGCTCCACGAGCTCTGGGTCGATCGTTCCGGGAACCTTTCCGCTCTTTCCGAGAATCATGCCCCACATGTTGTCGTCCATCATCACGAAGCGTCCCTTACCCTGCTCCATTGTGAGCAGATTCATCAAGGCGATATTCTTGGTATACTGTGAGAATGGGGTAACGAGTGGTGGATAGCCCACACGAGGCCATACGTAAGCCACCTCGTCGAAGAGCTTTATGAGCAGGTCGTCCATAGAGAGCTCAGTATCACCCTTCTTCTTGCGCAGGTTGTTGATGGTGGTGCGCATACCGCCAAGGTCAGCCATCATTGAGCCCATCATGCCGCCGGGAAGACCACATGTGAGAAGCAGAGACGACATCACCTTGTTGCCGGGATTGATGAAATAGCCAAGCCACTCGTCGATGAACTCTTGCGTCATGGCGCGGGCCTTCATGTATGCACTCATGTTGATTTCGGGCACATCGAAGCCTGCGTGCTTGAGCATGCTCTGTACAGAAATCACATCCGGGTGTACCTTACCCCATGACAGAGGCTCAATGGCAGTATCGATAATGTCAGCGCCATTCTCGCAAACCTCAAGGATGGAAGCCATCGACAGGCCCGGACCAGAGTGACCGTGGTATTCGATGACGATGTCGGGATACTTGGTCTTGATACGTTTTGTGAGCTGGCCAAGGAAAGCCGGCTGGCCGATACCAGCCATGTCTTTCAGGCAGATTTCCTCAGCGCCGGCTGCAATCTCCTCATCGGCAAGTTTCTCGTAATAGTCGAGTGTATGCACGGGTGAAGTAGTGATGCAAAGGGTGCCCTGCGGAGTCATGCCGCCCTCTTTAGCCCATTTGATTGAAGGAGCGATGTTGCGAATGTCGTTCAATCCGTCGAAGATGCGGGTGATGTCGGTGCCCTGCGCATGCTTTACGCGATACATCAGGGCGCGCACATCGTCAGGAACAGGGTACATGCGGAGTGCGTTGAGACCACGGTCAAGCATGTGTGTCTTGATGCCTGCCTCATGGAGGGGGGCAGTGAAAGCGCGGACCGCCTTATTTGGGTTTTCGCCGGCAAGCAACTGCACCTGCTCAAAAGCGCCACCATTGGTCTCGACACGCGAGAAGCAACCCATCTCTACAAACACAGGAGCTATCTTGGCAAGCTGGTCAGCACGCGGCTGGAATTTGCCACTGCTCTGCCACATGTCGCGATAGACAAGACTGAACTGAATCTTTTTCTTCATTATATTTTTTGCTTTATGTTATTCTAAAATATTCTTCCACCCCATTCGACGTGCAAAATTAGATAAAAATCATCAAAATGGAGATAGGCTGTCGGATTTTTTGTAATTAATAACTAACTTTGTAGACTGAAATCAGTATTTGAAATAAAAGACCTGTTAATAATAAAAGAAAATTATGAAGATGTCGCATAGACTTGTTTTTATCTTTTGCCTCATTCTCGGCTCACTTTCCACCTTCGTGTCGTGCGACACGAAGGAAGCTAAAGACGCTGAGACACCTGCTTATACCGTACGCCTGCAAGGCGACAAGGCTGTCTACGGCCTTGCTTGCGACGGTTGCAACGACACTGTTGTCGTGGTTTTGCCCGAGGACAACAGTGACCCTGTCACATACAACATCATGGATGCCAAACGGCGGAAACGCATCATGGGCAAGATACAGATTGGCGACAGGCTATGCATTGTCTTGAACAAGAAGAACAAGAAGAAGGTCGACGTGGTTGTCGACATCGACAAGCTCGCCGGCATCTGGTGCTACATCGTGATGCCAAAGATGCGCGACGCCGGACAGTTGAGCGCAAAGGCCCAGGCCCGCATGATGGAAAACATGAGCGATTCGCTTAAGGAGACCTACCTCATTCCCCGCGAATACGGCTTCTATCTCAAGCGCGACTGGATAGCTTCCAGTGTCGGCTATGTTGACGACACCAACGCCTTGGCGCAGGAGAGTCCGGTGGAGTATCCGCCGTTGGGCTATTTCACAGCCTGGCATCTGTGGAATGGCATGCTCGTGATAACGAGCGGATCACCATCATCGAAAAACAGCAAGCAGAAGAAATCACAGACCCTCCAGAACGACACTTGCTCCATCGACTATCTCAACGGCGACTCCTTGGTGTTGTCGAGCGACGGCATATCGAGAAGCTATTACAAAAAGGAGAACATCAACGACGTGAACCTCAGGGCAAAGGCCGTGGCTAACGAGCTGAAGAAGAAGGCCCTTGAAGAAACCGTAAACTAAACGAAATATATGGAAAAGAAAATTAACATAGCCGTAGCCGGCACAGGCTATGTTGGATTAAGCATCGCAACCCTGCTTGCCCAACACCAGCACGTCATAGCTGTCGACGTAGTGGCTGAAAAGGTTGAAATGTTGAAGAACCACATATCTCCAATAAAGGACGAGTATGTGGAACGCTACCTTAAAGAGAAACCTCTCGACATCGACTTCACCACTGATGGCGAGTCGGCATACCGCGATGCCGACTTTGTGGTCATTGCTACGCCAACCAATTACGACAGCGTAAAAAACTTCTTCGACACCACACATGTGGAAGAGGTGATTGACCTTGTCTGCAAGGTCAATCCGAAGGCCATAATGGTGATCAAGTCGACCATCCCCGTGGGCTTCACATCTATGGTAAGGGAGAAATTCCACTCCGACAATATTATTTTCGCTCCTGAGTTTCTGCGTGAGTCAAAAGCGCTCTACGACAACCTTTACCCGTCACGAATCATTGTGGGTCGTCCCGAAGGTGACGCCCGCCTCGACGAGGCAGCCCACGTCTTCGCCTCTCTGCTCAAGCAGGGTGCCATAAAGCAGGACATCCCTACCCTATTCATGGGAACCACCGAAGCCGAGGCTGTAAAACTTTTCGCCAACACTTACCTTGCCCTGAGGGTCAGCTATTTCAACGAACTTGACACTTACGCAGAAGTGAAAGGTTTGTCAAGCAAAAACATCATAAGCGGTGTCTGCCTTGACCCGCGCATAGGCTCTTTCTATAATAACCCGTCGTTTGGTTATGGCGGCTATTGCTTGCCAAAAGACACCAAACAGCTTCTTGCCAATTACAAGGACGTGCCCGAGAACCTCATCCAGGCCATCGTTGAGAGCAACCGCACCCGCAAGGACTTCGTTGCCGACCAAGTGCTTCGCAGGGCCGGTTACTACAGCTACAACGACCAGAACGCATACAACGCCGCAGGTGAGCATCCTTGCGTAATTGGTGTCTACCGACTGACAATGAAGTCCAACTCCGACAACTTCCGCCAGTCGAGCATACAGGGCGTCATGAAACGCGTCAAGGCCAAGGGTGCCACGGTCATCATCTATGAGCCTACACTCAAGGATGGTTCCACATTCTTCGGCTCTAAGGTTGTCAACGACATCGACACTTTCAAGGCCCAAGCCCAAGCCATCATAGCCAACCGCTACGACGAGGCGCTGGACGATGTAAAGCAAAAGGTGTACACCCGCGACCTCTTCTTCAGGGACTGATTTTAAATCCAAAGACATATTATATAAACTCATGAAAACAGATATTGAAATAGCACAGGAAACCACCCTGCAGCACATCGACAACATTGCCAAGAATTTGGGCATCGACGAGAACCACACAGAGCCTTACGGCCGATACATCGCCAAGGTTTCGCTTGATGCCATCGACGAGGAGCGCATGAAGAAGCATAACCTCATCTTGGTGACTGCCATCTCGCCGACAAAAGCCGGCATAGGCAAGACAACGGTGTCGGTAGGTCTGGCACTTGGTTTAAACAAGATTGGCAAGAAGGCTGTCGTGGCTCTGCGCGAGCCTTCGCTTGGCCCTTGCTTCGGCATGAAAGGCGGCGCTTGCGGTGGCGGCTACGCTCAGTTGCTTCCAATGGACAAGATCAACCTGCACTTCACCGGCGACTTCCATGCCATAACATCGGCAAACAACATGATTGCCGCCCTTCTCGACAACTATCTGTATCAGCATGCCAAAGACGGATTCCGCCTGAAAACCATCCTTTGGAAAAGAGTGCTCGACGTCAACGACAGGTCACTGAGACAGATTGTCACAGGACTCGGCCCGCTCACCAACGGCATACCCACACAGACAGGTTTCGACATCACACCGGCATCTGAGATCATGGGCATTATGTGCTTTGCCAAGGACATGGACGACCTGAAGCAGCGCATCGGCAACATCCTCTTGGGCTACGATTACCAGGACAAGCCGTTCTACGTTCGCGACATGGGCATCGAGGGCTCCATCGCCGTGCTGCTCTTGGATGCCTTGAAGCCTAACCTCGTGCAGACCACCGAGGGAACACCTGCATTCGTACATTGCGGTCCTTTCGCCAACATAGCCCACGGCTGCAACTCAGTTGTAGCTACAAAGATGGCTCTCACATATGGCGACTATGCCATAACGGAAGCCGGCTTCGGTGCCGACCTCGGCGCTGAGAAGTTCTACGACATCAAGTGCCGCGTGGCTGGACTGCAGCCGGCACTGACAGTGCTCGTGGTCACTCTCCAGGCCTTGAAAATGCATGGCGGCGTTGCATACGCTGACATTAAGGAACCTAATGTCGAGGCGGCCAAGCAGGGCTTCTGGAACCTTGACAAGCATGTGGAGAACATCCAGCGTTTCGGCCAGAAGATCGTGGTGGCATTCAACCGCTACAACAACGACACCGACGAGGAGATCGAGGCTGTGAGAGCCCACTGCCAGGAGTTGGGTGTGGGCTTCGCCGTCAACAACGCTTTTGCCGAGGGTGGCAAGGGTGCTGAAGAGCTTGCCAATGTCGTGGTCAAGACCATCGAGGAAACTCCTTCGCCAGAGCTGCAGTATCTCTACAACGACGATGACAGCGTAATGGACAAGATCACGACTGTGGCCAAGAAGATATACGGTGCCGGAAGCGTGAGTTTCTCAAGCAAGGCCAAGACGCAGATTAAGCACATCTGTGACCTCGGTCTCTCACATCTTCCCGTGTGCATAGCGAAGACTCAATACAGCTTCTCTACAGATGCGAAGGCTTACGGTCAGACCGACGGATTCCATCTCGACGTTGCCGACATTGTGATCAACTCCGGATCGGGAATCATTGTGGCCATAGCCGGCACCATTCTCCGCATGCCGGGTCTGCCTGCTTCGCCGCAAGCCAACAACATCGACATCGTCGATGGCAAAATAGTAGGATTAAGTTGATGAGATCACGACATTTCCTTTTTCTCATTGTCTCCGTGCTGACTCTGCTCCTGTCTTCATGCTACGAGCACGGCACGGGGCAACACCCGTTGCGCAAGCAAACCATCTCGGAACGCACCATCGACTCGCTCTCGTTCTTCCAGAAGCACCATTACACAAACAACTACAACTTTGTGGTGCGCACCGACTCTCTCACACTTCTTAGGCAGCTGCCCGAGGAGGAAGTCGCGGGGATGGAGACCGACTCGTTCAGCGTGCACAAGGGTGACCATCTGGCAGTGGCCGACATCAAGACGGTACCGGCCGACTCCATCGATTCCGTATGGGTGCAGTTGGCCAACGACACCTCTGCCTTCGGTTGGACAAGGGAAAAGGAAATGTTGCCACGGGTAATGCCCGATGATCCTATATCGCAATTCATCTCGGCCTTTTCCGACGCCCACATCATTGTCTTTCTCATTGTTGTGGCGGTCTTTGGCACGAGCTATACGCTGTGGAAGCTGTTCAGAAGGAAGGCGTATATCGTTCATTTCCACGACATCGACTCCGCCTACCCCACGTTGCTTTGTCTCCTGGTGGCAAGCGCCGCGACCTTTTACGCCACTATCCAGCTCTTCGCCCCGCAACTGTGGCAGCACTTCTACTTCCACCCAACGCTGAACCCATTCTCAGTGCCGCCGGTACTGATGCTCTTCCTGCTTTCGGTGTGGGCTATCATCATTGTCGGCATTGCCTGCTTCGATGATGTCTGCCACAAGCTTTCGGGAACACAGACGGTGCTCTATCTCGGTGGTTTGGCGGCGGTGTGCGCCATCGACTACATTGTCTTCAGCGTCACCACATTATATTATATAGGCTATCCTTTGCTCGTGGCCTATATATCGTTTGCGCTGTATCGCCATTGGCGGAACCGCACTGTTTATATATGTGGCAACTGCGGCAAGGCTATCAGGCACAAGGGCAAATGCCCACATTGCGGCGCTTTAAACGACTGAACTTATTTTCCAAAACCAATCATTTCATACACAGCATGAGCAAGACAGACTTGATGAGGCAACTCGTGACAGAACTCAACGCGGCTTCCGAGGCCTATTACAACGGCCGCGGGGAGCTGATGACTGACCATGAGTGGGATGCCCGTTTCGACGAGCTCCGACAACTTGAGCAAGACACGGGCGTTGTATTGCCCGACTCGCCTACGCAAAAGGTGTCGGCCGACTCAACAGTCGGACAGAAAGAGGCTCATGAGTATCCGGCACTCTCGCTTGCCAAGACCAAGAAGACGGAAGAGCTCGCCAAATGGGCTGAAAGCAGACCTATATGGCTGTCGTGGAAACTCGACGGTCTGACACTTGTCGTTACCTACGACAACGGCAGGCTTACGAAGGTGGTGACACGCGGCGACGGACACATCGGCACCAACATAACCAACCTGGCGCCGGCGATAAACGGCATACCGCCTACAGTGAAAGCCAAGGGCCACATTGTGGTGAGAGGCGAAGCGGTTATATCCTACAGCGACTTCGAACAGTTCAACCTTGAGAGCGACGAGGAATATGCCAACCCGAGGAATCTCGCGTCGGGCTCTATGACGCTGAAGGATCCCAAGGAGGTGGCCCAACGCCACATCCGCTGGATTCCTTTCACGCTGGTACACACCGACGAGGGTATCACATCATGGGGCAAACGCATGGACTGGCTGCAGGAGATTGGGCTCTCATGCATCGACCATGAGCTGATAGAGCACCCCACATTCGAGAATATAAACGAGACCATAGACCGGTGGTCGCTCAAGGTGACAAACAAGGAGAACCCATACCCGGTAGACGGTCTCGTGATAACATACGACGACACCGAATATGCCGCAACGGGTTCTGTTACAGGCCATCACGCCACGCGTGCTGGATTCGCCTTCAAATGGGCCGACGAGAGCGTCGTCACTGAGCTCGACCACATCGAATGGAGTTGTGCGGCATCAACCATCTCGCCCGTAGCCGTGTTCAAGCCCGTAGAGCTGGAAGGCACCACCGTGAGGCGTGCCTCTCTGTGCAACATCAGCGAATGCGAACGGCTTGGCATCGGCGGCAAAGGCACCGAACTGGAGGTTATAAAGGCAAACAAGATTATACCTAAGGTCATAAGCATACGCCAGGCCCGTGGTGGACTCGACATACCGACGGCTTGCCCTGTTTGCGGTTCGCCGACCGAGGTGGTCGAGAGCGAGGCGAGCGGCACCAAGACCCTTCATTGCAAAAACCACGAATGTCCGGCAAAACAACTGAGGAAGTTCGCCCGCTTCGTTTCCAAGCCCGGCGTAAACATCGACGGCATATCCGAACAGACGCTACAACGCTTTGTCAACCTTGGCTGGATAAAGGATTTCGCCGACATCTACTCTTTGCCCGACCATGCGGCTGAGATAGCTTGTCTCGACGGGTTCGGCGACAAGTCGGCCAACAACATCGTTGACTCGGTGACAAAGGCTCGCAATGTAGAGGCGCAACACTTGCTCTATGCTCTCTGCATCCCGCTTTGCGGCCAGGACGTATGCAAGCGGCTGTTGTCGGCCTACAGTCTCGACGACATCGTAAAAGTGGCGAGAGGCGAAGCAAGCGACGGCACGCTGTTTGCGCCCGACCCGGAGGCGACACTGTCGGCCATTCCGGGAATCGGTCCAGAGAAAGCAAAGCAGTTAGTGGCATGGTTCGCCAACGACGCCAACATGAAGGTATACGGCAGGCTCGTCGGCGGGCTCGACATCAGGCAGGCCCAACCCGCAGCCGTAGGGGAACTGTGCAAAGGACTGACATTTGTCATTACCGGCGACGTTAACCACTACAAAAACCGCAACGAGCTGAAGGCTTACATAGAGAGCGAAGGGGGCAAGGTGACCGGATCGGTAAGCAAGTCGACGTCGTTCCTTATCAACAACGACGTCAACTCCACAAGCACGAAAAACAAGAAAGCCAACCAGTTCGGCATACCTATCATATCGGAGGAGGATTTCATAAACAGATTCACAGAAAAGGCATAAACCACAAACAAGACAAAAGATGAGAATAGATATAATCACAGTCCTGCCCGAGATGATGGAGGGCTTCATCAACGAGAGCATTCTCGCACGTGCACAGAAGAAGGGTCTCGCGGAGATCCACTTGCACAATCTGCGCGACTATACAAAAGACAAGTGGCGTCGTGTGGACGACTATCCCTACGGTGGCTTCGCCGGAATGGTGATGCAGTGCGAACCTATCGACAACGCCATATCGGCATTGAAGCAGGAGCGCGAATACGATGACGTCATCTATGTGTCGCCTGACGGCGAACGTTTCGACCAGAAAATAGCCAACGACATGAGCCTGCAGGAGAACCTTATCATTCTCTGCGGCCACTACAAAGGCATTGACCAGCGCGTGCGCGACCATCTTATCACACGCGAGATCAGCGTCGGCGACTTCGTGCTCACGGGTGGAGAACTGGCTGCCGCCGTCATTGCCGACGCCGTGGTCAGACTGGTGCCTCGCGTGATAAACGACGACCAGAGTGCTCTCTCCGACTGTTTCCAGGACGACCTCCTTGCCGCGCCAATCTATACCCGTCCGGCCGACTACAAGGGCTGGAAGGTACCCGACATATTGCTCTCCGGCAACGAGGCAAAGATAAAGCAATGGGAAATGGACCAGGCACTTGAACGCACCAAGAGGCTGAGACCCGACCTCCTGAAATAAATACGAAAATCATACCAAGGCACAATCCGCAAGGGTTGTGCCTTTTTTCATGCCTGCCCAATATGCATACTATGCCCAATATGCATAGTATGCATATTTTGCCTATCATGCCCATCAACCCCAAGCCCATTATGCCCAATAAGCCTATCATGCCCATCAAGCACCCACAAGTGTTAAAACGATAAAAAAATCACAACAAAAGGTTTTCTGAAAATCGATTTTTTCGAAAAGTTTTTCTTCTTGTGCGATTTGAGGCCATTTTTGC
>CAZXGQ010000102.1:0-12703 GCA_964640415.1 uncultured Prevotella sp.
TATTCTCACGCAGAGACAAAGGGATAGTGAAGAGTGAAGAACGAAGAGTGAAGAATCTTTGAGCCAGCAAACAGTCTGCCAGCGGGGGCAGACTACACATTAAACACTAAACATTAAACATTAAACACTAAACATTAAACACTAAACATTAAACATGTCGGATGAACCCAAAAAAAGTGCACCATGGTAGTGGTGCACTTTTCTTGTTATCCAGAAATACTAACTATATATACTAACCTATATTCTTTACATTCTCCGGCAACACCGGCATTGCACCGTTCTGTGTGCACACGTATGCGCTCACGTTTACGGCACGTCTGTGGGCGTCTGCCACGGGCATGCCAGCAAGTATAGAGGCACAGAAAGTGCCGGTGAAGGAGTCGCCGGCGCCAACGGTGTCGGCAACCTCAACCTTCGGAGTGGCTTGGAACGACATGGAGCCTGGCGTGAACACGTAGCTGCCATTGACACCACAAGTGAGGACGAGCATGTCGAGGTCGTACTTGCCCAGTATGAGCCAGCACTTGTTCTCGATGTCAAGACCCGGATAGCCGAACATGCGGCCAATTATTACAAGTTCCTCATCGTTTATCTTCAGCACGTTGCAGCGTTTCATGCTTTCGCGTATCACATCCTTCGTATAGAAGTTCTGGCGCAGGTTGATGTCGAAAATCTTCATGCAGCCGCTTGGTGTAGCGTCAAGAAACTTGTATATGGTCTCACGGCTCACCACGTTGCGCTGTGCAAGCGATCCCCAGCACACGGCACGCGTGTTCTCTGCCACGCGGCGCACCTCGTCAGTGAACGGAACATTGTCCCAAGCCACATTCTCCTTGATGTCGTATGTCGGCACGCCCTCGCTGTCGAGCTCTACCTGCACGGTGCCCGTCGGATAAGGCACGCGCGGCATGCAATATTGGAGCTTCTTTTCCTCCAACTGCTGTATTGTCTCCTCAGCGAGCTTGTCCTCGCCAAGAGCGCTAACAGCTATGGCGTTGAGTCCGAACTGGCCGGCATGAAACGCGAAGTTGGCCGGAGCTCCGCCTAATTTCTTTCCTTCGGGAAGCACATCCCACAGTGCCTCACCGAGACCTACCACATAGTTTTCCATATGTCTTGATATCTTGTTTTTTTATTGTTTTACCTTAGGAATATAAGTAAGCAGATACACCACGCCCACAGCCATGACCAGGGCTGCGCCTATCTGCGGATATTGCATGCCGGCCGACTTTGCTGCATCGCTCGCAAAGCCCATAAGCAAGGGGAAGACGGTGCCGCCGAAGAGACCCATGATCATGAGACCCGACACCTCGTTCTTCTTCTCAGGAGCAGAGAGCAGGGCCTGCGAGAGAACTATCGAGAACACATTGCTGTTGCCGTAGCCCACGAGAGCAATGGCAGCCCAGAGTTCCCACTTCTCGGTGCCGAAGACGAAGCCCACCATAGCAAGCCCCATCATCAATACTATGACGGTGAAAAACATGCGGATGTTTAATCGCCTCATGATTATCGAGCCTGTGAAGCAGCCAAGAGTACGGAAAGCAAAGTAAATGCTTGTGGCATACTCGAACATGCTCAACGTGTCGCCCTCGCCGCCAATGCGCTCAAACAGGATTTTCGGTGCCACAGCGTTGGTGCCTACGTCGATGCCCACATGGCACATGATGCCGAGGAAAGAGAGCAGGATGATTGGCGAGCCGAGCATCTTCAAGCAGTCGGCAAAACCTGATGCCTTGCCCTCGTTGGGTTCCTCCTCGATGGGGGTCATGCCAAGCCAGAGTGCGGCAACCATTCCGATGACGAAGAACACAAGGAAGAGGATGCGCCATGAGAGGCCGAGGATAGGAGCGGTGGTTGTGGCTCCCCATGCGGCGATGAGCGGAGCGATGAACGAGGCTATGGCCTTGACAAACTGTCCGAAGGTGAGAGTGGAGGCGAGATGTCCCTTCACTATCATCGTGACAAGAGGGTTGATGCTGGTCTGCATGATGGCATTGCCGATGCCGAGCAGCGAGAAAGATATGTACATCAGCCATATCTGGCTCTCCTTCGTTGGCATAAAGCTGTCGAAGAGCGGCAGAAGCACTGCCAGAGTGGTGATGACTATTGAAAGCAACACTGTCTTCTTGCGGCCTATCTTGTTCATCAGCATGCCCGTGGGCACGGAGAAGATAAGGAACCAGAAGAACACGAGAGAGGGGAAGAAATTGGCAGCCGAATCGCTGAGACCGAAGTCTTCCTGCATGTTGTTTGACACTGCGCCCACAAGGTCGACAAATCCCATGGTGAAGAATGCCGCCATAACGGGTATGAGCGTAAGTTTTGAATTGGATGATTTGGAGCTGTGCATTGCTAAATTTGTTTTTAGTTCGTTAGTAACGTTTTCCACCGCAAAATTACGTATTGTGCCAACAAGCTGATATAAAATATGTTTCCACGGGTTGCAAAATACTTACATGAAACAATTTTATACCGACATGAACTATTTTTATTATCAATGTCTCACGATTGTAAAAAACAGCAAAGATAAAGCCGCAATTCAACTTTCCGTTCATACGATATCAATATTGTTTCATGCAACAATTTTCAAGCCGAATGAACGGTTTGTTAAATCCGCTTTCCGGTTGTCTGCCTAATTTTGCAGCGTCGAAACAACAAAGACTCCAACACCGGAAAAAACGGTTAAGCTCAAGAATTTCGGCAAAAGCTTAAAAACAAAAATGTAAAAACAAAACCTTTCACATTATGTTACCTTACAGTTATCCAAAACTTTCAGCCGTGGTTTTCGCCTCGCTCATGGCAATTGCGGCAAACGCACAAAACGACGGAAACGCCAAGTCATCTAATTCTAAAGAAGAAGGCGACCGCAACGTGATGCTCAACGCATCAAGCGCCAACGGTCCGCGCGAGATACAAATAGGTCTGCCTTCAGCCGACGTCAATGTGCTGGAAAACGGTCTGCCCGTGACCTATGCCACAAACCCGCACTCAGTGAACTCCACCTGGCGCTCTGACGCAAGCCTCTCGCACGTGGGACTGCTTAAGATTTCCGAGACTGCAATTACCACCGGAAACATCGGCTACGCCGTCAACTCGCAGACCCAACTCGGCAAGGAGGGCTTCCAAGGCACTCTCAACTACAAGACCAACCACTTCGGCTTGCAAGAGGTCTCGGTCAACCTCAACGGCTCGATGGCCAAGGACCTTTTCTACAGCGTCAGCACATATCAGGACTTCGACCCAGGCACGTTCAAGCTGCGCTCATCGCAATACCAGGACCGCACACAGATATATAAGGCGGCTCTTACAAAGCTCTATGCCGGAGGACGCGGCGAACTGACAGCCATGTACAAATACTCCAACTCTCACCCGGCATACAACTATGCCACGCAGTCGGCTCCGTTCGTCTACGTGGGTGACGGCTCGGTAAAGGAGTTCGGCAAGTTCAAGCTCGGCACCACATCCTACCTGCCCACTGACGCCAACATCACCTACCGCGACATGCGCACCGGCGAACTGAAGCAGACATCTCTCTACGACTTTGCCGAGAACCGCTCGTCGGAAGTGTCGCTGCTCAACAACCTGCGCTTCGGCAAGGGCCTCAACTGGAAAACATCGCTGCGCTACGACCACTCACGCGGTGCTTGCGTCTACCAGACCCCAATGCAGCTCATCGACCTTCGCGCCGCCGACGCCGGCACATACGCCTACAAGTACACCGACGCCATGGGACAGGCACAGAACTATACCGGACAATACGTACAGACACGCATGTCGTGCCTCAACGCGGGCACAATCGACGAACTGCTCCTCACTTCAGAAATAGAAAAACGCTTCAAATCTTCAATACTGCGAGTCGGACTCAACGAATGGTACTACAACATCGACTACGCTTCAAACACTACTATGTATGACCAGAGCGTGCCCGAAGACGGTTCGTATGCTCTGCGTCTGTGGGACTCTGCAAAGCGCAACAGCGTGTTCTACGACTTCAACAAAAACGCATCAGAGTACTACAAGGGACACGAGAACAAACTCGCCCTCTACCTTACACACGACTGGGACATAACCCGGAAATTCAATGTCTACTACGGTGCCCGTCTTGAATGGCAGCGTCTCAAGGGTGAGAACGCTGCAGTGAAGAACGCCAACGGCGAGTTCGTAGGACGCTTTGCCGACTATTTTCTTGGCGCCACGGCAGCCGATGGCACAAAAATTGTTGCCACACCTATGGCGTACAACTGGATGAACTACGACTTCACCGCCGCACTCACCTACAAGCTCACAAGGGAGTTCGGACTCACCGGCGACTTCACATACATCGTGCAGCACCCCAACATCTCGACATTCGCCCCGGCGTCAATGCCCAACACCGACAAGATAAGCGTGCCGCTCGGCCGCGCCGGCATCTACTACAACAACAAGTGGCTGAGCCTGACGTCGCTCTTCTCATACATCTCGAAGACCAACAACAACTCAACGCTCAACCTGCAGCACGACGGCGAGATAAAGGCGGCTCCGCTGACCTACGACATCCAGACTCTGGGATGGACAACCGACGTGGTAGCTCACCCGTTCCGCGGATTCGACTTCCACTTCCTCTTCACCTACCAGAAGCCGACGTACAAGAAGTATGAGACAAGCGTGAAGTTCTCAAGCGGCTACGAGGGCAAGATCAACGCTACTGGCAACATCGTGGCCGAGATTCCGCAGGTGCTCATAGAGCTTGACCCAAGCTACATGATTACCCCGACACTGAAGATATGGACATCGTTCCGCTACTTCTCGAAGACCTATGCCAACATCAACGAGGCATACTACTTCAACGGCCACTGGGAGACATTCGGAGGACTCAACTGGCAAGCCAACAAGCGTCTGTCGCTCGGCTGCACAGTCGTCAACTTCCTCAACCAGACCGGTGCCAAGGGCAGCATAGCCGGCGCCGAGCTCATAACCAAGGACGAGGCAAAGGGCATCAGCAACCAGCTCATGACCGGCTCATATCTCAGACCGTTCACACTGGAATTCACCGCAAGCTTGAAATTCTAACGAAAAACAAAAACCATATTATGAATACAAAACTCATTCTTTCAGCCATGGCCCTCACTTCATCCATGGCAGCACAGGCACAGACCATGCAGACGGCTCAACGTGGCGACACCACAGTCATCACCATAACCAACCCTACCAAATATCTCATCCTGCCGATAGAGGAATCGCGAAAGGAAGAACAGGTGATTCTCGACCAGGGCAAATCGTCGGACACATGGATGGACGTAAGACTCGCACAGCAGAATGTCGACTACTCGGTACCCTTCGCCCTCCCACAGGGCAAGAAGGCCGTGGTAAAGATTGTGGGCTTGCCGAACGACGCGGTGGCACTGAAGGAGATGCGACTCTCCGACACGTTCGACACCGCCAACACCGACTACTACCGCCCTCTCTACCACCACACTCCGCTCTACGGATGGATGAACGATGCCAACGGACTGACCTACAAGGACGGCGAATATCACCTCTACTTCCAATACAACCCCTACGGCTCCAAGTGGGGCAACATGCACTGGGGACACTCCGTCAGCCGCGACCTCGTTCACTGGCAGCATCGCGACCCGGCCATAGCACGCGACCCGATGGGCCATATCTTTTCGGGCAGTTCGGTGGTCGACACCCACAACACCGCCGGATTCGGCAAGAATGCCATCGTAGCATTCTACACGTCGCACAGCATGCACGACGGCAAGCAGGTGCAGGTGCAATGCATGGCTTACAGCAAAGACAACGGAAACACGTTCACCAAATATAAGGGCAACCCCGTGGTGACTCCGTTCGACGGACTCGAGAACTTCCGCGACCCGAAGATATTCTGGTACGAACCCACCAAGTCGTGGTACATGATAGTGTCGGCCGACAAGAACATGCGCTTCTACCAGTCGAAGAACCTCAAGCAGTGGAAGTATGTTAGCCAGTGGGGCGAGGGATTCGGTGCACAGCCCAACCAGTTTGAGTGTCCCGACTTCTTCCCTCTGCCCGTCGACGGCGACATGTCGAAGCAGAAATACGTGATGATAGTCAACATCAACCCCGGCTTCGTCTACGGCGGCTCGGCCACACAATATTTCATCGGCGAGTTCGACGGCAAGGAATTCCATTGCGACTCGAAGCCGCAGACCGTGAAATGGCTCGACTGGGGCAAGGACCACTATGCCACCGTCACCTTCTCCAACCTCGGAAGCCGCGTGGTGGCAGTGCCATGGATGAGCAACTGGCAGTATGCCAACGTCACTCCCATACGCCAGTACCGTGGAGCCAACGCCCTGCCGCGCGAACTGAAACTGTTCTCCAACAACGGCGAAGTTTACATGTCAGCCAACGTGGTCGACGAGGCACGCGCCCTGCGCAAGAAGACGCAGCAGCTCGGCAACATAACCGTTGACAACGCCAACCCGTATGTCAAGCGCAGCCTCTTCGCCGACAACGACGGTGCATTCGAGATTGAAGCCGACGTGACAGCCAACGGCTCTGACGTGGTGGGCATCTCGCTCTACAACGATCGCGAGGAGCGCACTCTCATCTATCTCGACCTGAAGAAAAAGCGCATTGTCATGGACCGCAGCGAGAGCGGACTCACCGACTTCGGCCGCCTTGCCGAGCGCCACGACATAGAGAAACAGGCCGCTGCTGCCGGCGAGATGAAAGGCAGGGAGGCACAAGACCTCGCCGTGGACTACAAAAACGACTTTGCACTCGGCACATGGGCTCCTCTCTCGCTCTGCGGAGCCAACAACACCAATGGCAACAGCCGCTGGACTGAGGATGCAGCCTCAACCAATGCAGCCGCTTCGAAGACATATCACCTCGACATCTTCGTGGACAAGTGTTCGATAGAGGTGTTTGTAGACGGCGGACGCATAGCCATGACAAACCTCGTGTTCCCTACCCTGCCATACAATAACATGAAGATGTATGCCGAAGGCGGCAAGGCTGAGGTAAAGAATCTCAATTTGTATAAACTCGGACTTTAAGGACATGCCACAAGACGCAAGCTGCGGCTATGGCAAGACTCTGAAGACATAGACTGAATCTGTAGCGGAGGCCACAAGGTCTCCGCTATATTGTTTAAATGGCAAGCCAAAGCCCATACAACCGCTCAAACACTTGACATTTATCAATAATAAAACGTTTCGAAATATTTTTTCCAAAAATGTTTTGCAGTTTCAAAATTTCACTGTACCTTTGCACTCGCAATTCAGAAATGAGTTAGCAACAATGGTTATAACATCGCGGAGTGGAGCAGTTGGTAGCTCGCCAGGCTCATAACCTGGAGGTCGCACGTTCGAATCCTGCCTCCGCAACAATATCGGCGAAGTGAGTTGACTTTCAACACACTTCGCTTTTTTTGTTTAAGCCACAATACCCTACCCCATCACCATAACCAAGCGCTCCACCCAGATTCATCACTGGTGGGTTGCAACATTGACCGCCTGAAAGAGAACTTACAGGCCACCTGACAAAAAAAAATTGTACATACATGACAATTTTTTAAACAAATCAGCAAAACCACGACGACAAATAGCTGTACCTTTGCAACTGAACTTTAAAACCAAGAACAAAGAACAGAAAAGCAAAGTATGGACAACAATGTGTATTTGGCATCCAAGCCTCGATACGAGATATTGGATGGATTGAGAGGTGTGGCAGCTATGATTGTGGTGGCATTCCACCTGTTCGAGACTTATTCGGCAGGCCCCGACTATCAGATTCTTAACCACGGATACCTGGCTGTGGATTTCTTTTTCGTGCTGTCGGGCTTCGTCATAGGATACGCCTACGATGACCGTTGGAACAAGATGAGTACATGGAACTTCTTCAAACGCCGCCTCATCCGACTGCATCCTATGCTCGTGATTGGAACCGTAATCGGTGCTCTGTTCTTCTATTTGGGTGACAGTGCAAACTTCCCGCTTATAGGTGCCTCGCCATGGTGGAAAGTGTTGGCTATCACTCTTTTTTGTTGCACTATATTGCCCGCCGCCAAGTCGTGGGACATACGCGGCTGGACGGAGACCAATCCGCTCAACGGTGCCACTTGGTCGCTGATGTGGGAATACCTGGCCAACATCGCCTACGCTCTCTTCATACGCAGGTTCTCCAAGACCGTGTTGGCGATATTCGTGGCCTGCTCGGCTTTTCTCACGCTCGACATCTGCCTCAACCTTGACGTCTTCCACCTTTTGGAAGGACGCGCATATGCCGCCAACACGGTGATAGGCGGATGGAGCATCGATGCCGAACAAGGATATATCGGCATCACCCGCCTGCTCTATCCTTTCTTCTGCGGTTTGCTGATTTCCCGCATGGGCAAACTCATAAAGGTCAAAGGCGGTTTCTGGTGGTGCAGCCTGATGGTGGCAGCGCTGCTCTGCATGCCCTGCATCCCCGGCGGAGAGCGCGGCACATGGACTTGCGGCAACGGCATCTACAACGCACTCTGTATCCTCGTCTTCTTCCCTCTCATCGTGTCGATGGGCGCAGGCAGCAGCGTCACCGGCAAGCGAAGCTTTGCTGTATGCAAATGGCTCGGTGAACTGTCGTATCCACTATACGTAACCCACTATCCTCTGATTTACATGCAGATGGCATGGGCAGCAAACCACAAGGACGCACCTCTCGGCACTCACGTATTCGTGGCTGTCGGCATCTTCCTCCTTGCCATCGGCATCGCCTGGGCTTCCTACAAGCTCTACGATATTCCTGTAAGGGCATGGCTGAAGATCAAACTGTTCAAGAAGTAAACAATTTGGGTCTACGCTGATCCGCACGGGCATTTTTCACATGAAAAAATACGCATCCACGCTGATCAACATAGACCCAAATGAATTTTACAGGTCGTATTTCATTTCCCAACCCGTCATTGTAGCCACCACGGGGATGAGCGTAGAGGCTATCTTCTGGTGGCCTTTCCAGTTGGGATGCCAGTCGGAGCCGATGTCGTGGCCCTGGACCACAATGTCTGGCATGGGCTCGGCCACACGCACATTGTCAAGGCCCGTCACTTTCTCCCCAAGCTCCTTGAGGGCGGCAAGAAGAAAGATGTTGGCAGAGTGCGGAGTGACGCAAAGCACGGGCTGTTTGTCGCCATAGTGCGCCTTGACCGTCTTTATAAGCTTTAAGTATTTGTCCACATAGTCGGCCGGGGCTGCACTTACCGAGAAATCGTTGGTGCCGAGGTTAATGATGACAAGGTCGGGACGATACTGCTTGAAATCGTAGGCAATGGAGTCGTGGTTGTCGAACAGCAAGTTGTAACGTTCGCTCATGGTGCGCGATACCTTTCCGGCATAGTTGCGCGTCACACCCATGCCCGAGTGTGCCACCAGCACGTAGTCGGTGTCGAAATACCGCGCAATGGCACAAGCATAAGCCTTGTCGCAGTTCTCCGTCGCCACCTCGAAGTGGCTGTCCTCGGTGCCTTCAGAACCATAGCCGCACGTATAGCTGTCGCCTATCACTTCTATGAGCCGGCTTTTCGGCTGCACAGCCGCAAACGAACCTTTGCCGCCTGCCGTGAACGAGAAGATGGTAGAGAGTCCGCGCTCGCCCTCGGTCACCTTTTGCAGGCGAAGGCGGTGAGTGCCTTTGCCAAGGTTCTTGGCCAGCATCACGTCGTGAGGCTCGTTGCCTGTGAAATGCAGTTTGCCAATGAGCTTGCCGTCTATAAACACCTGATGATAGCTTTCGCCTTCCTCGCTCATTCTCACCGAGATGGAAGAGCCGGTGAAGTCGGTCTGCACATAGGTGCCGACCCAGTCGTAGCTGACAGCACCGTTGTCCATGCGCTGCACGCGTCCTGTGAAACTGATGTTAGGGTCATCGGCCTTTACCGTACGGTCGGCAAAGGCGGCATTCGCGGTCATGCAAAGCACGAATGCCATGGATAATAGTTTTTTCATTGATTGATATAGGTTGTCTGTGTTGTCATGAAACATTTGCGGGCGGTCAATGTTGACCGCCCGCAAACGTGATAAAACAGGTTAAGTCTCGCAAGCAGCCCGTAGGGAGGTTCTATAAATTACCACCCATTAGTTTTTGCGCTGCGACTTGCGGTTGGCTCTCTGTTCCCGATATTTAGCCTTTTGTCGGGCAGATCCCGAACCATGGGCTCCGGTAATATATTTCTTTTTCTTGGCTTTGGTCCTCACCTTGTCATCGTCTTTCTTCGGGCCCGATGCCTTTTTGAAGCCGATGCCGTTGACGAGAAGATCCTCGAAGTCGTCCATGCGTGAAATGGTTTAGTGGTGGAACAGGCGCACATGTGTCATTGCCATGGCGATATCGTATTTGTCGCAGGTGTCGATGACATTGTCGTCGCGAATGGAGCCGCCGGCCTGGGCTATGAACTCCACACCACTCTTGTGGGCACGCTCAATGTTGTCGCCGAAGGGGAAGAAGGCGTCAGAACCAACGCACACGTTCTTGTTCTGGGCAATCCACTCTTTCTGCTCGGCGCGGAGGAACGGCTCCGGCTTCTCGGTGAACCACTGTTCCCAAGCTCCGTCGCGCAGCACATCCTCATATTCCTCTGAGAGATATACGTTGATGCAGTTGTCGCGGTCGGCACGGCGAATCTTCTCCTTGAAAGGCAAGCCGAGCACCTTCGGGCTCTGTCTCATCCACCACTCGTCGGCCTTGCTGCCAGCCAGGCGTGTGCAATGGATGCGGCTCTGCTGACCGGCTCCGATGCCGATAGCCTGACCGTCCTTGGCATAGCACACCGAGTTTGACTGGGTGTATTTCAATGTGATCAAGGCAATCTTCAAGTCGCGGACAGCCTCCGCCGTGAACGTTTTGTTCTTTGTAGGCACGTCCTCGAAGAGTGCTGGGTCGGCGAGATCGATGTTGTTGCGTCCCTGCTCGAAAGTAACGCCAAACACCTGTTTGCGCTCCACTGGCTCGGGTACGTAGTCGGGGTCAATCTTTATTACGCAATAAGTACCCTTACGCTTTGCCTTCAATATCTCAAGTGCCTCAGGAGTGTAATCAGGGGCAATCACTCCGTCGCTCACCTCCCTCTTGATGAGTTTGGCAGTTGCCTCGTCGCAGGTGTCGCTCAAGGCGCAGAAATCGCCGTAGGAGCACATGCGGTCGGCACCGCGTGCACGGGCGTAGGCATTGGCAAGGGGTGTCAGTTCGAAATCGACATCGTCGACGAAGTAGATTTTCTTCAGCGTGTCGCTCAATGGGAGACCTACAGCTGCACCCGCAGGGCTGACATGCTTAAACGATGCTGCGGCAGGCAGACCTGTAGCAGCCTTCAGCTCCTTGACAAGCTGCCATGAGTTGAGGGCGTCGAGAAAGTTGATATAGCCGGCACGGCCATTGAGGATTTCCACTGGAAGCTCACCGTGCTCCATGAAGATGCGTGCGGGTTTCTGGTTGGGGTTGCACCCGTACTTTAATGCGTATTCCTTCATTATTTATTTGAGATTTAATGAATGTTGTGGCAAAGGTAACAAAAAAAGTCGTATCTTTGCCGCGCGTTACATAAAAAGTATGAGAGAAAATGAAAAGAGACTTGAAACTTCTTATTGAGGCGACAGGCAAGAAGGCCAGGGAGGGCAAGCATGAGCTTGGGCATGACCTCGACAGCCTCTCCAAAAAGTTGTTGAGACATCACATCAACTTGAGCGTGTCTTCACTGAAGAAACTCCTTGAGCTCGTGACGGGAAAGCGCAAGCTGTCGTTGGCCGCCCGCAACCGTCTGGCCCTCTTCGCCGGGTTCCAGAGCTGGAGCGACCTCGAGGATGCCATACATGGAGATGCCGACGCAAGTGTCAACTATAAGTAACGAAAAAGGAAAGAGCCGTTCCTCCGATATGGAAGAACGGCTCTTTTTAGCTTTGTCAAGCGCTGTATTATTCGCCAGTGATGACGCGCCTCTCCTGGATGCGGGCTGCCTTACCTGTGAGCTTGCGCAGATAGTACAGCTTAGCGCGACGCACCTTACCGTGCTTGTTGACCTCGATGTGATCGATAGCTGGAGACTCAGCGGGGAAGATACGCTCTACACCCACGGTACCAGACATCTTGCGCACGGTGAAACGCTTCTTGTCACCATGACCGCAAATCTTGATTACGACGCCACGGTAGAGCTGGATACGCTCCTTTGAACCCTCGACGATTTTGTAAGCGACAGTGATAGTGTCACCTGCTCTGAATGCAGGAATCTTCTTGCCGGTTGCAAAAGCTTCCTCAGCAACTTTAATTAAATCCATTTTAAATTGTAATGATTAAATGTTGTCCGTCGCTCCAACTCGACATAGCTTGGGAACACGTCTCCCAACCAGCGGTCAAGCCGAAAAGCTGTGCAAAGGTACTGACTTTTAATAAAATAGAAAAGTTTTACGCTGTTTTCTATTCATTTTTAACACTTTATTTGATCTTGAGCGGCTCTTCGGGCTTGAATGTTCAAGTTAGGATCCGAATATCACGTGTTTTCTACTATGCCATGGTCCATCCGCAACCACTGCAGAACGGTACTCGCGCGGGTGGGCTAAATGTAAAGATTTATAGCAAGATTTTAACACTTGGCGGGTACACCATCCAGAACGCCCACGGAGGCTCTGAAGTGTTAAAAAGGGCACTTTCAGGCGCACCCGACAAACCCCGTGGAGCAGAATTCATGGCACTAACCCAAAAACTG
>CAZXGQ010000103.1:0-12365 GCA_964640415.1 uncultured Prevotella sp.
TTCTATAAATCAGCTTTGTCTGGTTGCGCGGCTATGGTCGAGGTCGAAACGGTCTGCCTGACGCAAGTCCTGCTGTCAAGGCTCAACCGTAACAATCACTCGTTGGTAACTGCTTAAAGCCGGAGTACCCTTGTCGGTCACTTTCAGGATGAAGTGCAGTGTCTCCTTCTTCGTCACTTTGGGTGCAACGAAATAAGCATGATGAATGATAGGTGATCCGGTAAACTTGACAGGCTGTTTGCAGGTGCCTGCTTCCGGATAGTATATCCATAGATAGGACAAATTATCGCCGTCGGGGTCTGTGCAGTTCTCTGCACTGAGGAAGAAAGTTGAACCCGATTTCACAGTCATGGTGTTTGGATGGTCCAACTTAGCTACAGGAGCATGATTGGCTTCATTGTATGGCTTGACACACCAGTCTATTCTTGCAGCGAAGTCGTTCTGCACTTCCGTTCTCCATCTCCAAACGGTCTCTTTATAGCCTCTGCATCTTGTAGTGTCCGCCGAGGAAGCCTCTTTTGACTCTTCTGGTACTATAGGACGGAAAGTGTCTATGGCATTTGTCCAGATGGCATGCGTCTCGTCTTCTACAGGGACATTACCATTGAAACCATTGGGGTCACAATCGGCCTTGTTTGGCTTGTAATATTCGTAGCGGCCACCCCAACCGCCCCAGTTTGGATGCTCGGGGTTGTTCAGACCGTTAGGAATCAAGTTGAGCCAAGAAGGAGTGTCGCCTTCCATGCCATAGGCTACATCGGGATAACAGGCAGCCAGAGGGCCATGGCCTTGCTGTATGTTCTCAGCAATCCACTTGTTACTGACTTTTTCGTTGTCGGCTCCTTTTGCCCCGACATTCATTCCGAGCCATGTAGCATTGCCATAGCCGCCGGGACTGACAATATAGAAGACAGTGGGGAAGTTCTTGCGAATCCAGTTGCCCGTATCGTCTTGATCGGATATGGTGTAGACCCTCAGTTTAGAAAGGCATTTGTCCAGTTGCTTCGGCGAGAGAGTCTTCTTCATTTGTGCCAAGGCTTGAGCCAAGGTGTTTGGGCCTCCCCATGCACAAACCCACAGCGGACGGTCGTCGTTTGCCTGAAGTTCCTTGATGATGCGCTCAGCACCGTCTGAAAGCTGTTTTTCATCAAGTGCAGCCATTCCGTACGACTTGGGTCCGGTAAAGATTATGGAATGCAGATACTCCTCTGTCGGGTATCCTTCTTTGTGAAGCAAGAGATTTCCCCTCACCTTACCATAAGCTGTCACAATCTTATGGATTGTTTCGGGAGCCACACGGTCTTTCATGTGCGTGGATGTTGTTGCAACAAGCCCCCTTACATCTATCTCATCGGTATAAAGCATTAGCCTGACCAACGATTCGGCATCGTCGGGTTCATTCTCGACGTCTGTCAATATGATTACACGGTTCTTTTCATTTTGGACATCCGTGGCCTTGACCCAGAAAGAGAAACAGCATAGGGCCAGAAGTAAAGCGATTTTTTTCATAACGGTAGGTCTATTTAAGTTGTATGGTGTTTTCACCCGATGCCAAGCTCTTGCTCTGTCCGTGCCAGCAGAACGTTCCCGTCAAGCCTTGCGGAAGGGTTATCTTGGCGTTGATTCCATTGCCTGCCTTTTTGTACTCCACGGCGATGTTTCCCTTGGGCGAAGGCATTGTTCCGCCAATCGACTTGAGGGTACCAAGGTGCGGAGCTATTGCGACGTGGCCGAATCCAGGCGCATCGCTGTCTATACCCAGAACTGTGCGGAAGAACTCTATGTTGGGACTTGCACCCCAGGCATGGCAGTCGCTGCGTGTGGTTGCCACTTCAGATGTCTCGCCCCATGTTGTCATGCCCATGTCTATGTTCTCGCGCCATTTGCCGAGCCAGTTAAGATAGTTGTCACCCAATCCTGCCTTTACCATGGCCTGGTGAGTGTAGAACTTAAAATAGATAGAGGCTTTCGACAATGAGTTGTCGCTTTCTATAATGCCTGCAATGTTTTTTGCGGTGTCGCCGGTGATCAGTCCGGTCAGTATGGCCAGGGCATTGGCATGCTGCGAAAACACGTCCTTGTCGGAACGGTCGGAGAAGAGTCCCTTGTCGTCTCGCCAATATTTCTTGACGATAGTGTTCTTGAGCTGTGCTGCACGTTCATTGTATACATCGGCCAAAGCTTTCATACCGACCTTGGCTTCCATGTCTGCCGCCATCTCGTAGGCGTAGAGCAGCTGCATGTCCATAATGCTGTTTGCTCCGTCCGCTCCAGGCAAAGCTACGCCTGCTTGCCAGTTGGGGTCGCCGTTGACCCAATCGGTGAAATTCCATCCCGGCAGATCCTTCACGCGGCCGTCGGCAGTCTGATAACGCTGGAAATAGTCGAGAATAGTACGTTCCACGTTGAGCTTCGACTTCAGAAACTCAAGGTCGTCGGCATACATCATGTAGTCGTGCATGGTGTAGATGTAGTGCAGTGCGTACGGCTGAATCCATTGTGCCAGACCTGACGGGTAACGGCTTTGTATGACGCCGTCTGACCTGCGGCTCCAGTCGCCCATGTCAAGCAGCTGCCTCACCAGACGGGTTTCACCGGCCATATACAACGACACCAGTGCCTGGATGCGTGCGTCGCCGAAATATTGCAGTTGCTCATAGTAAGGGCAGTCCATGTAAGTCTCTATGGCGCAGAGGCGTGCCGTACGCCAACCAATGTTGAAGATTTGGAGAAGCGTGTTGTCCTTTGTGTCGAGGTGAGCCGTGAGCTTGAACGGGAAACCTGTAAACGTGCCATAGGCATCATCCAAGGTGAGGCTCTCCGCACCCGTCGTAATGTCGAGCACCACATAGCGGTAGGTGCGCCACGCCAGAGTGGTGAAGTCCTGTCCTTGTGCACCGTTGCTGATTATCTCATCGGAACGGCCGATGAACTGCTTGCCGGCGGTCACCCGGCGGTCGTTCTTCGTCGTGCCGTCTTTCTCGTAGAAAGCCTCACAATAGCCAACCTTTATCCGGCTTTTGTCGCCACCGCTGAATTTCAGTGTGAAGTAAGCGTTTGTAAGCTCGCGGTTGTCAAGGATTATGCGCTTTGTGGAATTGGCGGGGACGGTGGCCGGGGCAAAGCCGGGTATGCGTTGCAGTGTCAGTTCGCGCTGCGGCAGCTCAGACTTCTTCAACATCCAACCCATGTATGTGCCGAAATTGCCCGACTGGCCCACCTTGTTGGCCGGGGATATCACTTGTGCCTGCTGCCATGCGCTGGCGTCGGCATCGGCCTTATACCAGTCGGATATGTGGCTGTGCATGTCTACTTTCTCTCCCGGGCCTGCGGCGTAATATCCCGGCACACTGACCGTTGTCGGGCTATACGACTTGTCTTCTGTGCATTTCCAGTTTTTGTCGGTGTTCAGCACTTTTGCTGCATCGTCTATGGCATGGAGATAGAAGCCGGTGCGGTAAGTCATGTTGGCTGCCGGACGCTGTGGTCCCTCGTTCCATACCAAAGCGGCTACAACGTTTTTGCCAGCATGCAGATAGGACGCCAAGTCCACCTCTTCGCAGTTCCAGTGGTCCAAATCGCTGCGTGCCGGTCCCACGGACACCGTCTGGCCGTTGACCATGAGTTTATAGCGGTTGTCGCCTGTAACCCACACCCGCCATTTTCCCGACACGGCATCAAGGTTGATGTCGCGGCGGAACACATATACGCCATATCCGTCGGCACTTGCGCCGGGCACGGCCACCCAGCCTTCTTTAGGCATGGGAAACTGTGCCATCGAAGGCAACAGCGACAGAAGGGTCAATGCAATGATTAAAATTAAGCATTTTCTTTTTCCGATATTCATATCAATATTTATTTAAGTTCTTACGAGTCTTGCAGACTATACCGGCACGATGCTGCTGTCGTAGAGCTTCATCACGGCATCAGCAAATTCCTTTTCCGGAATGGCGGCAGTGTGGCGCACCCGCAACCTGTAGTTGTAAACCGTTTGCGGTGAGTATTGCAGCACGTCGGCAATCTTGCCGCTGTCGTTGATTCCCAGACAAACGAGAGCGTATATTCGCAACTCAGGCGTGAGACTACCCGGTTCGCGCAGGCGGAACTGTCCCTCGGGCTTGAGGAGCCGGTTGAAACGCTCTATGAAGTCGGGATGTATGGTGAGGAACGCCTGGTCGAACTGTGTATAGAGGCTCTCGTCCTGCTGGGCTGCAAACGTATTGCTGTCGACAAGTTTCTTAGCCTCCTTGTAGAGTCCTGTTGACAGAAGGTTCTTCATCAACTTCATCTGCTTCTTCATGTCACCGATGCTTCTCGACATTGCCAGGAAGATACCGATGATGATCTTGTCGTGGGTGCGCAAATCGGCCATATACTGCCTTATCTCGCACTTCGACGTAGCAAGGTCGGCTTCTATTTTGTCGAGTTTTTCTTTCATCTCATTGTCGGCTTTATTGGTCACGGTTACAGCCTGGGCTCTTCCTCTTGACCTTATGAGCCTGAAGACGGCAAAGGCAAGCAATGCTACCAACAGGATTATTACCGCGAAGAGACCGGTCTCCACGAAGCGGTGATGGCTTAAATCCATGTCGTGTAACCTTCCGTATATCAATTCCTGCATTCTTGAAACCTCCCTGCTTCGCCCGTAGTCGTGGTAAATGGCTACATTTTCCGCGCACAGGCTTATATATTTGTTCAACCTTTCCAACGTCTTGCGGTCGCACGAATCCGATTTCTCATAGAGGGTCTTCACCACGTCGAGCAGAGCCGACGACGGACGGTAAACTCCTTTGACGGCGCTTATCGCCGAAAGCACCAGATACCGGAAAGCCTCATCGGTCTTGCCCTGACGCATCAGTACCTTGCTGATGGCATATTCCATGATGCTCAGTTCTGTCGGACTGTTCTTGACGGCCTCGCCCCTATTCTTCAGTTGACTAAGTATTGCATTAGTGCAGCTGTCGTCGTTGAGCATAACCTTATAGTAGAGTCCATACACACCGTCGATGTCAACATACGGCTTCATATGTTCCCACAGCTCCTTGCATTTCTGCTTGTGGTTTTTCTGCACGACAAACGAATATCCGTAAGACAGTCTGTTGTCCATCAGCATACAGGCATAAGCAGCTCTGTCTTCCGGCCGTATGTCGGTGATAGGCGGGAGTTCCTTGATGGCGTCGTCTATAACGGGATGTGTGCTCTTCAGGGCTTGGACTGAATTGACCAGCACCATTCCGCGCTTAGTCCACGTATCGTTGCCTGTGACCTTACCCAAATCTGCCATGCGTCCGGCATAGGCGATTGCAGAATCGGAGTTGATATACATATAGTCGTAGAATATCAGCTGATAAGACAGGAAGTTCAGGGGATTGGCACTGCCGGGGTGCACCTGTGCCATGTCGCGCAGCACCTTGTCCTGTTCCTGTTTGATGTAAGTGTCCTTTGCCGCAACGGTACGGTCGAGAGAGTCGAGAAGCGCTTCATGAAGATGGAGGTTCTGGGCAGAGCCGACAAAAGGTATCGCACCAAGTATGGCCGCAAGCATTATTCGTATTGTTGTTTTCATCTTTAGGTTTTTCATAGATGCAAACTTACGAAAAAATGCACAAACCTTTACACTTTCTGCTAAAAAACTTTCCTTATAGCACGACTAAAGCCACCACAGGCGTTTCCAATGCCTCCACCTCTCTATAGTCTTGGTGATTCGCTTTTTACTCGTGATAGACGAGGCGCTTGGTCTCCGGGTCACGCGAGAAGTGACGGAAGTGGTCCCACATTATCCGTGCAGCGGGCTTGAAGTTCCAGTGGCCGTAGTGCTGCACTGCTACCAGTTTCATCACTGGCACACCTGTCTTGTCGTAGAGGCGGCCGCTCTCAACGGTGATGCCCTTGATGGTCTCCGTCTTCCGGTCGCGCAACTGCTGTCCGAAGTACGGGTACTTGGCGAAGTCGTAGTCTTCTGTCACATCCAGTCCGTTCATGGTCTGGTATATGCGCCATGCGTTGATGAGCGAGTTGCCCTTCCAGGTTTCGGCCGTGGGATAGACGATAGTGTCATCGTCGGTGCCTGCCACGCCGATGTAGGCCGTCTGTATGCCTACGCGCTTTTGCAGTGCCTCGTTGTAGATGGTGCTGCCGCTGAAGGTATAGAATCCGTCAGGGAAGATGCCGCCCGACATGGCTCCTACTGCAGCAAACAAAGAACTCTTGCGTACACCGAGTGCGCTCGATGTCATGGCGCCGGCCGAGAGACCCTCTGCATACACACGGCTTGGGTCTGCCTGAGGATACTTGCGCAACAGTTCGTAAACCACCTGCTCAATGCCGTCGTGGCCCATTGGCGTGAAGCCGTTGCCCTGCCATTCGAGTTCGGCTACAAGCAGGTTCTCCTTGGCAGCCACCTCTATCCATCCTGAAGTCTCGCTCTGCGTGCGCGGGTCGTTGCCGTGACCGTGGAGCAGGATGACAAGCGGTGTGCTCTTTGCTGCGGCATTCTTTACGGCTTTAGGCACATACTCGTACCAGAGGAAGTTGCCTGTGTGCAACAGGTCTTGTTCCACTACAGTGCGCTCCACGCCAAGCTCTTCGAAGTTGATGTACGGCTCAAGCTCGTAGGTGCCGTATTGTCCGAAACGGGCACCCGTATAGAAGGTGTGCTTGTAGTTGTTGAAACGGTAGTTCTTGCTTAGCAGTGTGCGCCATGCCTCTGCCACAAACTCTTTGTCGCTCTTTGCCGAAGCGTCTACAACCACACGCTGCAACGGCTCGTTGGCGTTCTCGTAGACGCCGTCGCCAACTTTCGCAGCCTTGTTGGCGGCTATATAAGCCTTTGCCACAGCCTGTGCTCCCTTGCCGCCCACAAATGTAGGCACGGGCACAGCGGTCCTGACGGTCTTGCCCGGCTTGCCGCCTATGGTGACGATGCCAGCCACCTCACCTGCCTGCTGGGCAATGGTCTGGTTGACAAACGTAGCCGCAGAGCCAAAGGCAATGATCTTCATGTTTGAGACGATGCGCATAGAGTCGATGAGAGCCTTGTAGGCCTCAAAGTCCTTGGCGTTGTCCCATTTCTTGCCGACGGGGTTTACAATCCCCACCCCACCGGCGTAGTCGTTGACAAGCTGGTCAAGTCCGAGACTTGAGAAAAGCTGCATGGCCTCCTGCTCGGTGCAGGCCTTGTCGGGGAAGACAAGGAAAAGTGGCGAGAAGCCGCCGCGGGCTTTCATGTCGCGCGTGCCGAACGGGTTGTAGACCAAGGCATTTTTCATGCCGCGCACCGGCGTGAGGTGTATGCCTTCCTGCCGCTGCATCTGCTGCGGCACCTTCGGCTGCGCAAAGCCACCGAGGGCGAAAGAGGCAAGCAATAAAAATATAGGAATTACTCTTTTCATGATTCTTAATAATTAATGGCCTATGTTGATTCGCAGGTCTTGCCTGTTGGAATCAACATAGTGCCTTCTCAATTACTATACATTAAAAACCTGGGTTCTGGGTGATGTTAGGATTGACGTTCAGCTCATTCTGCGGGAATGGCAACAGTTCGTTGCGGCCCTGCTGATAACCGGCTTCTGCCTGCTGGATGGGATACCAAAGTCCGAGTACGCCATTGTTATATCCATAATAGCCTATTTCCTTGCCTTGGTCTTTCAGCAAGCTGTAGGCGTCGCCCCAGCGGGTGATGTCCTGATAGCGTACAGCCTCGTCGCACAGTTCCAGCCGCTTCTCGGTCTTGATGTCGTCGAGAGTCACCGATGTTGCCAACGGCTCTCCGGCATGCTCGCGTATCACGTTGATGTAGCGCAGTGCCTTGGCTGCGTCTCCGCTCTGCAGATGGCTCTCGGCTGCCAGAAGCAGCACCTCGGCATAGCGCATGAGCACAGTGTTCTGTTGCCAGCCTGCCCACGTCATGGAGATATGGTTCTCGGTGAGGGCCATGAGTTTGTTGACGAAGTAGCCGCAGCAGTCCTCGAAGTAGCTGCCTTCCATGAGTTTGACATTATACCTTAAGCAGATGTCGTCTACGCTAAGCAGCGAGGTGGTGTAGCGGATGTCGTCGACACCATTCTTGGCGGCATTGTCCTGGAAGGCCTTCACCAAAGCTTCCTTGGCTGAGGTGCAGAAGCCCCACGACTCGGTGTAGTAAGGCAGTGTAGACTGTGCGTCGCGTATGAAGTTGCTGGCCGGCAACCCAAACCACATGCATTGTATCTCGGTGTTGTTGTTTGAAGCGTCGTTGAGGCGGTTGATTTGGAGCAGGACCTCTGAGTTGTTGTCGTAACGGTAACTGTTGTAGTCGAGATAGCCGTCGCTGTCGAGCTGCAGCATGGCATACAGTCCGCTGTTGATCACCGCGTCAAGATACTGGCTGGCCTCGGCATATTTGCCTTGGAACACAAGAGCCTTGCCGTACATTGCCTGGGCAGCTTCTTTGGTTATGCGTATCGGAGTGTCGGTGTCGTTGACGCTTGTCTTTGAAGGCAGCGCGCCGGAGTTGACAGCGTCGGCGAGGTCGCTGTTCACCTGGTTCCAAAGCTCTTCCACCGTGCTGTTGGATACCCTGTAATCAGAGCGTTCGTCTTCGAGCACAAGCGGGGCTGTTCCCCAAAGGGTGACGAGCTCGAAATAGGCCCAGCCTCTGAAATACTTGGCCTCAGCCACGTTGCGCTGCTTCGTCGGCGTGTCGGGGTTGACATGGTTGATGATGAGGTTGGCCGAGTAGATGAGATTGTAGTAATCGGTGAAAAGAGCGGTGATGCCTTCGTTGTCGGCAGTGAAGAGATACTCGTTGAGCTCGTTCTCATACATGCCTCGTCCGCCTGAGTAGACATCGTCGGAGAGACAGTTCTTCACCATGAAGTAGTCGCTCATCAGGGCATGAAGGTTGGAGTAGACATTGGTTATACCCTTCTCCGACTCATCGTCTGTCTGGTAATATTGGGCTGTAGGTATGACACCTTTCTCATTGACATCAAGCGCACTGTTGCACGAGTTGAGGGCAAGCATGCCGGCTACAGCGAGGCCGAATATTTTATATCGTTTCATAGTGTTTCGGTTTTAAAGTTGTTTATAATGTGAGGTTTACACCAAAGGTAACTTTCTTTGAGAGCGGGTACTGTCCGCTGTCAATGCCGTTTCTTGTGGTAGAGTTTCCTGATGCTGTCTCAGGATCCATGCCTGGATAAGAGGTGAAGAGGAAGAAGTCGTCGAGCGAGCAGTAGACACGCAGACCGGAGATGAAGTGTGTCTTGCGGAGCAAGCTCTGCGGCAGAGTGTAGCCCAACTGAATCTGCTTGATCTTGAAGTAGTTGCCACTGAAGACGTTGGCGTCTGAGTTGAGGTACAGAGCCTCTGTTGTTGCGCCCGGGCGTGGTTTGGTGGCACTGGTGTTTTCTGTGGTCCAGCGTCCGTCGTAGTAGATCTTCAGGTGGTTGGCGCCACGGTCCTCCAGGCGGCTGTAGTCGGCGAAAATATCCTGTCCGGCTGCACCGCTGCCGAATACGAGCAGGTCGAAGCCCTTGTAGCTGGCATTTAGCGTGATGCCGTAGGTGATGTCGGGTATGCCGCTGCCGATCATGGTGCGGTCTTCAGAGTTGATGATGCCGTTTCCGTCGAGGTCTTTTACCACTACCTCACCTGTCTCAGCATCGATATGGTCGAACTTGTAGCCGCGGAAGTACCACAATGGGTAGCCCTTCTCGAAGGCTGTGAATCCGTCGAGACGGTTTACGGTAACACCGTTGATGCGCATGATTGAAGGATCGAGATAGGTCACGCGGTTGCGCAATGTGGCGAGATTGCCCTTGATGCCGTAAGAGAAGCCGCCGATGTTGTCGCGCCATCCCAGGTCAAGCTCAAAACCACGGTTCTCTATGTTGCCTGCATTGACGGGCGACGGAGAGTTGCCGGCAGTGAGCGACGGGCTTACATCTGTTATAATCAGGTCTTTGGTCTTCTTGATATAGTAGTCGGCGGTGATGGTCAGGCGGCTCTTCAGGAATCGCATGTCGATACCGAAGTCGGTCTGCTCGGATGTCTCCCACTTAAGGTCTGAGTTGCCAAGTGCGTTTGGTGTGGCTCCGGCCGTGTACGAACTGTTGTTCATGGCATAGATGGAGCTGAGGAGGATGTTTGACGAGTAGGCGTAGCTTCCAAGGCTCGACAGAGAACCGTTCTGGCCCCAGCTGCCACGTATCTTGAGGAACTCCAGAGCCGAATGCTTAGGGAACCAAGGCTCCTTCGATGGTACCCAGCCTGCAGAAACTGCGGGGAAGTAGCCCCAACGCTTGTTCTTGGAGATATAGCTAAGGTCGGCACCGTCGGCACGCATGGTGAATTCAGCGTAGTAGCGCTCGGCAAAGTTGTAGTTGACACGTCCGAAGTAAGAGAGCTTGCGGGTGTTGTTGTCTATACCGCTGACAGTCTGTGTGGCGTCAGCAGTCTTGAAATCGAGATAAGCGAAGTTGTTGTCGTTCGAAGTGATGTTGTTGACCGAACCGGACAGCGAGTTGGCGCGCCTGTCGTTGTATGACATACCTGCCATGATTCCGAGATTGTGGAGCTTGGCAATTGTAGTGTTGTAGTTGGCGAAGTTCTCAATCAGCACGTTGGTGTTGAACGGAGAGCTTGTAGACACCTGAGGTGTATCCTGGCGCGATGTGCTTGAAGTATAGTATGGACGCTGGAAAACGCGGTTGTAGTTGTGGAAGAGGTTTGCACCGATACGCGTTGTCCATACGAATCCCTTGAACGGGGTGATGTTGACATAGCCTATGGCGCGCATGAATGCCAGCTTAGAGTAACTGTGATAGATGTCGCGCTGAATCAGCGGGTTGGTATCTACAGAACGGAAGAAATATGAGTAGCCGTAGTAGTCGCCGTCGGATGTCTGAACGAGAGGATATCCCTGTGAAATGTCGGTAGACATCCACGTGGGCAGAGCGCCTGAAGAATAGACAGGCTTCACGGTCGGGTCCATCTTCAGTGCCGAAGTGATGACACCTGTGCGGCCGCCCTCACTCATGGAACCGCGGATGCCGTCCACCGAGGCGTACATGCCGTTGGCATTGATGCCGACCTTGATCCAGGGCTTGATCTGCGATTCTGCAGAGATATCGGCACTGAAACGATCCGACTTGTCGTCCTTGCCTTTTATGATACCGTTGTTGGTCTGGTAGCCCAGTGAGACATAGAGGTTGCTCTTGTCGTTGGCCTGTTCAAACGAGAGCTGGTGCTTCATCATGATGCTGTTCTCAAACGACTCCTTCACCCAGTCGGTGTCGGTGGTGCCGTCGTAGAAAGTGTCTATGTTGTCTTGTGTCAGCACATTAGCTTCTTTCTGATACTGCAGGTATTCCTGAGCGTTGAGCACTTGAGGAATCTTGGCTATGCTCTGTGAAGATATTTGGAAATTGTACTTGATTTTTCCGGTTCCCCTTTTTGCCTTCTTGGTTGTGATAAGCACAACGCCGTTGCCGGCCTCTGCACCGTAGATGGCTGCGCTGGCGGCATCCTTGAGCACCTCGACACTCTCTATGTCTTCGGGGTCAATGGATGACATGTCGGGCACTTTCATGCCGTCTACAATATATAATGGGTCAGAAGAATAGTTTGACGAATATCCGCGTATGCGCACTGATGAAGAACTGCCCGGAGCACCGCTGGATGTTATGAGCTGCACACCGCTGGTCTTACCTGCAAGTGCTTGTTCGGCAGAGATGACGGTGCGGTTCTCAAGGTCTTCGCTCTCCACCTTGGAGATGGCACCGGTAAGCGCACTCTTCTTCTGGACACCGTAACCAACAACTACCACCTCGTCGAGCACTTCATTGTCTTCTCGCAGCGTGACTTTCATCTTGGCAGAGGCAGGAAGCTGCTGGGTCTTGAATCCGATGTAAGAAATTTCCAGGGTCTTGCCGCGCTCAGCATTGAAATGAAACTTACCGTCGAGGTCGGTTATTGTGCCGACTGACGAACCTTTCTGTTTAACGCTTGCACCGATGATGGGCTCACCCTTATCATCAGTCACTGTACCTGTCACGACTATCGTTTGGGCCTGAATGGTGACGCAAGTCATCGTGGCAACAAAGAAAGACAACAGTCTTCTGAATGTTGATTGTTGATTCATATAGTACGTTTTTAAGTTAGAATATTTGAGTATTGTCAGTTGAATTGTTCGGTTGCAAAGTTAGGTAAGAATTCAACCTCTTATATATATGTGTAAACTGGCACGGTATAATTCAAGTAAACGGTTTTGAAAATTAATTCGTTGGTTTACAACGGCATAACAAATTCGGACCAATGGTTTAAGTAAATAGAATCTAAGGAAATACGCCAAAAATCAAACCGGAAATTGCCCAAAAAGTAAA
>CAZXGQ010000104.1:0-12295 GCA_964640415.1 uncultured Prevotella sp.
GCGGGCCCTGTGCCCGTCCGCATCCTCGTGGTGTCATCATGTCGTATGCATGCGTTTCTGCCTTTCGGGTTGCGGACGGGCACAGGGCCCGCCCCTGCACATAATTGTCTGTGGCTTACTTCACCACCTTCTTCACGGTTTTTCCGCCTCTCTTCTCTATCACCACCTGGCCGGGCTTAGCCTCGCTGATGCGCTGGCCTTGGAGGTTGTAAAGCTCAACCTTTTCGTTGCTGTTGTCTACAGAAAGGTCGGAGATGCCAGTGGTTGGGGCGGCTGACAAGCCGCCGGCGAAGGTCGCGTTCCAAGTTCCATAATTTGGGATGTTGTGAATTGTTATGTCAGCATAGAATTTGTCGCCAGCGATTTTGCCTTTAAGGTCTACTGGAACCGTGATAAATATTAAGACTTTTACTTTCTGTCCAGTCGTGGTCAATACTATGTTGCCATCTTTGTCTTCTTCAGAATCTACGTCTTTAAGTGATATAGTGCCCACGCTAATGCCTTCGTATGAGAAGTTCTTGAGGTCGATTTGATATTTGCCATTTGACTGCTTGGTCACGGAAATGGTCTTTTGCCCTTGGCTCTTGCTATCAATCACGAGCTCGTCTGTATAGTCAGTTGCGAAGCAGCTGACAGCCATGAGAACCAGTGTGAAAAGTGTAAATAGTTTTTTCATGATTATTCCTTTCTATTTGAAAAATGTTTTTTTTTGTTGTCTTAGAATCTGTAGCCGAAGCCGGCGTTGAGATAAATGGGGTGCATGGTGAATGCCACGGTCTTGAAGTCCGACTTGAAGATGTTGTTGAACGAGTAAGTTGCATCAGCGAACAGCGAGAAGTGTTTGTAGGCATTCCATGAGAATCCCACTTGAGCGCCCCAGTTGAAGGGTCGCAGGTCGTCGTCGAAGTTGTATGAAGCCGAGCTGCCGTTGTCGAACGTCACCTTCTCGCCCGTAGGCGTGCCGTTGCGCAAGTAGCCGTCGCTCACGAAGCCGTTGAACTTGTTGTTTATGCAGTAAGAGAAGAACAGTCCTCCTCTCACCTTCCAACGCGGGTTGATGCGGTAGTTGGCGGTGATTGGCAAGGTGAGGTCGGTGCTTTCATAGTTGGTCTCGTCGTAGCCTGTGAAATATCCGCTCACGCGGTCACCGTTCTGTATCACCTCTGTTTTGTAGTTCTTCACGGTGGCACCTGTCTTCATGCGCTTGGCCTCCAGTCTCAATCCCGAGGCCACACCCCATCTGCCAAACCATTTTGTTACCACGCCCTCCAATGTGGCGTTGAACTTTGGGTCGAAACTGCTGATGTGGCGAATCTCGCGCGGCAGGCCAAGAGGCGTGGCACCGCCAACGTTGACGCCAGCCTTCAGTTCAAGCTCCCATCCCTTTGTGTTCATCTGCCGGAGGTTCTCGTCGCGGTCGCCAATGCCCTCTTGGGCAGAAGCGGAGACGGAGAAAGCCACAAGCAGGAATAATAATATCTTGCTTTTCATGTTTAGTTTGCTTCGTAGTTGATGTGGAACTCGTCTATATACAGTGTGCTGCCTATTGCACCGACAAACTTGCCGCCGTCAGTGCTTGATGAGGCAACGATAGCGAAACTGTATTTGCCGGCTATCATTTTGTCCATGTCGAAAGTCTTGCCGTCCACGAGCTCAAACGGTATGGTGAACTTTGTCCACTCGTCGGTCTCCTTGCGGTCGGTCAGCTCGGCCTTGAGCACGATGTTGGGGCTCTTCAGCGAGTTGAGCTTCGTGTCGGTGCCGTCGAGCCAAGGCACGTCTTTCGTCACCTCGAACAGCACGGCGTAGAGTGCAAAGTCGTCTTTGGCTCCGCTGACCACATTCGAGTTCTCGTCGGTCACCGTAGGGCCTGCCTTATACTTGTAGTATCCGGTCAGGGATACCGGCTTCGTGTTGAAGAACGGGATTCCGAAATGGGTCGACGAAGCCATGTCGCCCATGTTCACGGAGAAAGAGCCGAGGAAGATGTTGCCGGCCGCGATAGGTGCGCCGAACATAGCTCCCAAAGCACCGGTGCTGATCGTCGTCAGCTTGGCGCACTTGCCCTCCACGCCGTTGTCGGCCTGGCTTGTGGGATAGTCGGAAGGTGAGGGGTTCGACGATATGAGCGTAATCATAGCACCAGCGTTACCTGTGCCCCAGTCTATCTGCTGGCCGTTGCTCTTCTCGTATAATATCTGGAACAAAGGCTCGTCTACGCCATCCTCGTCGGCATCGTAGGTATAATAACGGATGTTGTCGAAGTGGAAATCAGACGGTGTGGCGTTGATAGCCATAACCTTTACGGTGTATTTCTTCTTCCAGGCCCCGTCTTGCGATGTGACGGTGTATTCCTGTGGCAGAGCTTGGTTGATGGAGTCGGGTTGTGCGTCGTCCTCGTTGATCTTTTCCGGGTTGGGCACACGCGTGAAGAACTGGCGTTTTGTGCCGCTTGCCGGCTCAATGGTAGCGCCTTCGGTGAGAGTGAACTCCGGCGCAAGAATGCTGTCGTTCGTGTTGGCGTAGAGCGTCACCTCGTTGTTCGTAATCTCCGGATCACGAAGCAGCAGGTCGTTATTGCCGAGGGTCACTCCCGTGATATCGGCTTCGCTGTTAAGCGCCTCTTCCTTGATGCATGAGGAGAGCGAAGCTGTCATCGCGACAGACAATAGCAGAAGGCTCCCACATGTCTTTAGGGTCTTGTACATGATGCTTTGTTATCTTGATTAATCCTTTTAACTGATTGAAAATCCGTGCAGTACACAGGCGGACGCATCCGCACTTTTCAACTGTGCAAAGTTACGGCTTTTTCTTGGATAAAAAATTTTGCAAAAGCTAAAAATTCGTTAATAAGCGCAAAACTGCCATGCTTGGCGAAGTTTTTTAATAATTTATGCGCCACTTGAAGGCCTTTTCGCCATAAAATAGCTAATTTTGCACGACACATTATATAATGTGGACATAATAATACAAACACATAAATCAAACCGAACGATTATGAAGATAGCATTGATAGGCTACGGCAAGATGGGGCACATGATAGAGCAGATAGCCCTTGAGCGTGGCCACGAGATAGTGTGCAAGATAGACGTTGACAACACCGAAGACTTCGACAGCCCGGCTTTCGCTTCTGCCGACGTGGCGATAGAGTTCACCAATCCCACAGCCGCCTACGGCAACTACCTTAAGGCATTCGAGCATAACGTGAAGGTCGTCTCCGGCTCTACCGGTTGGATGAAAGACCACAAGGCCGAGGTCGAAGCCCTCTGCAAGGACGGCAACCAGACGCTGTTTTGGGCAAGCAACTTCTCTGTGGGCGTGGCCATCTTCCAGGCAGTGAACAACAAGCTGGCGGAGATAATGAATGGTTTCGCCCAGTATGACGTCTGCGAGACCGAGACCCACCATATCCACAAGCTCGACGCTCCCTCCGGCACCGCCATCACCCTTGCCGAGGACATCGTGGAGCGCCTCGACCGCAAGAGCTCATGGAAGCTCGGCACCACCACTTGGGACGACGGTCGCGTGGAAGGCACTGAGGACCACAAGCCGGAAGAGCTGCTCGTCAACAGCGTGCGCCACGACGAGGTGCCTGGCATCCACAGCATCCGCTACGACTCCGAGGCCGACGAGATAACCATCACCCACAGCGCTCACTCGCGCAAGGGATTCGCCCTGGGTGCCGTGCTCGCAGCCGAATACACCAAGGACCACAAGGGCCTGCTCACCACGTCAGACCTGTTCAAGTTCTAAACCCTACCCGGCCTTCCCAATAGGGGAGGTGAAGCATACCGTGGTCGTGTAAATGCGGACGAAACGGCGGCATATGCAGGGGCGGGCCCTGCACATCACACCGTGCTGCGTCCCACAAACGATTAAAACAAACAAAACGATATAATGATTGACAAGGAAAAAGCTTCTCTGAACATGAAGAAGCAATGGATGAAGTTTGGCTGCGCCTTCTTCTTCTACGTGCTGTTTATTATATGGATGTCGCCGTGCACGCTGACGGGATGGATCCTCACACTGGTCGGTGCCGTGTTCATCTTCGACTGCTATGTGTCGAAGAAGGTGCGGTGGCAGTGGTGGAAAGACGCCGAAGGTCCCGTAAGGTTCATCATGAGCTGGGTCGACGCACTCGTGTTCGCCCTCGTGGCGGTGTATTTCATCAACCTCTTCCTTTTCCAGAACTATGTCATTCCTTCATCGTCGCTTGAGAAAAGCCTCCTCACCGGCGACTACCTCTTCGTGTCGAAGGTGAGCTACGGCCCGCGCATCCCGCAGACACCGCTGACCATGCCTCTCACCCAGCACACCATGCCGGTCATCAACACCAAGAGCTACATTGAGTGGCCACAGTGGGACTACCGCCGACTGAAAGGCTTGGGCAAGGTGAACCTCAACGACATCGTGGTGTTCAACTATCCTTGCGGCGACAGCATTGTCACCGAGGAGCGCTATCAGGGCCCCGACTTCTACGGCGACCTCGTCTATCCGCTCGGCATGCAGCTATACAAGGAAGGCAACGTCAACCCCGTTGACCCTGCCACGCTTAGCAAGCAGCAACAGCTCGACTTCTTCTCCATGATCTACTCTCTCGGCCGCGACTACATCGTGAATAACCCCAACGAGTTCGGTTCTATCGACCACCGACCCACCGACCGCCGCGAGAACTACGTCAAGCGTTGCGTCGGTCTGCCCGGACAGACCCTGCAGATAAAGAACCGCATAGTCTATCTCGACGGCAAGGCAAACAAGGAACCGGACAACGTGCAGTATACCTACTATGTGAAGCTCGCTACCGACCATCTGCCCGACGACGTGCTCAAGGATCTCAACATCTCCATGGAGGACCTCACCACGCTCAACCAGATGGGCTACATGCCGCTGACAAAGCGTGCCGTGGAGTTCCTCTCAAAGCGCAAGGACCTCGTGAAGAGCATCAAGCTCAACACCGACGCCGCACCGTCGATAAGCCTCTATCCGCACAACATCGTGACGGGATGGACGGTAGACAACTACGGCCCGATCTGGATACCGAAGAAGGGTGCCACCGTGAAGCTCAACATGAACAACATCGCACTCTACGAGCGCCCGATAAGCGTGTATGAGAACAACGACCTCAAGGTGGAAAACAACCGCATATACATCAACGGCAAGCCCGCCACGAGCTACACCTTCAAGATGGACTACTACTGGATGATGGGCGACAACCGCCACAACTCAGAGGACTCACGCTACTGGGGCTTCGTGCCCGAGGACCACGTCGTGGGCAAGCCTATCTTCATCTGGTGGAGCTCCGACCCCGACCGCAAGGGCTTCTCTGGCGTGAGGTGGAGCCGCCTGTTCAACTTTGTTGACAATATAAAATAACGCATAATATAGACGGCACGTTTTGGCTCGGCAACTTCTGAAATTCATCGTCGCCCTAGTGATAGCCATGGCTATCGTGGTGGTTGTCCGCATGTTTGCCATCACCATCTACACCGTACCCGCTCCTTTGGGCCAAAGGCTCAGGACGGGCGACAAGGTGGTGGTAAACAAGCTTGCCCGCAACCGTGCCATCCAGCGTGAAGACCTCATAGTGTTCACAGTCAGTGGCGATGCACCCGCAGTGGCGCTCGTAGGACCGCCGCAGGAACTGGGCGAAGTGCTCAACCTGCCGGGCGACACCATCACTGTGGACAGTTGCCGGTACGTCATTCCTGTCAAGTGCTGCGAGCGATGCCCCTGCCGCGACTGTTGTATCTTCCTTGTGGAGACCGGACATGGCAATAGGCTCGTTCACAAGCATCAGATAGTGGGCAAAGCCGCCCGCCTTTTCAAATGAACACTCTTCTCTCTTCAACATATTTCGGTCCCGTGCAATGGTATCAGAAGCTCGCCCGTGGCGGAGCCTGCACCATTGAGCAGCACGACCACTTCATCAAGCAGACGTTCCGCAACCGCTGTGTCATAGCCACGACGCAGGGGGCGCAGGCGCTTACCGTGCCCGTGGAGAGCCCGCAGGGTCTCAGGATAGACAAGACGGAGATGAAAGACGTGCGCATATCCGACCATGGCGCATGGCGGCATCTCCATTGGCAGGCATTGCAGTCGGCATATGGCGAGAGCCCTTTCTTCGAGTATTATGTTGATGATATATTGCCTTTCTTCGAGAAGAAATGGGAGTTCCTCTTCGATTTCAACCTTGCCATTACTTATAAGATGTGTGAGTTGCTCGACATTGAGCCGCATATCGGGTTGACCGACGAATATGTCAATGGTTGCGATTGTGGTGCCATTGGCATGGGCAGGTCCTGTGCCTGTCCGCAACCGAATGGTGATGCTGCAGTGTGTGCATGCGGTGACGGTGTGATTGCCGACTACCGTGACGCCATCCGTCCCAAGCATCCGTTGCCCGACCCGTCGTTTGAGCCACGCCCTTATTATCAGGTCTACCAGCAGAAGTTGGGCTTCCTGCCAAACCTCTCCATCCTCGACCTGCTATTCAACGAGGGCAATGAGGCGGTTCTGTACCTGTGAGCCGTTTCTCCCCATCGCTTTTATAGTCGTTTTAATCCAGCTTTTCCTCGTCACCTTTTCGGTGTAACGATGTTTGCCCGCGTCCGTGAGCCGTATTGCCCGCGAACGTGAACCGTATTGCCCGCGTCCGTGAACCGTATTGTTCACGAACGCGGGCAAACCGTTAAAAGCATGTATTCGCAGCTGCAAGATTTTGGTGTCAGACCTATTTTTGCCTCCAAACATTTTGGTGTCAGACCTATTTTTGCCTCCAAACATTTTGGTGTCAGACCTATTTTTGCCTATAAAAATTTTGGTGTCAGACGAAAAAAGCCGTAAATTTGCCGAAAAATCAGTCAGTTATGGTTAACGTAGTGTTTAAACGTAAAATCTATAATAAATTAAAGGCATGGAAGGATGTTTCAAAAGGTCAGACTGCTCTCCTGCTTGAAGGCGCGAGACGTATAGGCAAGTCAACTCTTGTGGAGCAATTTGCTAAAAACGAATATCGGTCTTATATATTGATAGACTTCAACGAAACATCCAAGGGCATAAAGGCTCTGTTTGATGATCTCATGGATATGGATTATATATTCATGTATCTTCAGAATGCCTATAAAACCGTGCTTTATGAGCGGAATTCGGTTATTATTTTTGATGAAGTGCAGCAATGTCCTAAAGCTCGCCAGGCTATAAAATATTTGGTGAAAGACGGGCGTTTCGATTACATTGAAACCGGTTCTCTCATAAGTATCAGAAAAAACACCAAAGACATAAGCATCCCCAGTGAGGAACATCGTGTAGAGATGTTCCCTATGGATTATGAGGAATTCCTTTGGGCGTTGGGCGATGAAGTCACGATGCCGATGTTGCGGCAGGTCTTTGATAAGAGAAAGTCTCTTGGAGACGACTTGAACCGTCAGAAAATGCGCGATTTGCGCCTGTATATGTTGGTGGGTGGCATGCCTCAGGCAGTTAATGCTTATCTTGATTCCAAAAACCTGCAGAAAGTAGATATGGTGAAACGCCAAATAATTCAGCTTTATGCTGATGACTTTCGAAAGATTGACAATACTGGCAAACTGTCAAAGCTCTTCATGTCGATTCCGTCACAGTTGGGTCGCAATCTTTTGCGTTATCAGTATACCCCGGTTGTTGGTAAAGTGAGCGCAAGCAAGATAGAAGAACTGATACTTTGCTTGGAAGACAGCAAGACGGTAAACATAGCTTATCATGCTGATGACCCTAATGTCGGAATGTCGTTGTCGACAGACACGGGCAAATACAAGCTTTTTATTGGTGATACGGGGTTGTTTGTTACGTTGGCATTTTGGGATAAGGACTTCACAGAGAATGTCATATACCAGAAGTTGCTTAACGACAAGAGCTCGGCAAACATGGGATATGTGTATGAGAATTTGGTGTCACAAATGCTAAGAGCTTCTGGTGACAAGCTCTTTTATTATACCTTTCCCAAGGATGACAATCACTTTTACGAGATAGACTTTTTATTGTCAAGAGGTGCCAAGCTGTGTCCGATAGAAGTGAAGTCGTCAGGTTACAAGGCTCACGCATCAATAGATGCTTTTTGCAAGAAATACTCGGATAGGGTGGGGCAGGCATATTTGGTCTATACCAAAGATTTACATAAAGACGGGCAAATACTATTGGTGCCCGTCTTTATGACACCTTTGTTGTAAATATGCAGTTTGTTCAGAACGTCACGCCGATGTGGAGGTTGAGCGAACCTGTGCGCGTATCCTCGAAGTCGTAGTGGCCTATGTTTGCCAAGCCCACGTCGTAGCTGACACCAGCATAGAGCTTGTCGAAGCTCGCTCCGCAGCCTATGCGCAAGCCACCGTCGAAGCGTCGGAAGCTGCCGTTCTCATTGCTGAAGCTCGAATAAGCCTCGCGCTTGCCGTAGTCCTTCACCTTGCCGCCAACGCCGAGGGCAAGATAGCCGCCGGCATACGGCTCGATGGTGATGTCGCGTGCCACGGGATACTTGTATTTTATCAGGAGCGGCAGTTCGAGATATTCAAGGCGGTATGTGAACTTGTCGCCCTCATACTTGCCCTTGCCGCCTTTCTCGGTGTAGGAAAGTCCCGATTCGAAATAGAGGGGTGCGGAGTGGGTGATGCGTGTGCCGGCCACAAAGCCCACGTCGAGACCCGTGCGCGAGTCGCTGCCGTCGAGGTTAGCGGCGTCGGAGTGTACCGTAGCGACAGCCATGCCAAGGCGGAAGCCGAAATAAGAATCGTTGAAACGGTCGTAGGAAGACCCGTGGTAGCCGCGGTCGTTGTTGTAGCGGTGGCGTGGCGGAATGGGGCGTCCGTCAGGATAGAATTGTGCGGAAGCCGACAGGGTGGCGACAAGCGCAAGGAGCAAAAGCATTGTCTTTTTCATGGCGAAAGAGTTTTTGTGTTTGTTTTTTGCTTGCAAAGATAGCCAATGCCGCAGAAAGCGGAGTGGGGGATTGGCCTAAAAGCAAGTAGGCTTTTCCCTATTGTGGCGACCGTTTTTTATGCCGCGTCCTTCTTTATCTCTTCTTTTCCGCTTTGTTTTGGCAAAAAATGCGTAAGTTTGCAGTCGGATTAACAAAACAGGAGAAAGTCATGACACAGAACCTCTTAGTCTACAATACGCTAACGCGCAAGAAGGAGCTTTTCAAGCCCATTCACGCCCCCCACGTGGGCATGTATGTATGTGGTCCAACGGTATACGGTGACCCGCACTTGGGCCATGCACGCCCGGCCATCACCTTCGATTTGCTCTTCCGTTACCTTCGCCATTTGGGATATAAGGTGCGTTATGTGCGCAACATCACCGACGTAGGCCACCTTGAACACGACGCCGACGAGGGCGACGACAAGATCGAGAAGAAGGCACGCCTGGAGCAGCTTGAGCCCATGGAGATAGCGCAATACTACACCAACCGCTACCACAAGGCTATGGAATTGCTCAACACTCTGCCGCCGTCGATAGAGCCCCATGCCACGGGCCACATCATAGAGCAGGAACAACTCGTGGAGCAGATTCTCAAGAACGGCTATGCCTACGAGAGCAACGGGTCGGTATATTTCGACATACAGAAATACAACCAGGACCACAAATACGGCATACTGTCGGGCCGCAACCTCACCGACATCCTCAACAAGAGCCGTGAGCTCGCCGGCACCGACGAGAAGAAGTGCCAGGCCGACTTCGCACTGTGGAAGCGTGCCACACCGGAGCACATCATGCGCTGGCCAAGTCCGTGGGGCGACGGTTTCCCCGGATGGCACTGCGAGTGCACGGCAATGGGCAGGAAGTATCTCGGCGACCACTTCGACATCCACGGTGGCGGCATGGACCTCATCTTCCCCCACCACGAGTGCGAGATAGCCCAGGCTGTGGCATCGCAGGGCGACCAGATGGTCAACTACTGGATGCACAACAACATGATAACCATCAACGGGCAGAAGATGGGCAAGAGCCTCGGCAACTTCATCACCCTGGAGCAGTTCTTCACGGGCGACCATCCGTCGTTGGAGCAGGCCTATGCGCCTATGACCATACGCTTCTTCATCCTCTCTGCCCACTACCGTGGCACCGTGGACTTCAGCAACGACGCCCTCAAGGCGGCACAGAAAGGTTACGAGCGCCTGATGGACGGCATCTCAAACCTCGACCGCGTGCAGACGGCAAAAGGCTCGCAGCCCGACACCCACAAGTTTGTGAGCGAACTGCGCCAGCGCTGCTACGACGCCATGAACGACGACTTGCAGACACCGCTCGTCATCAGCGCTCTCTTCGAGGCATGCCACCTCATAAACATGCTCCTCGACCACAAGACGAAGATCTCGGCCGACGACCTCAAGGAGCTTGCCGACACCATGAACGTCTTCACCTTCGAGATACTCGGACTGAAGTCGAACCGTGGCGCAGGAAGTCCTGACCGTGAGAAGGCTTACGGCAATATCGTCGACCTCGTGCTGCAGATGAGGCAGAAGGCGAAAGAGGCCAAGAACTGGGAGGTGAGCGACGAGATTCGCAATGCTCTCACCGACGCCGGATTCATAGTGCAGGACACCAAGGACGGTGCCACATGGAAGTTGAATAAGTAAAATAAGGAGGAACGGAAACTCACGGCCCCTCCCTGTACCCCGCCGGCCCCTCTCTGTATCCCTCCCCCACCCAGGGGAGGGAGAAATATGTTTCAAGGGACGATAGGCCTGTTCCTAAACACTATACTCATGGTGGCATCATTGCCATTCGGGTCGTGGACAGGCGCATTATACAGATGTTATTGCCATTCGGGTCTCGGACGGACACAGGGCCCGCCCTTGCAAAGTATCGTATTAATCACCTCTTGATACATACCTCTCCCTCCCCTGGGTGGGGGAGGGATACAGGGAGGGGCCAGCGAGGGATACAGGGAGGGGCCGTCGGCCTTTTTTTATTTATATTATATGTCAGACAAAGTCTCTGTAAACGACATGACTGTGGGCGACCCCGCCCGCGGCATCATAAAGTTTGCCATACCCTTGATACTGGGCTATCTCCTTCAGCAGATGTATCTCATTGTCGATGCCGCAATCGTGGGTCGCTGGATAGGAGTGGATGCGCTCGCTGCCGTGGGAGCGTCGGCATCGGTTATGTTTCTCGTCATGGGCTTCTGCAACGGAGCGTGTGCCGGTTTCGCCATACCTATATCAAGGGCCTTCGGGGCGAAAGACTACAAGAAGATGCGGGTGTATGTGGCCAACTCCATTCGCGTGGCACTTGTGCTCGCCATCGTCTCGACCTTCCTCTCCAGCGTGCTGTGCGACAAGATATTGGGCTTGGTAAACACGCCGCGTGAGATTCACGATGATGCCTATACGTTTCTTCTGCTGCAGTTTCTCGCCATACCCTTCACCATCACCTACAACCTCTTTGCCGGCTACATCAGGGCCCTTGGCAACTCGCGACAGCCGTTCCTGTTTCTTATCTTGTCGTCGCTTGTCAATATCGTCCTCGACGTATTGCTCATCCTCATATTGGGCATGGGCGTGGCAGGAGCCGGTCTCGCCACGTTGCTCTCGCAGCTGTTCGCTTCAGTGCTCAGCGTGTGGTATGTGGTGCGCCACATGAAGATACTCATCCCCCACGGCGAGGAGCGTGCCTTCGACAACAAGCGCATATCCATATTGCTCAACAACGGCATACCCATGGGCCTGCAGATTTCAATAACGGGCATAGGCATCATAATGCTGCAGAGCTCCAACAACGCTCTGGGCACTGTCTGCGTGGCATCGTTCACCGCCGCCATCCGCATCAAGTATCTCTTCATATGCGTGTTCGACAACATCGGTGTGGCCATGGCCACCTACTGCGGACAGAACATCGGGGCCGGACGGCTCGACCGCGTGCGCCAAGGCGAGTGGGCGGCAGTGAAGATCATGCTTGTCTATTTTGTGTTCACGGCGCTGGTCATCTTCCCCTTTGCCGGCAATATGATGGAGCTGTTTGTCGACAGCGGCAGTCAGGCAGTGGCCGACAACGCTGCGATGCTCATGCGCATAAGCTGCTATTTCTATCCCGTGCTCGGTCTGCTCTCCATCCTTCGCTATAGCATACAAGGCTTGGGCTACAGCAACCTCTCCATGCTCTCCGGCGTGATGGAGATGATAGCGAGAAGCGGCGTGAGCCTCTGGCTCGTTCCCACCTTCGGCTTTCTCGGCGTGTGCTATGGAGACCCAATGGCATGGGTCTTCGCCGACATCTTCCTTGTGCCCGGCTTCCTGTTGCTGTACAGGCACCTGAAGAG
>CAZXGQ010000105.1:0-11715 GCA_964640415.1 uncultured Prevotella sp.
AGAGTTTGCCCCCTTCGGGGACACTTGCTAAATGACAAATCCGAAACTTGAGTAACTTACAAAAAAGCGAGGGTGTTGCAAAATGATAAAAGTATTGCAACACTCTCACAGGTCCGATCAATCCGGCACCGCCGGAATGTCATTTATAATGCAGTCCTCGCCACTGGATGACCTGTCCTCAAAGAACATAACATAATAGATAGGCAAGTAGGTTATGCCTTTCTCTTTATAAACCTTTTGCTCATTGCTTAGAACCACGGCACGACTGATGTGATAGTCGGCAGTAGAGATGAAGCGGTCGAGTGCGCTATGCACATTGTAGTCCTTGCCTGACTTTACTTCTATCGGTAATACCGTGAGATTGTTGTAGTCGTCAACAAGAAAGTCAACCTCACCACGTTGCTTATTGTCATAGTAATGCAGTTGAAAACCATGGGCGTGAAGTTCTTGTGCCACAACCGATTCATACACAGAACCAAGATTCACACTCAACACATCGCCCAACACGGCATTTATGTTTGTGCCGTACAAAAGGTTCGTCAAGAGACCGACATCACTCAAATACAGCTTAATCAAGTTCTTGCTCTCCGATTCCAGCAACGGGAACTTGGGATTGCTGATTGCACGAACCTGTAGTGCCACGCCCGAGTTTGTAAGATATTCAAACTCTTCGGCATAGTCGCTGAATTGCTTGTGCCCCGCCTTGCCTTCTATATTCTTGACAATCACTCGCTTCTTCTTATTCTCCATGTTTGAAGGTATCAAGTCATAAATGTTTCGTATGACAAGTTTCTTTTCCTCATCGTATTGCGAGGCATCTATCCGATACAATGTATGGATGTCGCGCTGAATGCTGCGCACTTGCGTCATATTTCTGTTTTCCAAGAACTTGTTGATGGCATCCGGCATACCACCTACCAAAAGGTACAGCTTGAATTGCTGAAGCATATAATTGTGCATTGAATCGTTAAGCGATTCTTCCGACTTAAAGAGTTCCCTCACTCCATCTATAGTATTTTGCCCACACCCCATTGCAAGCAGGAACTCCTCGAAATCCAAAGGATACATCTGTTCTATGGATATGCTACCAATAGGCACTGAAGGAGTTTGGGCAAGAGCGACACCAAGTTCCGAACCACTCGCTATATAACGATACATACCGTCTTCATTCAGAAACTTCAACATTGTCATAAGATGAGGATAACTCTGTATCTCGTCAAGAAAAACAAGAGTGTCACCCCTTGTTCCAAGCTTGTCGCCTGCAATGGCTCCCAACTGGAGATAAAAATCCTCCTTACTCCTTACAGATTGGAAAATCTTCATACCCTCCTTGTCAGCCTTCAAATTTATCTCCACGAAATTTTTGAACATTCGTGTGCCTACATATCTTATTATATACGACTTGCCTATCTGCCTCGCACCATTCACGAGCAATATCTTGTCCTGTTCGTTTCTAAGAAAACTCTCCAAATGACTTGCAAATTTTCTGTATAGCATATTTAAGACCTTTTTACTTACTGACTATGTGTCGATTACGGCTACAAAGATAGCAAATAATGGCATAAGAAACAAATCTCTACAGGAATTATTCCATGTTTTGAGGTGCCGAAATCGGGAATTATTCCGTATTTTAGATGCTGAAATCGGGAATTATTCTGTATCTTAACTAAATAGCAGGAGGGTATGGCATCCTTGCCATACCCTCCTGCTATACCTTTCGCCTATTAGACAAAAAATTATAAGATGTATTCCAAGTCGACCACGTCGAGCCATCTTCCGAACTTCATGCCGACCTCTTTGAAGCAAGACACCTGCTTGAAGCCCAGGCGCTCGTGCATCTTCACGCTCGCCCGGTTCTCCTCGGTGATGCAGGCAATGAGGGCATGGTAGCCTTGCTCGCGGCACAGGTCTATGAGGTGCCTTACCATCATGCTGCCCAAGCCTTGGCGCTGGGCTTGTCCGTCGATGTAGACCGTCGTCTCGAGTGTGTTGGAGTAGGCTGCCCTCTCCCTCCATAGGTGGGCGTAGCAATAGCCCAGTATCCGGCCGTCTTTCTCATAGACGAAGTAGGGGAAGCGGGCTGAGATGTCCTTAATGCGGTTGGCCATCTCCTCTGTCGTGAGAGGCTCGGTCTCGAAGGTGACGGTAGTTTCCCTGACGTAATGGTTGTAGATGCCGGTTATGGCGTCGGCGTCGGCAAGAGTGACGGGACGTATGTGGCCCCGGCCTTCTTCCGTTGTGCTATCCTGATGATGATTTGTTGTCATGTCCGTTATGCTTTATGTCTTGTCCGTCTCTACTCGTAGACCTCGTCAATGCCGTTGGCCGTGGAGCTGTTGTCTTTTGCACAAGGGTTATAGTCGGCAGGCACGTTGAACGTCTCCGTGGAATCATAGGGCAGGCTCTTGTCTCTGTACACCTTCTTCATGAAATATGCCCATATGGGCAACGCCATTGTGGCGCCCTGTCCCATCTGCATGGAGTCGAAGTGGATGTCGCGGTCTTCGCCTCCTACCCACACACCGCTGACGAGCTGTGGCGTGAAGCCCATGAACCATGCGTCGGAGTTGTTGTTGGTGGTTCCCGTCTTGCCGCCTATCTCGCCCGGAATGTCATACTTGTAGCGCAGACGGCCGCCGGTGCCCTCGTCGATCACCGCCTTCAGCTCCACTATCATCTTGTAGGCACTCTCCGACGATATGACCTCTTCCATGCGCGGCTCGAAGTTGGCCACCACGTTGCCTTCGGCGTCCTCGATGCGCGTCACGAAGAGCGGTGAGAGGCGCACGCCGTTGTTGGCGAAGGTAGAGTAGGCACTTACCATCTCGCCCACCGACACCTCGCAGGGGCCGAGGGCAAGGGCCATAGACGGATAGATGTCGGGGTTGTTGATGCCGAACTTGTGGAGCATGTCAACAAACTGTCTTGGGTTGAGCTTCGACATGAGGTAAGCCGATATCCAGTTGTTCGACTGTGCGAGGCCCCATTTCAGGGTCACCATCTGTCCGTAGCGGTGGCGGTTGCTGTTGCGTGGGGTCCAGGGGTGTCCGCCCACCATGTAGGTGCGCTGCACGTTAGGAGCCTTGTCGCAGGGCGATGCTCCGTTCTCCATGGCGAGCGAGTAGAGGAACGGCTTGATGGTTGAGCCCACCTGGCGGCGTCCGCCCATCACCATGTCGTATTGGAAGTGGGCGAAGTCGAGGCCGCCCACGTAGGCTTTCACCTGTCCGGTGCGTGCCTCCATGCTCATGAATCCGGCGCGGAGAAACTGCTTGTAGTAGCGTATGGAGTCGATAGGTGTCATCACCGTGTCAACGTCGCCGTTGTAGGTGAACACCGACATGTCTGTCGGGGTGTGGAAGGCGCGGTGTATTTCCTCCTGCGATGCCCCGTTCTGCTTCATGGTTATGTATCTCGCGCTCTGCGTCACCGCCCTTGCCATGATGGAGTTGACCTGTTTGGTTGTGAGGTTGCCGCTGAACGGAGCGTTGCCGCCCTTCTCGGCGTTCTCCTTGTCGAAGGCCGGCTGCAGGAACCGCGCCACATGGCCGAAGACCGACTCCTCGGCATAGCGCTGCATGCGCGAGTCGAGGGTGGTGTGGATGCGCAGACCGTCGGTATAGATGTTCCAGGTGGTGCCGTCTTTTTTGGTGTTCTTCTTGCACCAGCCGCAGAGCGGGTCGGTGGCGAAAGCTACCGAGTCGATGACATACTGACGCTTGTTCCACGAGGGGTAGTTCTTAGGGTCGGGACGGTCCATCATCATGTATTGGCGCAGGAACTCGCGGAAATACACGGCCGCTCCGTCCTTGTGGTCGGCGCGGTGGAAGTGCAGCGTCACGGGCGCGGCGCATTCGGCCTCATAGTCGGCCCTTGACAGATAGCCAGCCTTGAGCATCTGTCCCAAGACCACGTTGCGGCGGTCTCTCGCCCTGTCGGGGTAGCGCACGGGGTTGAAGAGCGACGGGTTCTTGCACAGGCCGATGAGCAGTGCCGCCTCGCCGACGGTGAGGTTGGCAGGCTCCTTGCTGAAATAGGTGTTGGCGGCGTTCTTGATGCCCACCGCGCCGTGGAGGAAGTCGAAATAGTTGAGGTAAAGGGCTATTATCTCCTCCTTGGTGTACATTCGCTCAAGCTTTATGGCCGTGACCCACTCGATGGGTTTCTGCAGCAGACGCTCCGATGCCGAGTGCACGGGGGCAGAGTAGAGCTGCTTGGCGAGCTGCTGCGTGATGGTGCTGCCGCCGCCTGCCGATGCCCGTCCGAGGATTCCGCGCTTTACCAGTGCGCGTGTCAGGGCAATGAAGTCGATGCCCGAATGGTTGTAGAACCTCACGTCCTCAGTGGCCACGAGCGCCTGCACGAGGTGGGGCGACAACTTGTTGTATGCCACCGGGATGCGGTTGGAGCGGTCGAGGTTGTAGGTGCCGAGTATATGGCCGTCGGCAGACAGCACTTGCGATGCCGACTTTGATATAGGGTTCTGCAGGTTGTCGATGTCGGGCGAATAGCCTACGATGCCAAACCATATAAGGAAGAAGAACGCTGCCACGAAGCCTACACCGCCGACGAGCAGGAGCCATAGCGTCTTTATAAAATTCTTTCTCACGATGCTTTCATTAATATAATGTGCAAAAATACGGCTTTTTCATCACATAGGGCCTTGTTGTAGTGGAAAAAAGCAGAAAAAGGCCTTGTTTGGCGCGTGGAGTGGCATAATTTAACAAAAAGGGAGGGAATGGCAATTCATAGCCATTCCCTCCCATTAGTTCAATGTGAATATGCGCTAAAGAAACTTCCCGGTCTTATAGTTCCGTCTTCAATTCGTTGTACAAGTCCACAGGACCTAAGTGCCAGTATTTGGTGCTTTCTGTTGACAACTTCTTATATAGCTTTGAATGATATATGCGGTTGATAGCTTCCGTAAGACTTATGCCCTTGTCTTCTGAGAGCCAGGGGGCAAGCCATCCTATTTTCAGTGGCAAGAACATATACAGGTTGTCTTGTGTTACTTTTGCGCTCATAATTCTATTTTTATTGATTCGACAAATTTAATGGCATTCAGCGACTTCTCTGTATGGAAAAGATACTGGTCCACTAATTTATAGGTCTTCAGTTCTTGAATGAGTGTAGGCATACTGATGATGCCGCCTTCGTAGAGCATGAACTGAGTATAGACGCTATCGTCTGCCACCGGGCCATACACGATGTCATAATCGTGTACGAAATCCCTGTCGGCTCGATTTTTCTTCACGAAATTCACCCATTCTTCTGTTGGCTTCTTAAAAAAGAGCGATTTCATGCCCTTTATAACCTCTTCATCCAATTCATAGACATTCACATAGCCGACAGACACTCTTCTATCATTCATTCTCCGCTTCACCCATCTCTTTGCCTGTTCGTAAGAGGTTGTTGCATAGAAGCCAGATCCATAATCGAGCGAGTGGCTTGGCTGGCGTATCTCTGGACTTTTCACTTCTTCTATGCTGCCATGATATACCTTGCTCATTTTCTTCTTCTGTTTATCATTTCGTCTATTTCTTCAATAAGCCATTGGCCGCCTTGCGTATGTAGCACGTCATAGAACTCACAAAAATGCTCCGAAATGCCATATTGCTCAAACAAGTCTACCACGTCTTCCGTGCTCATGTTCTTTGCCTTTGCATATTGCTCTATGCAGAAGGATACAAACATGGCTCTGTCTTGTTGTTCTTTATTATTCATTGCTTTTCTCCTTTCCGTGGCTTTGCCACACATGTCCATTTTGTCTTGTCTTTTTATTTAGCACCGCATCCTTTCTAAAAGCGGGGCTCGATGGGGAATACGTAGAACTGGCGGTCGCTGTCGTCGTCGATCATCCATTCGTCGAACGTCACGTGGTCGGAGAGCGCCTTTATGGTGAGCGTGTGGGTGCCCGGCTCCAGCGCCACGGGCAGGTTTATGAGCGCCTGCCCCCGCAAGACGCCTTTCGTCCATCTTGCCGACCGCGTGCCGTCGGTGATGATCACGGTGCGCGGTGCTCCGCCGTCTATCCTCACCTCGGCCTGCGACATTCCGCCGTCGGGGGCGTGGGTGGGCACGAAAGCCAGACGCAGTGTGCCGCCTATGGTGCCCGATGTGAAGCGGTAGGCCAGGGTGTCGCCCGCGTTGAGGCTCACCGCCCGCATGGAACGGCCAAGCATGCTTATTGGGGTCGCGCCGTTGGAGGCGGAAGAGTATGATGCCGCCAGCGACGCTATGGCCTTCAGGCTGGGCATTGGCGCATCGCTGTGGGTATAGTTGCCGTATTCGTGTATCTCCTTATTGCTGAGGGTGTCGGTGAGCAACGGCTTGCCAAACACCGCCAAGCCCTGTGGCGCAGCTTTCATCTCGATGTTGAGGCCCATGCGTGCCATGGCATTGTTGTAGAGGCTGGTCAGGCCCTGAAGCTCGCGGTAGGCGCGTATGCTTCGGGCAGCCGACTCCAATGCCTCGCTGTCGTGGTGGAAGCTCACGGGGCGGGCTATGAGCCGCGACTCCTGGGCCTCAAGCGTCTTCGCGGCCATCAGAGCCGAGGCGCGCACGGGATATTCTATCATGGTGAAATACCGGTCGCTGTCCTTGGCTGCAACCATGCGGCGGATGGCGCTCACCTTGCCGGCGGCTTCATTGTAGCGGTTGAGGTACCGGTCGAGCTCGTTGCCGAACTCCTCGGCGTTGAAGTCGGTGGTGGCAATGCCTCCGTCGCCGTTCAGGTTGTGCTTCGACGGAGTCTTCTGCAAGGTGAAGTCCATCATCTCCGGTCGGCGTATGTCAGTCAGGCGGAAGTATTGCGCCAGAGGTTTCATCAGTGCGTTGGCGGCGCGCTTGCCGAAGTTGTCGGCGAGCCAGCCGTTGAGATGACTGCCCACATTGGTCTGGTCCACCGCATTGATGTTCCACGCCATGTCGAGGAAGAGCTTGAGGTGGTAGGCCGCCACATACGGGTTGTAGACCACGCACATCCACAGACGGTTGGCGCCACGGTCGAACGCCGTGCCCATCTCGCTGGCCAGAAGTCCGGGTTGTGTGGTGCAGAGCCACAGGTAGCTGTGGGGCGTGCCGGCGTAGGCGAGGTGGTACACCGCCCCGCACTCATCGTCGGGCTCGTCGCAGGCAGGCGCCATGTAGCCGTAGTTGTCGTCGGCCCATCCTATGTTTATGCTTGTGGTCTTCTTCTCGCCCTGCAGCCTGAGGCCGTGGGCGCCGTGGGGTGTGGCGAGCACGATGCCGAAAGAGTCGGCGAGGGCGTGGAGGCCGTGGACGAAATGGCCCGGAGCCTCGCCGCGGTCCCAACCCTCGCACAGCAGGTTGGCGCGTTGGCGCAGCATCTGGCCGAAGAGCCTGCGGTAGTCGGTTTGCCGGTGTCCTTCAATCGATATGCCGCGATATTCCACCGAAGGAATGTGGGTTTCGCCTTTCTTGTCGAAGCTGGCGGCACCCTTCTGTGCGAATCTCATTATGCCGTAGGCAGTGCCGCGTCCGTTGCTTCCCACGACTATGGTCTTGCCCATGCGCGAGCCGATCCAGAATGCGTCTTTGTGCGCAATGATGTCCATGGCGGGCACGGTCATCTGGCTCAGGGCCTTCAGCTCCTTGTTGTTTGCCGTGTTGAGCTGGTATATCTGCAGGCTGGCACTGTTGCCCTTGCCTTGCAAGGTGGTCTTGCCCATGTCTGCGGCCATCAGTTCGAGGGCCTTTTCCACCACGGGACTGTGGTTTTTCTGTATAGAGAACGTGATGTCCTCGCTGGCGTGTCGTGTGGCCTGGCGCGCCTTCAGCGAGACGGGGGAGAAGGCAACGGCTATGGCAGAGAGCAGGGCGTAAAGGATATGTGGTGTCTTCATTTCGTTTGCAAAGTGGGTTTGGTGTGGAAGAATGCATTTGGGGCATAAACATCCAGATGAGACAAAGTTACTAATTATTCTTACCACATCTAAAAAAATTAGTTTTTATTTGTATTTTAACCGGAATATGCCTACTTTTGTCAGTCCTATTAAAATAAAGGCATACATTATTTAGATAGATAAACAGCCAAAATATATAAAACACATTATGACATTATATCCTAAGCTTATTCGGGACATCCTTGCCACGGTCATCTATCCGGGCACGAAGAAGAACCTCGTGGAGAGCGGCATGGTGGCCGACGACATGCGCATCAACGGCAACAAGGTGAGTTTCACGCTCATCTTCCCCCGCGACACCGACCCCTTTATGAAGTCGACGCTGAAGTCGGCCGAGGCCACGCTGAAGCTGAAGCTCGGCGACGACGTTGAGGTGACGATAGCCACAGAGTTCAAGTCGGCCCCGCGTCCGGAGGTGGAGAAGCTGCTTCCCAACGTGAAGAACATCATCGCCGTGAGCTCAGGCAAGGGCGGCGTGGGCAAGAGCACAGTGTCCGTCAACCTTGCCATAGCCCTGGCACGTCTCGGATATAAGGTAGGATTGCTCGATACCGACATCTTCGGCCCGTCCATTCCCAAGATGTTTGGCGTGGAGGACGCGCGCCCCTACGGCGTGAACAAAGAAGGCCGCGACCTCATCGAACCCATTGAGAAATACGGCGTAAAACTGCTGTCGATAGGCTTCTTCGTCAATCCCGACACTGCTACGCTGTGGCGCGGCGGCATGGCCGCGTCGGCGCTGAAGCAGCTCATTGCCGATGCCGACTGGGGCGACCTCGACTATTTCGTGCTCGACACGCCTCCGGGGACCAGCGACATACACCTCACCCTCCTGCAGACGCTCTCCATAACAGGTGCTGTGGTAGTGTCGACACCGCAGAAGGTGGCGCTTGCCGACGCGCGCAAGGGCATAGACATGTATACCAACGACAAGGTCAACGTGCCCATACTCGGACTGGTGGAGAACATGGCATGGTTCACACCAAAGGAGATGCCCGACAACAAGTATTACATCTTCGGCAAGGAAGGCTGCAAGGAACTCGCCAAGGAGATGGGTGTGCCATTGCTCGCACAGATACCTCTCGTGCAGGGCATCTGCGACAGTGGCGATGCAGGTACACCTGCTGCCACCGATACCGACAGCATGACCGGCCAGGCGTTTATCAACCTTGCACAGGCTGTGGTGACGCGTGTCAACCGCCGCAACAAGGAACTGCCCAAGACCAAGATAATCAAGATAAAGAACAGTTGAAGGCGAGAGTAATAACGGTAGTCTGTCTTGTTGCGCTCTTTCTGGTATCGTGCGGCGCCGACAAGTTTGTGAAACGGGGTGAGAAAGCACTTGCCATGGGCGAATATTATGATGCCGCCGACGACTTCAAGCAGGCTTACCAGAAGACTCCGCCAAAGGAACGCAACACCCGCGGCGCCATAGCCCGCCGCATGGCTCTCTGCTACGAGAAGAGCCTGCAGTCGGCAAAGGCTATCGTGGCCTACCGCAACGCCATACGCTATAAGGAAGACCGCGGCTCCGACCATCTCGCCCTGGCACAGCTGCTCATGAAAAACGGCAACTACAAGGATGCGGTGACGGAGTTTCAAGTGGCGCTCGACTCCATGCCCGACAACGCCGTGGCAACGGCAGGACTGGAGGCGGCGAGGCATGCGCCGGACATAAAGCAGGTGGGCAGCCGCTACACCGTGAAGCGTCTCGACGAGCTCAACGGCCGCCGCGCCGACTATTCGCCAATGCTGCTCGGCGACAATGCCGACGAGATATATTTCACCTCGACACGCAAGGAGGCTGAGGGCGACGAGCTGAGCGGCATCACGGGCATGAAGCCCGGCGACATATTCTATTCGTCGAAAGACGAGAAGGGCAAATGGACCAAACCGGTGGCGGTGACAGGACTGAACAGTGCCTACGACGAAGGCGCGTGCTGCTTCTCGCCCGACGGCAGGGAGATGTATCTGACCAAGTGTGTCACCGATCCTTCGTGGCCACGCTATGCAAAGATAGTGAAGGCCAGCCGTGCCGACGCGTCGTGGGGCAAACCGTCGGAGGTGGAGCTTACGCGCGACACGCTCTCGAGTTTCGCCCACCCGGCAGTGTCGCCCGACGGCGAATGGCTCTACTTTGCGAGCGACATGCCAGGCGGCATGGGCGGCCTCGACATATGGCGTGTGCGCATCACGGGCCACGGCTTCGGTGGAGTGGAGAACCTCGGGAGCCCTATAAACACCGCAGGCGACGAGGCTTTCCCGACGTTCAGACCCAACGGCGACCTCTATTTCTCAAGTACCGGGCACCCAGGACTCGGCGGCTACGATATCTTTATAGCGCGGACAGGCAAGGACGGCAAGACGACAATCTCGCATCCGGGCTATCCGCTCAACTCGGCAGGCGACGACTTCGGCATGACCTTTGAGGGAGTGCACAACCGGGGATTCTTCTCAAGCAACCGTGGCGACGCACGCGGCTGGGACCACCTCTATTCGTTCGAGAACCCGGAGATAGAACAGAACGTGAAGGGCTGGGTCTACGAAATCGACGGCTACGAACTGCCACAGGCACAGCTCTATTGTGTAGGCGACGACGGAACCAACGAGAAGCTGACGCTCAAGAGCGACGGCTCGTTCACGAAGACCATGCAGCCCGGCGTGAGCTACCTCTTCCTGGCAGCCTGCAAAGGATTCCTCAACCACAAGGAGGAAATACGTGCCCTCGCCAACCCGAAGGAGTCGCGCGACACCACATTGCAGTTTGCGCTTGCCAACATCTCGGCTCCCGTGCTGATAGACAACATCTTCTACGATTTCGACAAAGCCACGTTGCGCGACAGTTCAAAGACTGCCCTCGACCAACTGGTGGACATCCTCAACGACAACCCTAACATAACCATTGAACTTGCCGCACACACCGACTATGTGGGCTCGGACGTTTACAACAAGGGACTCTCGCAGCGTCGTGCCGAATCGGTGATACGCTATCTCATCGACCACGGCATTGCCGCCGACAGGCTCACGCCGGTGGGCTATGGCAAGGAGCGGCCACGCAAAGTCAACCGCCGTCTGGCCGCACGCTATTCATGGCTCAAAGTCGGTGATGTGCTGACTGAGCAATTCATCAAGGCCATGAGCGATGCCAAGCACCAGGACATCTGCAACCAGCTCAACCGCCGCACAGAGTTCAGCGTGCTCCGCACTACCTACGGTCTCTTCGACAAGGACGGCAAACTCAAACAGATGCCGAAACCGCGAAAGCAGACACAGACCGGCAGCAACGACGACGGCTACATAGTGGTGGAGTGAAATTACGCACACTTTTGAGCCGTAGAGACACGAGTTTCAGAGGATTATATGAGAGGTCTAAAGAACTAAATGAGGAAGCAGCATCTCTTGCTACTCCCCAAGGCCGAAGGCCTCTCTTAAAATCTCGAAGCTTCAAAAAAGCATAACCTCGGCGACTCAATAGCCTCCGCGGCTCTGCGTGAAACAATCGGCACAGACAAACATTTGGACTTATGTTTCTGATAAAACATAACGTCTCCGAGTGTGTTGTGAATGTAAAGATTTTTAGCAAGATTTTAACACTTGGGGGGCACACCATCCAGAACGGCCACGGAGGCTCAGAAGTGTTAAAAAGGGCACCTTCAAGCCATTTTCAGCCCCAAAAACCATGAAATCGCGTCGCGATAGTAGCCTTATCGCGTCGCGATTCTAACGTAAAGGCAACGCGATTCTAACGTAAAGGCACTGCGATTCTAACGTAAAGCCGAATCAAAGGCCC
>CAZXGQ010000106.1:0-11493 GCA_964640415.1 uncultured Prevotella sp.
TCACACCGTTTGCAAAGTCCAGCAGAGCAGCAACAGGTATAGCGCGGGGGTTCCATGGCGCAGAATGTGCTCGCGGAGGATGGCAAGCGACTTGGTGATGTGCTTCTCCACTACCTTGACCGATATGTCGAGCCGCTCGGCTATCTCCTTGTTTTTCAAGCCATCGAAACGGCTCATCATAAAGACCTGGCGCGAACGCTCGGGAAGGCTCTGCAGCACGTCGCGTATCTGCCGCTGCAGCTCCTGATAGAGCAGTTCCTCATCAGCGGAACCAAGGAAATCGTAATTGTACAAAGCCTCGCTGCCGCTCAGCTGTTTAAGCTCCTCAGTGTTGTAGCCTTCGGCTATGGCCTTGTGCTTCAAAAAGTTGAGACAACCGTTACGCACCATCGTGAAGAGCATGGAAGAAATGGAAACGCCTGTGAGCATCATGCGGCGGTTCCATAAACTGACGAAACAATCTTGCAGGATGTCCTCCACATCGTCAACGTCGGCAATGAAGCGGGAGGCATAGTTTCGAAGGCGCGGATAGTAGGCCGTGAACAAATACTCAAAAGCCTCCTTGCTGCCTGCGCCGAGGTCATTGATTAGCATGTCTTTGTCCACATATATTCGCATCTCTTATAACTTATTTTTACAAAGTTATTTAGAATAATTAAAATGTCCAAACAAAACAGTAAGAAAAACAGAACTAAAACGGAATAAAAAGCGGAATAAAATGTAGACTGCGAGTCATCATTTCATGTGCAGCACGTTCTGCGAGCCATAGAGAATCACCTTCATCGGCTTTACGGCCTTGCCGTTGACCTTGATGTCGAGCCATACCATGCGGTCGCGTGAATACTGTTTTGGATAAGCATAGCTGCAATCGACGGTTGTGCGCTCAAGCGGCTTGAGGGTTATCTTCGTCGGCACACGCAGCACCTTATTGTTAGGTCGCTTCGTGATGACGATCTCCATTGATTGGCGCGTATCGTTGGCAATGCGCAGCTTCACGGTCTGCCGGATGTCCTTGCCCTGATAGGCGAAAGGCAGCACCTTGTTGCTCATGTAGAGCCCGCTGCCAAAGGCGTAGGGATACTCCTCGGTCACGGGATGCAGGAACGGCACCACGTTGCCCGTGATCTTGGTCTGGACATAAGAGTGGCCGTCGTTTAAGATAATGTACACGTCCTTGGAGAAGCGGCCCGAGCGGTTCTCGGGATTATAGGTTATAATGAGGCGCGTCTTAGCTCCTGGCTGTACGGGTTCACGAGAGTAGGAAGGCGCGGCGCATCCGCAAAACGTTCTCACGTCGGAGATTGCCACCGCCTTCTTGCCCTTGTTGGTGAGAGTAATAACGCAGTCTGCCTTTCCTTCCCTTTCCTTTATGATCCCGAAATCGTAGACTTGCCTGTCGGTCACAACCGTCTTTATCTGGCGGGGCTGCGACGCCGCATTGTTGCGTGCGTGTTGGGCGTGGCCCAAGAGGGAACACGAAGCGAAGAGAAGAAGAAGCAGACTGCGTATCATATTATCCAATCTTTTAGTCTATTTAGTTGAAATACAGGCACAGGTTATTGAATCTCCTGTAATAGTTCCAGTAGTAACCAGACGTGTTGAACTTGACCTTGAACTTCACATAGCGGCAGCTGACTGAACCATAAAGCACATACTCGTAGTTTGTCGTCCAAGTGTCATAGTCGTAATTGTATATGTACTTGTGTCCTTCAGAACCGCCCAACTCTGTCCAATTCTCGTTGTCCTTACTTGCTTCCACCTCGAAGTTCTTCATCACGTAACTGCCAAGATAGAAACCGCAGAGGCTCTTTTCCTCGCCAAGGTCAACCGTGAATGTGGCATAGTCGAGGTCCTTGGTGTCAATACTCCAATATGCATTCCAGCCACCTGCAAACAAGTTGCTGAAGTTGTCCGGATTCAGGTTAGACGTGCAGTCGATGGCTGTCCATCCCTCACCGTCTCCCTGGGTTCCTACAATCTCAGTAGCGTCGTCGTTGATGAACGAGGTCTTGGTCTCCACTATGACATAGGCATTCGGCAACTCGGCTGTCTGGCCGTTGGGGTAGACAAACGTGCGCTTCAAGGCAATAAGATAGCTGCCCTGCAACGAGTTGGCCGCATTGGTAGGGTCTGTGACCTTGAGTCCCGGCGATGTGGTGAGCTTGCCGGAGGCAATGGTTCCGTCGGTGATTTGCAGCTTCGAAGCCACGTCGGATGGCAACACCTCATAGCTTGTGCCGTGCTCGCTGTTGTATTCAGCCACGAGCGAATTGTCCATCTCGCCCTTTACGGTAAACTGCGCGTTGCTGTTGGCACGGACCGAGACATTGAACTCTGCGTCGATGCCTCCAAAGACACCTACCGGTGTAGTGACAATGGCGCAGCTCTTGGTGTCGCTGCCTTCGGTGTAAATATAGTCGCTTCCGGCATTGTGGATGACGGCATACACGGTGTTGAACGTATCGCGCACGGCAGGCTCATAGATTGAGCTGCTCTTGCTCACGTTCTCTACTTTCAGACGGATAGGCACCACATAATAGGGTTCAGTCAACGAAGTGCACTTCTCCGACGGTATGGACACAATGAGCGTTGTGTCGCCTACACTCTTGCCCGGCTCAATCTTCACAGGCTCGATGTTCACAGCCGACAAGGCATCTTGCGGAAGAGCATTGTAGACAATGGCGTTCTCGTCGCCATCGGGATTTTGCTGCTTGTTGAATTCTGCCACGAGGCTGTTGTCCACCTCGCCGCCAACGGTTATCGTTCTGCCTTCGGCCGCATATTGCGACTGCACTGTGAAGGCACCGCCTGCCAAGCCGAACACGCCGGCGGGAGTGTTGTAGATCTCGTTCTGCTGGGTGGCAGAAGCGTGTGGGTCGAAGAACACCTTCTCCGCGTTGCTTCCAACCACGTCGTAGCTCTCCTCGTCGCTGCATGAAGAAAGCGACAGCCCTGTCAGGCACAGCGTGCCGAGGAGGAACATTATATGTCTTGATTTCATGTTTTTCAAAGATTAATGGTCAATAATTACGCCTTAGAACGGACACTTCTGGTTGCCTACCCATGTTATGTTGCCATAAGGCTCGGCGTTGTATCCATGGCCGGTCTCGTCGAGCACGGTGCCGTCGTCCTGCAGCTGTCCGTTGAAACGCCAGTAGGCCAACAGGCCGTCCGACTTCGGGTCGACATAGCACACGCCGTCTTGCAGCTCTGCCACCGAGCGGGCCACAGTCCACACACGTGCCTCCGACACCAGTCCGTTGAAGAAGCGGGAGTGTCCCACCGAACGGCCGATGGAGAACGTGTCGCTCCAGTCGTGGCCGTTGTAGGCGATGCTCAGGTTGATGGTTCCGCCCTTTGTCTCCACGCCCTGGATCTGCTTGCCATCGAGATACACGCGGAGCCATGTGCCGTCGTAGACAGCTGCGAAATGGTGCCACACACCAGTGTCGAACGGGTCTTGCGCCACAGCCTCATAGTGGTCTTTCTTGTCGGGGTTGGAGTTGGTGCCGATAGAAGCCTTAGCCAGCTGCAATATGTTGTCGGCAATGGAAGCTGCATCGCCGAAGCGGAAGAGGAAGTTCTCCTCGCATCCCATCAGCGAGCTGATGCCGCCAAACGACAGGGGCTTGATCTTCATCTCCAATGTCATCTGTGTCAATGCCTGCACAGGGCTGTCGTCGCCGCCGAAGCCGGGGATATCGAACGAACCTGCCTTGTTGAGGTTGGCAGCCTCGATGTCGATCACCTTCGTGAAGACGATGTAGGCGGTCTTGCCGGAGCCCAACATCTTCAGGTCGCCACCCTTCACGTCTGTGATGGAGACAGGCAGGCAGTAGGCCTGACCCTCCTGCAGCATGTCGGCATTTGCCGTGATCTTTACGGCTCCCGACTGTGCCTTACCTGCCTCGATGATCACTTCCTTTGAGTCCAACGAGTAGCTGCCCTCTGGAGGCAGGATGGCGCTGCGGCCGTTGGTGGCATTATACTCGTCGAGCTTGCTTGCGTCTACCGCAAGGTCCACTTTAACGTCGCTTGTTGCCTTGGTGCTCGACGATACCGTGAGACCCATGCTCGACTCACCGTCGACAAGGAAACGGATGTTGGGCGACTGAAGCGTGCCCGTCACGTAAACGGCGTCGCCATACTCCGGACCGTCGGTGCAACCGGTAAGGCCCAAGAGCGATGCAAATGCAAAAACAAAAAACAAATATCTTTTCATGATTTGATTTCCTTTTCTTTATTTAGAGTGAATCGTTCAATGTACTGCCGGGTTCTGCACCTGTATGCAGTGGCGGAAGATGGCATAAGGCTCGGTGTTGTATTGTGTCACGTTGTAGTTGCGGTGTCCGAAGAACGCACCGAATCCGCCTTTGTGTCCCGTTGGAGGCTCCCATGCAGCCTGTTTCTGCAGGCCTGTAAGAGCTGTGCTCCAGTTGTCGCCTACATTCTCGCAAAACACCACCTTGGATATTGGCCATGAGCCATACTTGTCACCGCTTCCCGTGCCGCCGCCGTAAGCCTGCACGAAGTAGTAGTCGCTCAACGGCACGAGGTCGGCATTGCCGTTCACCTGACCGTTGGAGTCTACGCAGAGCAGCTTGTTGCAGTCGTCGAGTGTCATCTGGTCGCCATAACGCTCCTTGATGAGCTTCAGGCGCTCTTCCTTTGTCTGGTCTGGGTTGGGACCGAGGAAGAGGGCGAGCCTCTTGTAGAATCGCAGGAAGCGGTCACCGCTCAGCCAGTCGCCTTCAGGCTCATAGTCGGCATCGAAACCGTCGAGGTCGTTGGTGAATATCTGGTCGAGGAAATAGTTGGCATACATGTCGATGGCGTGGTTGAGCACGGTGTCGCGCTCGGCACCTTCGGGCATGTCAAGTCCGCGGAGCTGTTCCTGCTTGAAGTCGAGGTCTTTCGACTCGGCGTCGATACGCGTGATGGCCACCACGAGCATCTTTGTGCCCTTGGTACGCTGCACGAAGCGCAGCTCGTCCCACACTTCCGTAGCCGACGAGTCGGGAATGCCGCCCCACAGCGAGCAGATGTCGAGGGAGTCGGGCAGTCCGGCAAAACGCACTGCCATGGAGTTTTGTGCGCCATACTGCGCAAACCACATGAAGGCTATGGCGTGGTCGCTCTTCTTATAATCGCGAAGGTTCTGATAATAGAGGTCGTCGTAGGTGAGCGGCTTCTGTATGTCCTTGCTTTCTATCTCTGTGTCGCAGGCGGCAAACAAGCTCCCCGCGAAAGCCAGGGCTATGAGAAATTTTATTGCTTTCATTTGTAAGAGTTCGTTTTGGGTTGTTATTTGTTCCACCAGAGCTTCGTGCCGGCCTTGTCTTCGCCGCCAAGCAGTTGCACGGCAGCCTCGGTGTTGGCAGTGTTGTTGGTGTACTCCGTGTCGGGGAATTTCAGGCGGCTGATGAGCTGTCCGGAAGCGACCTCGCCGTTCGACTTGTTCGACTCGATGGGGATGATTCCCGGGCAACCGGTGCGGCGCATCTCAGCCCAAGCCTCCTCACCGTCAGGATAGAGGGCAATGTACTTCTGCAGCCAGATGCGCTTGAGATTGGTGTCGTCGCTGGCTGTGGCGTCCCAGGCGGGCGAGAGGTTTGTCAGGTAAGAGCTTACATTTGTCGACCTGTTGGTGTACGGGTCTGTGTATTGCGCCAGCGGCAGAGCCTCTGAATTGTTGATGTAGCCATCGGCACCAGAGACGCCGGCAGAGGCGAACGACACCTTTATGCCTTGTTCGTAGTATTCCTGGGCGGTCTGCGTGCCGATGTCGAAGCGCATCTTTGCCTCAGCCATCAGGAACCAAGCCTCGGCAGCGTGCATCCACTCCATGTCGTGGTCGGAGGTGTAGTTCATCCTCGACGTGTTGTCCTTATAGTTGGATTTTTCTATCGACGACTTGCCGTTGCGCAGGCCCTTGTATACGCCTGTGCTCGTGGCGGGCTGGAAATAGGCTGAGATTCGGGGGTCGCCGAGACCATTGAGGTAGCAGTCCATAGTGGCGCTCATGTGCTCGTCGTCCCAGCTCGTGGCAATCTCATAGAGAGGATGGATGAACGTGAGGTCTGACGACTGCTTCAGCGAAGCGTCATCGTCGGCAGTCTGCATAAGGCCTACGCTGTTGGAAATGGCTGCCTGAATCTCCGTCTTTGCCTTTGCCTCATCCACATAGGAGATGCGCATTGCCATGCGGAGCCTCAACGTGTTGGCGAGCTTTACCCACTTGGTCACGTTGCCGGAATAGACGTGGTCGTAGTCGGAAAGGTAAGTGGTGTTGTTCTGCAGGTAGCTGGTGAGCACGTCGATAGCGTTGGCCAACTCTGTGAACATCTCATCGTAGACGTCTTTCTGCGAGTCGTAGGCCACATTGATGCCCGTACCGAACTGGCTGTAGATTATAGGGCCGTACATGTCGGTGATGCGCTGCATGGCGAGAACCTTTACCACTGTGGCCATGGCAAGTGCAGGAGAGTTGTCGGTCGACACCTTCTTTATCTCCAGCCAAGGCTGCATCACATTGGTGTAGGCGTCGTTGAACGGCGCACGGTTCCACTGCGGGTAGAGGTTGTACTGGTCGTTGCGGTTCTCGTTATTCCACTTCATCGTTGGTGCGAAATACTGGGCGTAGATGTCGCCCTGGAGGGCCTGCGTGAGCTGGTATTCACCGCCCATGTCCTTACCTACGATAAAGACGCCACGCTGCATCTGGGAGAAATAAGAGCCCGTGTTGAGGTTGTCGTGGGTCATCTCTTCCTGTGTCGCCTCATTGGGGTTGACGTTCCACTTCTCGAAGCTGTCGGTGCACGAGGTCACCGCAAGGCTTGCAAGCAGAAGGCATCCCAAAGGTAATATCTTGTATGATTGTTTTTTCATCGTAATGTGTCTTTATTTAAAGAACAGATATAATAATGTATGAGATACGGTTAGAACTTCACCCTTACGGAGAATCCGAGGTTGCGGAGCGATGGCATCATGAAATAGTCCATGCCGTCGAAGCCTGTGCCCGTGCTCGCCGTGAGTTCCGGATCATAAGGAGCCTTGTTGTAGAACATGAACAGGTTGCGGCCGGTGAATGCCAGATTGAGTTCCTTCACCCAAGGCACGAGGCGGGTTATTGGGATGTCGTAGCCAAGCGAGAGCTCTGCCAGTCTCACGTTTGTGGCACTGTAGACATAGTAGGCTCCGGCACCGCCGCCAACGGTCTGATACCATTTCTGCACTGCGGGCACCTTGCCGCCGTTCACGAGAACGTAGCCGCGGTCGCGTGCCTCTGCCGATGTCTTCGAAGTGCCGTAGTTGTCCATGGCAGCCTGTGTCAGGGAAACGCCTACGCCACCCACACGTGCGCTGACGAGGAAGCCGAGGCTAAGGCCGTTCCAGCTGAACGAGTTTCTCCAGCCCATGCGGTATTTGGCCTGTGAGTTGCCGGCGTAGATGTAGCCGTCGTGGTATGGTCCGGCATTGTGGTCAACAGACACGGTGTTGTTCACGTAGTCCACGTTGATGAATCCGTGGAAGTCGGTCTGCAGGCAGGTGACGTAGAGGTCGCCCATTGAGCCGCCCTCGGTTATCATGCTCTTCACGTTGCCGAGGTTCACGAGGTCGAGGTGGTCTTGCGAGATGGTAAGGTCGTTGTTCAGCTTGGTGGGCTTCAACAGCTTGACAACCTTGTTGCGGTTGAGCGAGTAAGTGAAGTTGGAGTGCCAGTCAACTGGTCCGAGAGGCTGGTGCAGGCCCAACGCCACCTCTATACCCTTGTTGTCGATCTGTCCGCCGTTGATATAGATTGAGCTATAGCCCGAAGAACTTGGCAGTGTGGGGCTGAAGAGCTGGTTGTAGGTCGAGGTCTTGTAAAGCGACACGTTCAGATTGATCTTGTCGCCCCACAAGTGGGTTTCCAGACCAACTTCCCACGACTTGGTGCGCTCCGGCTTGATGTCGCTGTTGGGATATGTGGTCGACGTTGACGGTGTGCCCACCTGGAACGGATAAGTCTGGAACGGCACGTAGCGACGGGGTGCATTACCCACCTCGCTGTAGCTGCCGCGTACTTTCAGGAAGGAGAGCACATTGCTCTTGATGCTCGGAATGAGGTCGGTAAGTATGCCGGTGAGACCTACCGAGGGATAAGCCACATTGCTGGAAGATGTGCCGGCGAGGGCTGAAGCCCAGTCGATGCGGCCAGTGAGATCAAGGTAAATCTTGCTCTGCCAACCGAGCTGCACAGTGCCGAAGACCGACTGCACCTGGTCGTGGTAATCGTTCTGCTCGGCCTTGATGCTCGACACGTTGAGGTTGTTGAAAGAGAACTTGTTGGCCACCGAGCTGAGGTCGCCGCGGATTGAATAATACTTGTAGCGTACGTCCTGGATGCTTGCACCAAAGGCTGCGGTGAGCGAGAAGTCGCCGAAATACTTGTCGATGTTCAGCATGGCGTCGCCGTAGATCTGCTGTGTGGTGGCGTCGTCCTTGCCGTAGTAGCCATACTCTTTGGCGAAGATACCGTCGGTGGAAGCTGAATACTTGCGTTCGAAACGTGCCGAGGTATAGTCGGTCTTGGCGCGGCCGCTGATGCGTATGCCCTGGGCTATGTCGTAACTCAGGCCCGTTGAGAACATGAAGCGGTTCTTGTTGTTGGGCAGGTTGTCGCGGTTGATAATCCAGTATGGGTTCTGCATGCCGAGTCCCTGGTTGCCCCAAGGCCAGTTCTGGACCTTGAAGTTGCGGCTCTCGTCGTACATCTCGTAGAGACGGTAGGTCTCAAGGCTGTAGGAAGGCGAAAGCAGGTAAACCGACACGAGCGGGTTCATGTACTGACCTTCCGACACCATGTTGTTCTCGCGTGTGTTCACGAACATTGCCGACACGTCGAGGTGCATCTTGTCTTTGAGGAACTTGGAGCTGTTGCGCACGGTGAAGTTGTAACGGCTGAGCGTGTTGTTGTCCACAATGCCCTCGGCCTTGGTAGAGGCAATAGAGACGAAGGTCTGGTTCTTGTCGGTTCCGGTAGAGAGGGTCAGCGAGTTGCCCTCGTTGAAACCTGTCTGGAAGAAGTCCATCGGGTTGTAGCTGCTGGCTTGCGTCATCTTCTCGCCCCAGCTGGCAAACTCGCCGCTGCTGGCACCGTAAGTGTTCTGGAACTCAGGATGCACGAACGGGGTCATGAACGAGGTGTTGTTAGAATATGTCACCGTGGTCTTGCCTTCCTGGCCTTTCTTTGTGGTGATCATGATGACACCGTTCTGCGCCTCACTGCCATAAAGGGCTGAAGCGGCAGCACCGCTGAGGGCAGAGATAGACTCTATGTCCTCGGGGTTGATCATTGCAGCTCCGTCGCCCGACTGTCCCATGCCCGAGAAGTAGTCGGTGGGCTGTGTTGTCTGCAACGATGGCATTGGTATGCCGTCGATTACGTAGAGGGCGTTGTTGTTGTTGCTGATAGACTTGGTACCGCGCATGACAACCTTCACGCCGCCACCGATACCGGCCGAGCTGGCATTGATCTCCACACCTGCCACCTTGCCGGCGAGCGAGTTCATGAAGTTGGCGTCTTTCACGCCTGTCACCTCGCTGCTGCTTATCTGCTGCACGTTGTAGGTCAGGACCTTGGCTTCCTTCTTGATGCCGAGGGCGGTCACCACTACGGCATCCAGCGTTTTGGAGTCTTGTGCCATGTTCACCGTCACGTTGTCGCTGCTGGCAGAGAGTTCCTTCGGGGTATAACCGAGATACGACACCTCCAGCGTATTGGCAGGCGATGCCTCGATGTGGAAGTTGCCGTCCATGTCGGTCACCGTGGCGGTCTTCGTGCCTTTGATTCTGACGGTAGCTCCAATCACGGGCTCACCGTTCTCGTCGAGCACGCGTCCCTTTACGGTATGCTTGCTTCCCGAGGTCTGCTGCTGATGTGCTGCGGTCTGTGTCTTGGCCTGCCGCTTGTGGATGGAGATGAGACGGTCGTTGATGTCGTAGCTCAAATTGCCATCGAGCACCTTGTTCAACACCTCGCGCAGGGGCGTGCGCTGGAACGTAGCCGTGACTCGTGGGCACGACTGCACGTCATCCACGTTGTAGATAACAGACATCTTGGTCTGCCGCTCCACTTCCTTAAGCACCTGTTGCACGCTGGCGTTGCGGAACTGCTTCGTCACCGTCTGGGCTTTTGCCGTGAAGGCGCTCATAAGGAGTATGGCCACGAGAAAGAGTCTGAATAGCTTGCTGTTTTCTTTCATAGTGCTATACGCTTAGTTTTTGGTTTTAGATGAATATTAAGAATTATATGTTTTTGTGTTTGTTTTCTTAGGCAAGTATCCGCACGACAGTATCCGTGAGACGGTATCCGCACGACGGTTTCAGCCGCAGGCTACTTCTCGTTGATGTAGATCTGCTTGCCGTCTCTCGTTATCCGCGTGTTGGTCACTATCTTCAGCGACTTGAGCACGTCTTCTATGGTTTCGCGGTTCTGAAGGGTCATGGCGAGCCTTATGTCGCGCACCTTCTGCGAGGTGATGTGTATGTCGACGCCGTATTTGCGCGAGAGTATCTTGGCGAAGTCGCCAAGGCGTATCTCGTTGAAGTCGGTGCTGTTCATCGTCCATGCGTTTGGCGTTGCCGACGTGGCGGTCTTCACAAGGCTTCCCGTGGTCTTGTCGAGCGTGACCGTCTCGCCCGGCTTCATCTCCACGGTAGTCTCGCCTTGGCTTATCATCACCTTTCCCTGCATGAGCGACGTGCTGACCACGGGGTCGTCGTCGTAGGCTGAGACGTCAAACTTGGTGCCTTTCACGGTGACGTCATAGCCGGAGGTCTTTACGGTGAACTCGTTGCCGCCGTGCTTTGCCACCTCGAAATAGCCTTCGCCTTTCAGTTCCACATTGCGGTTGTCCACGCTGAAGTTGGTGGAATAGCGGAGCGTTGAGCCGGCATTGAGCCAGACCACAGAGCCGTCGGGCAAGGTCAAGCGCGAGGTGGAGCCCATGGGTGCAGTGAGGGAATAGAATTGTTCGGGGCGGTGGCTTGCGACGTGCCACGTGGCAAGCGCCGTGCCGAACAACAAGAGAACAACGGCTGCCGCTGCGGCCACTCTTCGCCATATATGAAGATTTGGATGCGATGTTTCCTCTTCCTGGAGCATCGGCTCCAAGCGCTCCCAAGCACTGCCGGCCGACGGCACAAGGCGTGACGACTCCATCCACTGGTCCTCCCAAATGCGGAACAGCGCCTTGTGGCTTTCATCTTCTTCGATGAAAGTGAACAGCTGCTGTTCCTCTTCACGGGTTATGGTGCCTGAGAGGTAACGGAGGGTGAGTTGTCGTGCTTCTTGCTCGTCCATGAGTGTTGCTTGAGTGTTATTGTTTCGTGGTTTCTATATTTGTAACAACTCAAAAGGCAAATACCCACCCCCAATGATGAAAAAAATAGGATCTATGTTGATTTGTGTGGGTGAAATATTGCGTTATAATCTTTCTTATTGATTTT
>CAZXGQ010000107.1:0-11411 GCA_964640415.1 uncultured Prevotella sp.
AACCAGGAAAGGCAGGACCAGAATCTGCAGTGTTACCATTACACCATATCCCAATTTTGTTTGCAACTCTGTTTCTTAATTGCGAGTGCAAAGGTACAGACTTTTTTTTTACCCTCCAAACTTTTCGGCAACTTTTTTCAAAAAAAATATTCATGTCACGTTTATCCGCCATTATGGCATGCCTTTTACACTAAATTCAAAAATAAGATTAATAAATTTTGTAATTCGTATGATTAGCACTAACTTTGTCTTGATTAAGCTGTTAACACACTGATATTAAATTAATGAAAGAAACAACGACAGAAGAGTTGCTTAAGATTATCGTCGACGCCATACAAGACAAGAAGGGCGAAGACGTACGCGTGGTAGACCTTAGACATATCGACGGAGCCATAACCAACTATTTCGTGATTTGCCAAGGAGGCTCACCGGCGCAAGTGGAAGCATTGGCCAAGTCGGTAGGCGACAAATGCCGCGAGAAAACCGGCGAGAAGCCAGTGGGCGTAACTGGACTGGGTAACGACCAATGGGTTGCTATAGACTTCGTGAACATAATCGTACACATTTTCCTGCCCGAGCCAAGAGAGTTCTACGACCTTGAGCACCTTTGGGAAGACGCAAACATCACCATCATCAAGGAGGATGGCAGCGAGGTTCCGCAACAAAACTAAAAGAACAAGACTAAACAATGAATAACAGTCAAATGAACCAAAACGACCAGCAGCCCAAGATGCCCCGGTTCAACATGAACTGGCTCTATATCATCGTAGCTGTCGTTCTTGCCATCATGCTGTTCTCTGGAGGTGGCGGGGAAATAGTTAAAGGCAGCTCAAGCCAAGAGTCTACCTACAGCGACTTCAAGGCCTACGTTGAAAAAGGCTACGCCCAGCGTGTAGAAATCAACAAGACCGAAAACACGCTGAAGATGTACGTAAAGCCACAATATATACGTACGGTCTTCAACATGACTGCCCAGCAAACGGGCGTCAATCCATACCTCAGCGTGCAGTTTGGATCTGTTGACGAACTGGAGAAATTTCTCGACAACGAGCAGCAAAAGCACAAACTTGCCGGCTATAGCTACAACAACGAGCGAGGCACCGACATTTGGAGCTTGCTCATAAACCTCAGTCCGCTGCTTTTCTTCTTCTTCCTCTTCTGGATGTTCAGTCGAGGAGTAGGTGGAGGGTCCGGCATGGGCGGAGGCGGAGGCATCTTCAGCGTCGGCAAGAGCAAGGCAAAGCTCTATGAGAAAGGAAACGAGATGGGCATAACCTTCAAGGATGTCGCAGGACAGGAAGGTGCCAAGCAGGAAGTGCAGGAGATTGTGGACTTCCTCAAAGATCCGAAGAAATATACCGACCTTGGAGGAAAAATTCCAAAGGGAGCACTGCTCATTGGCCCTCCGGGAACAGGTAAAACCTTGTTGGCCAAGGCTGTAGCCGGCGAGGCCGGCGTGCCGTTCTTCTCAATGTCGGGTTCCGACTTCGTTGAGATGTTTGTCGGCGTTGGCGCAAGCCGCGTACGCGATGTCTTTTCACAGGCAAAGCAGAAGTCACCGTGCATCATCTTCATCGACGAGATCGATGCCGTGGGCCGTGCAAGGTCGAAGAACCCGTCAATGGGCGGCAACGACGAGCGCGAGAACACACTTAACGCTCTTCTCACCGAGATGGACGGATTCGGCACCAACTCCGGTGTCATAGTGCTTGCCGCAACCAACCGTGCCGACATGCTCGACAAGGCATTGCTCCGCGCCGGCCGTTTCGACAGACAAATACACGTCGACTTGCCCGACCTCGCTGAGAGAAAGGCCATATTCCTCGTGCACCTCAAGCCTTTGAAACTCGGCAACGACATGGACGTGGACTATCTCGCACGTCAGACTCCGGGATTCTCTGGTGCCGACATAGCCAACGTCTGCAACGAAGCAGCACTGATAGCAGCAAGACACAACAAGCAGGCCGTGGAGAAACAAGACTTCCTCGATGCCGTAGACCGCATCATCGGCGGACTGGAGAAGAAGACAAAGGTGATGACAGCCGACGAGAAGCGCGCCATAGCCATTCACGAGGCTGGACACGCCACTATCAGCTGGTTCTGCAGATACGCAAATCCTCTGGTCAAGGTAACCATCGTGCCACGCGGCCAAGCTCTCGGAGCGGCATGGTATATACCCGAGGAGAGAGTCATCACGACAAAGGACGAGGAGCTCGACCAGATATGCTCGCTGCTCGGAGGCCGTGCCGCCGAAGAACTCTTCGTCGGCGCCATCTCAACAGGAGCAATGAACGACCTCGAGCGTTCCACCAAGGCGGCCTTCGGTATGGTGGCATACACAGGCATGAGCGACAAGCTGCCAAACATCTGCTATTATAATAATAATGAGTACTCGTTCCAGCGGCCTTACAGCGAGACAACAGCAAAGATCATCGACGACGAAGTGCTGAGGATCGTCAACGACCAATACGACCGAGCCAAGGAGATTCTCACAGAACACAAAGACGGTCATGCGGCATTGGCCCAACTCCTTTTCGACAAGGAGGTCATATACCGCGAGGATGTGGAGAACATCTTAGGCAAACGACCTTGGACAAGCCGCTCGGAAGAACTGATAAAGGAGAACGACCGATTAGAGGCTGAGAGAAAAGCCAAGGAAGACGCCGAGGCACCAAAGCTCGAAGACATGCCCGACGAGGTGAAGCAAGCACAGGCAGAGCACGAAAAGGCTATTGCCGACCAAAGCAAGACCGACAATTCCAGCAAGGGCTCAGAGGGCAACAACACAGAGAACAACAACACAGAGAACATTAAAGGATAAAGGATCATGACAGACAAACAGAAGAATCTTATCGTCAGAGCCATCACTGGAGCGTTTTTCGTGGCCATCATGATAGCCGGCTTTCTCAACAGCATGGCAATGATCCTGCTCTTTACCGTCATCACCGGACTGACGATGTGGGAATACACAGGGCTGGTCAACGACCGCGTTGCCGATGTCAACGTCAACCGTTTTATCTCAACCGTAGGCGGTGTCTACTTCTTTATCGCCATTGCCATGTGGAGCATTGGCGTGATGAAGGGATTTGCGGTGATGATGCCATATGTTCTGACCATCATCTATCTGCTTATCAGCGAGTTGTATGCCAAGAACCGCAACGCCGTGACAAACATGGCGTACACCATGCTCGGACAGATGTACATTGCCTTGCCCTTGTCGCTCATCAACGTCCTTGCTTTCAAGTGTGACGAATCGGGCAACTTCAGCGGCTACGACATGCTTCTTCCGCTCTCCGTGTTTATCCTGTTGTGGGCAAACGACACCGGTGCCTACTGCTTCGGCTCCATGTTTGGCAAGCACAAGCTCTTCCCACGCATCTCCCCCGGAAAGACATGGGAAGGCAGCGTTGGCGGCGGCATCTTCGCGGTAATCATTGCTGGCGTAATAGGCTACTTTGCCAATTGCGGCAGCGAAGTACATACCCTCAACGTGCCACAATGGCTGGGACTGGGAGCCGTGGTCGTGATATTCGGCACATGGGGTGACCTCGTGGAGAGTCTCTTCAAGCGCACGATAGGCGTCAAGGACAGCGGAAAGATTTTGCCAGGTCACGGCGGAATGATGGACAGGTTCGATTCAAGCCTTTTGGCAATACCCGCCGCCGTGCTCTACCTCTATTCTATCACACTTTTCATGTAATGCCCAAGTATACTTTATAATGTATACTTCAGAAAGTGCAGCATGAAAGAAGTGCAAACGAAACACAATAATGCATCATTATTTTGTCTCGTTTGCACTAAATGACTACCTTTGCAATAGAATTTGTAAGAGCAAGACATGAACAAGAAGAAACTGCTGTCAATATGGTCAGCCTTAGGAAGACACAAATATCTTATCACAATAGTGATAGGAGTATTGGTTATTGGCTTCATCGACGAGAACAGTTTCTTGCAACGCGTAAAATACGATATCGAGATAAACGGTCTGAAAGACGAAATCAGGAAATACAACGCCATCAACGACTCTGCCAACACTCAACTGGAAAAGCTCAAGCGCAATCCCAGATACATTGAGAAGATAGCCCGCGAGCGCTATTTCATGAAAGCTGACGACGAAGACATCTTCGTGCTCACCACGGAGACAGTAATCGATGATACTGAAAACCAACAACAAGAATGAAACAATTAAATAGAATACAAAGTGCCATATTCCTCAGTGGCGGCGTTTTGATGGTCATAGGCGTGGCTTGCTGCGTGTTCACCATAGCACCGACAGTGTTGTGCTGGGTCTACCTCTTGGGTGCAGTACTGTTTGCGGTAATGCAAGTGTCTCAAACCTACGAGGGCAAGGACATAGCTGTGCGCAGACTGAAAAAGCTGCAAAACCTCAGCGACCTGCTGTTCGTATTGGCAGGGCTGATTCTCACCGACACCGTTTACGCAGGCATAAACCACAGTTTTTTCCGGTCGCTGTTCAACAACCAAGAGGCTTACATCACCTATTTATACAACAAATGGGTAATCTTGTTGCTCGTGGCTGCAATACTCGAAGTGTACACCGCGCACAGAATCGACCACGAACTATCGAAAAAAAACATAAAAGAGTAGTCTCTTACATTAAATTGCATAAAAATAATTTATATACTCGACAAGAGATTGTATCTTTGCTATAAGAAGAAAACAAAAACTTATGAATAAAGTCATATACGCCATAATCAGTATTCTTGCCTTGGGCTCATGTGCCAACGGATTCCACATCAACGGCACCACCAATGTGAGCATGCTCGACGGTCAGAAACTGTACCTTAAAGTAATGCAAGACACGACTCTGAAAGAGCTGGACTCTTGTGACGTGGTTCACGGACAGTTCCAATTCGGAGGCTCAACCGACTCCGTCAGAATGGCCAACATTGTACTTGACGACGACAACAGCATACCTGTGGTGCTTGAGGGAGGAGACATCCAAGTGAAGATCGACAACTCACAGGAGTCAGTGACCGGCACTCCCCTCAACGACAAACTGACAAAGTTCCGTCAGCAGTTCACAAGACTGATGAGCGAGAGCAGCGACCTCGTGCACCAGCACGACCAGGCTATAATGAACGGCAAGAACATGGACGCCGTAAACAACCGCCTTGCAGCCAAGGATGCAGATATCAACCAGCGCATGGACAAGCTTGTCACATCGTTTGTAACAGAAAACATGGACAACATCCTTGGCCCATACATCTTTATAAACATCTGCATGAACCGTTACAACGTGCCAATGCTCGATGCCTGGGTTGAAGACATCATGAGCAAGGCAACTGACAAGTTCAAGAACTCTCCGCAGGTAAAGGACTATTATGAAGCCGCACAAGAGAACCAAAGCATCTTGAACGGAACGAAAATGCCAGAGCAAGCACCACAGCAGACTCAGCAAGCCGCACCGCAAGAAGCACCGCAAGACGGCCAGACTCCAAACGAAATGGCTCAATAACATATTAAGCATATAATACAAACAAGCATATAATCTTTCTCAATATGAGGACAATCATCGAAAATGGTACGATTGTCAATGAGGGCAAGTCTTTCAAAGGCTCCATCATAATAGACAACGACCATATTGAAAGTGTGATTGCCGAAGACGAGACACCCCGAGGCATCTGCGACCAACACATAGATGCTTCGGGGTGTCTTGTTATGCCAGGCGTCATCGACGAGCACGTCCACTTCCGTGAGCCGGGGCTCACAGACAAAGCCGACATCGACAGCGAGTCGAAAGCGGCGGCATGGGGCGGTGTCACCACATTCTTCGACATGCCGAACACCAAGCCTGCCACAACAACCATAACCGACTGGGAAGACAAAATGGCACGCGGCGAGAAGGAAAGCCACGTCAACTACGCCTTCTTCTTCGGAGCAACAAACAGCAATGCCGACAACTTTGGGCAGCTCGATACCACGCACCTGCCGGGTATAAAGCTGTTCATGGGCGCATCGACAGGCAACATGCTCGTCGACGACGAGAAAGCCCTTGACGATGTATTCTCACAGTGCGCCAAGCTCAACCTGCCGCTGATGACCCACTGTGAGGACACGAACATCATCAACCGCAACATGGCAAAGGCAAAGGCTACATACGGCGACGACCCCGACATTAGCCTTCACCCAGCCATACGCTCAGAAGAAGCATGCTACGCCAGTTCGTCGCTTGCCGTGACATTGGCAAACGCCCATGGCACACGGCTCCACATAGCCCACATTTCAACGGCTAAAGAGCTCGACTTGATACCGGCAAACGGCAACGCATTCCGGTTAGGGCCGATGCCCAAAGTCACTGGCGAAGCGGTGATTGCCCATCTGCTGTTCACCGACAACGACTACACCACACGCAAGGCACTCATAAAGTGCAACCCTGCGGTCAAGACAGCCAAAGACCGCAAGGCATTGTGCCACAGCCTAAGCAAGGGATCGATCACATGTATTGGCACCGACCATGCGCCACACAAGCTCAGCGACAAGCAGGGTGGATGTGCCCATGCAACATCGGGCATGCCGACATTGCAGTTCTCGCTGGTGTCTATGCTCAACCTTGTCGATGAGGGAACAATGACCATTGAGCAACTGGTGTGGCTCATGTGCCACAATCCGGCACGTCTGTTTTCCGTAAGCAACCGAGGCTTCATCCGTCCCGGCTACAAGGCCGACATCACCATCGTGAAACAAGTTGAGCCATGGACACTTACCGAAGAAATGATACAAAGCAAGTGCGGCTGGAGTCCGCTCACGGGCGACAAGTTCGGCTGGCGCGTCATGAGAACGATATGCAACGGGCACACTGTTTTCGAAAATGGCAAACTGGACGAGTCCTACCGTGGCGAGGCTGTCTGCTTCAACCACTAAGCCTCACACACGGCTACACACACGTATACGACACTGTGCCACTCTTACATTATATATAAGGAAGCATGCGAATCGACTATAACATCTGCGACATAAGGCCTTTCATCAACTGGGTGTATTTCGACTACACGTGGGGTATGAACGGCAAGCACAATGCTGAACGCGACCGCCTTTACGCTGACGCCAACGCAATGCTCGACAGATGGGAAGGCAATTACCGCACCCACGCAGTGTTCAGGATTGTTGACGCCAACAGCGACGGCGACGACATCATCGCCGACGGCATTCGCCTGCCAATGCTAAGACAGCAAAAGCCTACCAAGCCGGGACAGCCCAACCTCTGCCTCGCCGACTTTCTGCGGCCTGCATCGCAGGGCATAGCCGACAAGCTGGGGCTCTTTGCCGCTACCGTGGACCACGACCTCGCCTGCGGCTACGACAATGATGTCTACGGGAAGATGTTGTCGCAAGTGCTCGCCGACAGACTCGCAGAAGGCACAGCCGAACTGATGCACCTCCAGGTGAGGCGACAATATTGGGGTTACGCACCAAACGAGCAACTGTCGATGGACGAGATACACGCCGAGAAATACCAAGGCATAAGACCTGCGGTGGGATACCCGTCTATGCCCGACACAAGCATGAACTTCCTCATCGACAAGATAATAAACATGGCAAGCATCGGCATCAGGCTCACCGAAAGCGGAATGATGCAGCCGCACGCGTCAACCTCGGGACTGATGTTCGAGCATCCCCAGGCCCGATATTTTGAACTGGGTAAGATTGGTGAAGACCAGCTCGCAGACTATGCACGCCGAAGGCAACTGCCTGTCGCCACAATGAGACGGTTCATCCAGTCGTCGCTGGCAAATCAATAATATCCACGACAGCACTATAAACCACATGATACTTAGATCACTCTTATTTTTCATTCTGATAATTCTGGTGCCCGACATTTACATCTGGTTCCATTATTACCGCACGCGCTATCTCCACAACCGTGTGATAAGGGTGCTGTGGTGGCTGCCGTGCCTCTGCATGATGGTATACACCGTGGCACTTTCCACCATTCGCGACTTCGCCCCGACCGACCTCACCTGGCTCAACACTTACCTCTGCCTCCTGGGCTTGTTCATCGTGCCCAAGGCAATGTTTGCCGTCTGTTCCTGGTTGGGCTCGGCTCTGCGCAAGATCTTCCACACCCGCTACAACTATGGTCACCGCGCAGGAATTGCCGTGGGCGCAATAGGGGCGCTGGCATACATATACGGAATGACCTTCGGAGTGGGACGGATCGTTGTCAGGCAAGTAGACCTGAACTTCCCCGACCTTCCCGAAGAGTTTGAAGGCTATCGGATAATGCAGATTTCGGACATCCATTCGGGCACCTTCAACGGATGGAGACGGAAGATTCTAAAGGCCGAGATTGACAGCATAAGAGCACAGAAAGACATCGAACTGGTCTGTTTCACCGGTGACATGCAGAACATGAGACCCGAGGAAGCGGAGACAATGATGCCGGAGCTCAAGCGGCTGCCTTATATGTATTCAATCATGGGTAACCACGATTACGGCAATTATGTCAAGGCTACGCCGGAGGAAAAGACGAAGATGACAAACCGGCTTATAGACATTGAAAAGAAGCTCGGGCGAGTGTTGCTCAACGGCAACACCCCAATAAGGCGAAAACTAAGCAACGGACAACTGTCTTCCGAAGCGATTTGGCTCGCCGGAGCCGAAGATTTCAGCACCTTGCCAGAAAGCAACCACTCCGATCTCAAGAAAACTCTCAAGGGAATACCCAAGTCGGCATTTGTCGTGCTGCTACAACACAACCCAATGGCATGGGAGAAAGACATTCTGCCCCACTCCAACGTGCAGCTCACGTTGTCGGGACACACCCACGGCGGCCAAATGCAGATCTTAGGCTTGCGCCCGACGATGATCAACTTAAAAGAAGACTGCGGGCTCTATCAAAAGGACGGGCGATACATCTATGTCAATGCAGGATTGGGCGGAGTAGTTCCCTTCAGGCTCAACATGCCTTGCGAGATAACGGTGATAACGCTCCACAAGGCACAACAAAAATAAACAAGACAACAGAAACAACACCCATGAAATACCTATATCGTGCATACCAACTGTGCATTGTATTACCAGTGTTCCTGATTTTCACTATCATTTTAGGCATTCTCACCATAGTGGGCTGCAAGATCGGCAACGGAAACTTTTGGGGCTACTGGCCTGGACATCAATGGGCCAGGTTGGCCATCAGGTTGCTTCTTCTGCCGGTGAAGGTTGAGGGAAGAGAAAACCTCAAGCCCGGTGAGAGCTATGTCTTTGTGGCAAACCACCAGGGTGCTTTCGACATCTTCCTGATATACGGCTTTCTCAACCGCAACTTCAAGTGGATGATGAAACACGGCCTGACCACCATCCCCGTCGTTGGCCAGGCCTGCAGGTCTTCGCATCAAATCATTGTCGACAAACGAGGAGCGTCAAAGATAAAGAAGACCTACGACGATGCCCGCGAGACTCTTAAAGAAGGCATGTCGGTGGTGGTGTTCCCCGAGGGAGCACGCACGTTCACCGGCCACATGGGATTTTTCCGCCGTGGTGCTTTCGCGCTTGCCGACGAGCTGCAACTGCCCGTCTGTCCGCTCACCATCAACGGCTCGTTCGACATCATGCCCCGCATGAAGGACTGGCATTGGGTCAATTGGCATCCACTGACACTCACCATCCACAAGCCAGTCTACCCGATAGGCAAGGGCCGCGAGAACATCGACCACATTAAGGACACGAGCTACGATGCCATAATGTCAGGACTCGTGCCCGAGTATCAGGGCTATGTGGAGAACAAGGACCAATAATCAGGCCGCCGCATTCAGCTTGCCGTGAAGCGGTGTTGTCAGCCGAGCAAGCTCTTTCTTGCAAGCAGGCAGCAGCCTATTATTCCGCCGCGCTCGTGCAGTTTTGAGAGACACAGGCGAGTGTCCTTGTTGACAATGCTCAACGAATATCGGCGCACCGATGCAGCCACAGCCTGAAGCAGGAAGTCGCCCGTACGGGCAAGCACTCCGCCTATCACAACCAGTTCGGGGTTGAAGATGTTTATCAGGTTGGCCACGCTCTCGCCCAGTTTCAGACCTATCTGTTCGATAACGTCAATGCAGAGAGGGTCCTCGCTGTTCACTGCATCAATGATGTTGTCAAGCGAATAGATATCGCCCTCGCGCTTGGTGAGAAACGATGACTCGCCTGCTTCGATGCGCTCCCGCACTTTGCGCTGCAAGGCACTCCCCGAGGCCTCGGTCTCCAAGCAGCCTTTCTTGCCGCAATGGCAAAGTATGTCGTTGTCGAACATGTGGGTATGGCCGAACTCTCCGGCAAATCCCGACTTGCCTTTATACAGTTCGCCGCCGAGGATAATGCCCAATCCGAGTCCCCAGCTCACATTGACAAACAACACATTCTTTTCGCCTTCCACAGCACCTTTCATGTATTCGCCATAGGCAAAAGCCCGAGTATCGTTTTCAATGCACACCGGATAACCTATGCGCTCGCTAAGAAGGTTGGTCAGAGGTTGCTCAGAGAAGTTGTATAATGTGTGGGAATAGCCGCTTTCCGAATTGACACGTCCCGAGATACAAAAGGTTGCATTGAGAATGTTTGAACAGTCAACGTCGGTCTTGTTGATGAAATCGGTTACAAGGCTGCACAACTCGTCAACCGACTGCATAGTGTTGTCGATGCGGCACGGCACATTGTCGTCGAGTTCCACAAGGTCGCCACGGAAGTTCATGAGACCCAGATTGACAAATCCCTCCTTAATCTCAACGCCGACAAAATATCCCGACTCCGGGTTCAGGCCATAAAGGTTTGGCCGGCGCCCCTCGCCCGCTTCCTGCTTGCCGTACTCTTTCACATAGCCCATCTCAAGAAGCTCTGCCACAGTCTTGCTCACCGTGGGTACACTGAGCGAGGCGTCCTTGGCAAGCTCGAGAATAGTGGAGTTGCCATTGGCCACGAAATATTTCAGAATATCTCTCTTGAATGCGGTGCTCTTGCCGTCGCCGCCGAGATTGAAGCTTTGAAGCATGCGGATATAATGTATAAATAGGTTTTACCTGATTGATTTTGTCCTACACATGGGCATTATCAACAAAGTTAAGAGTTTTTTCAAACAATACCAAACCTTCCTGCGTTTTCTTTATTATTGAAGTTTCGAATTTAGGTGTTTATGCTTGAATATACGTCCCCGAAGGGGGCTAATTCTGCATAACCGGTGACAGAAGGGAACCTGCGGATAGAGCGCCGGATTATAAAACCGTCCTCGAAGAGGGCGGACTTTCCGTGCAAAATGCTCTGTGAGTGTGTTCGCCCTCTTCGAGGACGCCAATGGACTTGCCGTATTCAAGTCCGCAGGTTCCGTTCGCTACGCTCGCTCCACCAGCGGTTATGCAGAGTTTGCCCCCTTCGGGGACGTATATGTTAATGTTTAATGTTTAATGTTTATTGTTTAC